>JAFOKO010000129.1 GCA_017419715.1 Oscillospiraceae bacterium | reverse complement strand
CTCCGGGGCGGCGTTTTTCGTCTCCGCCCCGGTCTGCGCGCTGTTCCGCATCGCCGCCCCGATGCCCTCGGCGTAGAGCCTGCGAAGCGTGGCCTGCACCTCGGCCTCCGCCTGGTCGACGATCCTCGCGGCCTCGGAGGTATGCGACGCCTGCCCGATGATCTCCCGCACGCGCTGGAAAAATTTGGAGATAAGATCCCGAATCTTTGCCGCGATCATGCGCTCCAGCCGAAGCTTGCTGCTTATGAGTGCTTCTGATCAGATCCTTCAGTGCAGGAACGGTTTGCACAGAGGCTCCGTTGCGCCGCGATGGTTGCCAGCGTATCGCCCAACTGAACGAGTTGGGCAGAGAGAAGGCCCAGACTGTCGTTGTCCAGCCTGCAAGCCAAAGCGTTTGCCAAAGCAGTGATCATAGCCGTTATTGCGCCCGGATCCATACACATCACCAATTCTATTCTATGCACGCAAGAGAAAGCGTGCAGAAAAAAGATTGCCCGGATGCTGCTGCATCCGGGCAATGTCTTACCCGGAGGACAAGCCTCCGGGTAATGCCAAAGAAGAAAGGAGGAATGAAAAACGAAAACGGTTCTTATGGTTATATTCTAATATAGAATTATTAAAAATGTAAGGTAAAAGATTTTACAAAAGTATTAAGTTAACATAATTTTTTAAATTTTTTTGACCTACTTGACATTCTGCACTTTTGGGTATATGATGTGCACAAAGAGATTAGCACTCACAAGAAAAGAGTGCTAAACCGTTCAGCGTTCTTACACGCAAAAGGAGGTAGTTTCATGAATGCCAACAAATACACCAAGCGCTCCATGGAGGCCATCCAGGACGCGCAAAGCATCGCTCTGAACCACAACCATCAGCAAATCGAACAGCTACATCTTTTGATGGCACTGCTGAAGCAGGAGAACGGTCTGATCCCCCAACTGCTCAAACGCATGGGAAAGACCCCGGAGAGCCTGGAGGCCGCGGTGGAAGAGAAGCTTCGCCAGTTGCCCGCCGTCACGGGTTCCGGGCGAGAGGCAGGGAAGTATTATATCGCCCGCTCGGTGGACCAGCTCTTCTCTCAGGCAGAGGAGGTCGCCGCGTCCATGAAGGACGAATTCGTCTCAGTGGAGCATCTCTTCCTTGCGATGATCGATCGGCCGGACAACACAGTCCGGGCCTTGTTCCAGCTCTATCAGATCCAGCGCGAGGAGGCCATGCAGGCCTTGGCCGAAGTGCGCGGCAACCAGCGCGTCACTTCCGACAACCCCGAGGACACCTATGAAGCCCTTGAGAAATTCGGTACTGATTTGGTCCAGCGGGCCAGAGACAAAAAGATGGACCCGGTCATCGGAAGGGACGAGGAGATCCGCAATGTGATCCGCATTCTGTCTCGAAAGACCAAGAACAACCCCGTTCTGATCGGCGAACCCGGCGTGGGCAAGACTGCCATTGTGGAGGGCCTGGCCCAGCGGATCGTCCGGGGGGATGTGCCCAAGAGCCTCCAGGACAAGACGATTTTCTCCCTGGATATGGGCGCCCTGATCGCCGGCGCCAAGTATCGGGGCGAGTTTGAGGAAAGACTGAAATCCGTTCTGAATGAGATCAAAAAGAGCGAGGGCAAGATCCTGCTCTTTATCGACGAGCTGCACACCATTGTGGGAGCTGGCAAGACCGAGGGCTCCATGGACGCGGGCAATCTGCTCAAGCCTATGCTGGCCCGGGGTGAGCTGCACTGCCTCGGAGCGACGACCCTGGACGAGTATCGCCAGTATATCGAGAAGGACCCTGCCCTGGAGCGCCGCTTCCAGCCGGTGCTGGTGAACGAGCCCACTGTGGAGGACACGATCGCCATTCTTCGTGGCCTGGAGGAGCGCTATGAGGTCTTCCACGGCGTAAAGATCACCGACCCGGCCATCATTGCTGCAGTCAAGCTTTCTGACCGTTATATCACGGACCGCTGCCTGCCCGATAAAGCCATCGACCTGATCGATGAGGCCTGTGCCATGATCCGCACCGAGATGGACTCTATGCCCACGGAGCTGGACAAGGTGCGCCGCAAGATCATCCAGATGGAGATCGAGGAGGCCGCTCTGAAGAATGAGGAGGATAAGCTTTCCAAGGGCCGTCTGGCTGAGCTGCAGAAGGAACTGGCGGAGCACCGGGACCGTTTCAAGGCGATGAAGGCCCAGTGGGAGAACGAAAAGGACGCCATTGCCAAGGTCCAGTCCTTGCGTGAGCGGATCGAGAAGCTCAACGCCGAGATCGAGAAGGCGGAGCAGGCCTACGACCTGGAGGCTGCTGCCAAGTTGAAATACGGCGACCTGCCGGAGGCGAAAAAGCAGTTGGAGGAGGAAGAGCGACTGGCACAAAACGCCAGAGAGCAGAGCCTGCTCCGTAACCGGGTCACAGAGGAGGAGATCGCCAAGATCATTGAACGCTGGACCGGCATTCCCGTGGCAAAACTGGTCCAGGGCGAGCGGGACAAGCTCTTGCATTTGGACGAACGGCTGCATAAGCGCGTTGTGGGACAGGACGAGGCCGTCCGCGTCGTCACCGAGGCCATCCAGCGTTCCCGTGCCGGCATCCAGGATCCCAACCGGCCCGTGGGTTCCTTCCTCTTCCTGGGCCCCACCGG
>JAFOKO010000128.1 GCA_017419715.1 Oscillospiraceae bacterium | reverse complement strand
CCCTCGGGGGAAGGTGCCCCAGTGCGCACACTGGGGCGGATGAGGGGCGTTGCGGTTTCAGACTGCCTCCCGTAGCGCACACTGTGCGCCGCTACCAGGTGCGGTGCGGCTTGCGGACGGCAGGGTGCCGTCCCTACAGGTGCTTGAGATACGGGAAACGGGTTCGTTCCTTTATTTTCCTACGGCATCGATACGCGCGGGGCGTCGAGGACGCCGCCCCCTACAGTGGACGGGGTAGGCGGTGCGGGTTGCGGGCGGCCGATGGCCGCCCCTACGGGGGCGCTTAATCCCGCGCCCCATTCACCGCGTCGATGAAGCGCAAGAATGCGGCTTGGCCTTCCTCGTTGCGCTTATAGACGCCCGCGTGCTCCAGGCACTTGGAGAAGACGACGCCCACCTCGTCCCGGAGGATCTGGTCCACATTCTCCAGGGTAAAGCGGTAGCGGGTCTTGAGTTCCTCCGCCCAGGCGGCGTGCTTTTCGGTCAACTCGTCGGCCCACAGGTCGCCGCCGGAGATGAGCAGCTCCGCGAGCCTTGCCAGCTCCCGCTTGAGCCGGGGCGGCAGAACGGCCAGACCCATGACTTCGATCAAGCCGATGTTTTCCTTCTTGATGTGGTGCAGCTCCGGGTGGGGATGATAGACACCCAGGGGCAGGTCCTCGGTGGTGAGGTTGTTGCGGAGGGCCAGGTCCAGCTCATAGTCGCTGCCCCGGCGGCGGGCAATGGGGGTGATGGTGTTGTGGCGCACGCCCTCGGTCTCGGCATAGATGCAGACGCTTTCGTCGCTGTAGTCGCGCCAGCGGTTCAAGATCCGTTCGCCCAGGGCCGCGACGCGGGACCGGTCCGCGCCCCGCAAACGGATGACGCTCATGGGCCATTTGACGATCCCGGCCTCCACATCCTCAAAGCCCCGGAAGCACAGCGGCGTCTCGATGGGGGCCTTCGCCATGGCAAAATCATAGCGCCCGCCCTGGAAATGGGCGTGGGTGAAGATGGAACCGCCCACAATGGGCAGATCGGCGTTGGAGCCCATGAAGTAGTGGGGGAAGACGGTCACAAAGTCCAGCAGCTGGCGAAGCGAGTGACCGTCCACCACCATGGGGTAGTGCTTGCCGGAGAAGGCGATGCAGTGCTCGTTATAATAGACATAGGGAGAGTATTGCAGGAACCAGTCCTCGCCGTCCAGCACGAAGGGGACGGGGCGGTGGTTCTGCCGGGCCGGGTGATCATAGCGGCCCGCATAGCCCTCGTTCTCCACACAGAGCATACACTTGGGGTAGCAGACGGCAGCCTGCTTGGCGGCCTGGAAGGCGGCGCCGGTGGTGGTGGCCTTCTCCGGCTTGGACAGGTTCACAGTGATGTCCAGCGCCCCGTATTCCGTGGGGGCCTGCCAGACCATGTTTCGCTGGATCCGGTTCCAGCGGATGTAGTTGGTGGCCCCGCTTAGCGCGTAGTACCAGTCGGTGGCCTTTTTGGGATCCTCAGCCAGCAGGGCCCGGAACATGGGGCGGAGCTGGGAGGGCCGGGGGGTCAAGCAGCCCATCAGGCCGGTGTCAAAGAGGTCCCGGCAAGTGGGGTCGTCCTCGCAGAACCCCTGGGCAACGGCGTAGTCGGTGAGCGTGTCCAGCATTTCGCTCACAGGCCGGACCTCCACCGTCTCGGGGGCCTCAAAGCTGTCCAGATGCAGGCGCTCGAGCAGCGCGTTGACGGAATAGACGCGGTCGTCCTCGGTGATGAGCCCCTTTTGCAGGGCATATTCGACCAGCGCGGCAATGGTGTTGTTGATCATGATGTACCTCGTCGTTTTATATTTGTGTTCCTTGCAGTTTAAAGACTTGATTGAAAATAAACGCTTGCCTGCTCCGTGTCCCCTCGTGACTGGTCACGGATGTCTTTTGCACAGGAAGTCCCGGTTTTGCGACGAACGCCTTTATGGTTTGAACTGATCCCACGGCGCTCCTTGCGGCATCCGTTCAAATTCCAGGCGTTTGCCTGTGGTGGGATGGTCGAAGGCCAGACGGCAGGAGAAGAGGGCTGGGCCGTGGTTGGCCTTGCTGCCGTAGCGGATATCCCCCAGCAGGGGCAGACCCCGGTGGGAGAACTGGGCGCGGATCTGATGGGTCCTGCCTGTGTGGAGCCGGACGCGCACCAGGGTCAAGGGCTGTTCCGGCATGCCAGCCCTGCCCACGACGCGGTAGGATAACTTCGCCTCCCGCACGCCCTTGCGGGGTCGGGTGACCACGAAGGTCTTGTTGGTGCGGCTGTCGTGGAAGAGCAGGTCCTCTAAGACGGCCTCGTCCTGGGCGGGGGCGCCCCGGAGTACGGCCAAGTATTCCTTTTCCACCGTGCGGGCCGCGATCTGGTCGATCAGCGACGCGGCGGCTGCCTGGGTCCGGGCCAGCACCATCAGTCCGCCCACGGCCTTGTCCAGCCGGTGCACGGTGCGAAGCTCCGGGTCCTCCCCCCGCGCCCGAAGCCAGTCCGCCGCCAGCGCGGGCAGATTGGCCCCCGCGCCCGGCTCGGAAAGACAGCCCGCCGGTTTTTCACACACCAGCAGCGCGTCGTCACAGTAGAGAACATTCAGACGATCCGGGTCGCTATTTGCGTTCTGCATACTGCATTTACGCCTTTAATGCCCGGTTGAAGGCTGCCGGATCGGGGCTCTTGAACCATGCGCTGCCAGCCACCAGAACATTTGCGCCGTTTTCCTTGCAGAGCTGGGCGGTCTTTTCGTTGACGCCGCCGTCTACCTCCAGCTCACAGCTGGGGTTCTTTTCGTCGATCCAGCCGCGGATCGTGCGAAGCTTGGGCATCATGTCGGCCATGAAGCTCTGGCCGCCGAAGCCGGGCTCCACCGTCATGACCAGGATCAAATCACAGAGCTCCAGATAGGGCAGCACGGCCTCGGCCCGGGTGTCGGGCTTGACGGAGACGGCGGCCCGGACGCCCAGGGCCTTCGTCTTTTCCAGGGCGGCACGGATGTTGGCGGGAATGTCGGATTCCACATGGACCGTCAAAATGTCGGCCCCGGCCTTGCAGAATTCTTCCACATAGCGCACCGGGCGGGAGATCATCAGATGAACATCCAGGGGCAGGGGGGAGATCTTTTTGATGGCGGCAGTCACGGGAATGCCCAGGCTGATATTGGGGACGAAATGTCCGTCCATGACATCCACATGGACATAATCGGCCCCCGCCGGTCCAAGGGCGCGAATATCCCGCTCCAGATTCACAAAGTCGGCCGAGAGAATGGAAGGTGCAGTCTTTATCATAAAAAAAACCTCCGGTTTTTATAGTTCAGCCTATTATATCCAATTTTTCTTTGGAAGTCAACGCTGCAATTCTTGACTTATGACTGGTTTTGCGGTAAAATGTAGGGGCAAGTTTGTACACATTTGCCATCAAGGAGGACTGTAAAGATGGATCCCATTCCTGAAATGAAATTTGCAAGCGAAGAAGCAAAGGCGAAAACCCCTGTCATGGAGGCAGAAAAAACGGAAGCGGTACCGAGCTTTGAGCCGGTGCCCTCGCTGGAGCTCTCCACCAAGGAGCCCGAGCCCCCCGCTCCCGAGGCCGGTCCCGACTACTCCATGCTCACGGAGGCCGAGCAGAAGGTCGTCCACGACTTTGCCCAGAAGATTGACATCACCAACCCCAACCTCTCCCTGGAATACGGCGCGGGCGCCCAGAAGAATGTGGCGGATTTCTCCGACTCCGCGCTGGCTTCGGTCCGCACCAAGGACCTGGGCGAGGTGGGCGACATGATCTCTTCTCTGGTGGTGGAGCTCAAGGGCTTCGACGCGGACGACGAAAAGAAGGGCCTGCTGGGCATCTTCAAGAAGGCCGGCAACGGCATCGAGGCCCTCAAGGCCAAGTACGCCAAGGCCGAGGTCAATGTCAACAAGATCTCCCATGAGCTGGAGGAGCATCAGCGCACCCTGATGAAGGATGTGGTGATCCTGGACCAGATGTACGACAAGAACCTGGATTACTACAAGCAGCTTACCATGTACATCCTGGCCGGTAAAGAAAAGCTGGCCCAGGAGCGGGCGACCACCCTGGTGGAGTTGCGGCAGAAGGCCGAGCAGTCCGGCCTGGCGGAGGACGCCCAGAAGGCCAACGACTACGACGCCATGTGCCTTCGCTTCGAGAAAAAGCTGCACGATCTGGAGTTGACCCGTATGATCTCCATCCAGATGGGCCCCCAGATCCGTCTGCTGCAGAACAACGACACCCTGATGTCTGAAAAGATCCAGTCCTCCCTGGTGAACACCATTCCTCTGTGGAAGAGCCAGATGGTGCTGGCCCTGGGCATGAGCCACAACCAGCAGGCCATGGAGGCCCAGAAAGCGGTGACGGATATGACCAACGAACTGCTCAAGAAGAACGCGGACAAGCTGAAGATGGCCACCATCGAGACAGCCAAGGAATCCGAGCGGGCCATCGTGGACATCGAGACTTTGCAGCACACCAACCAGCAGCTGATCTCCACCCTGGACGAAGTGCTGCAGATCCAGACCGAAGGCCGCCAGAAGCGGGCCGATGCCGAGGCCGAGCTCCGCAAGATCGAAGGCCAGCTGAAGCAGAAGCTGCTGGAGACGCGGAAGCTGTCCGAGTGAGATGAAGCTCTGGTTCAAACGAGCCGTCGGCCTTGCAATGATCGCGGCGGCGTTGATCCTGCTCGCTTCCCACGCAAAGGCATTGCTGGACTGGCCCCACTTCTATCCAGACCTGGGACAGGTGCATCTGGCCAATCTGCTCTTTCTGGCGCTGATGCTGTTTGCGCTGGCCCTGGCCTGGATCAGCGCGGCCTATCTGCTGCTCAACTGCCAGAAGCAGATCCTGCACTTTTTGATCCCGGCGGCCAGCTTTTGCCTGATGATTTTTGTGGCATGGGTTTCCATGACCCATGCAGTGGGGCAGATTCCCTGCAGCTACACCGACGATCCGACCGCCTGCCGGGAGGAGTTTCGTAGCGGGAGCTTTTCCGTCGATGGCCGCGCCCTGTACCCGCCCTTCCCCAGCGGAGAGTTGACAAGCTATGCCCGCTATGAGAAAGGCGAAGTCCTGGCGGAGACGCTCACCCGAAGCTACGAGCTGGAGCAGTTCAACGCCGAGGCCGCCCGGGTGAAGGCGCTGAATCTTTCCGTCTTCCGCCCGGAACAGGACCCGCGGGAGAGGGAAGTGCTCTGCTATCAGCTTGTGCAGGGCGGGACAGTCTGGCAGGTCCTGGTGGTGCCCAAGACGAAAACCGTAACCTACAGCCGCTTCCGCCACCCCGAGCAGCTTCCGTCCTTTGCGCCGCAGCCCTCGGAGGAGGAGCAGTTGACAGGTGACAATTGACAGGTGACAATTGTAGCGGGGCGTCGCCCACGACGCCCCGCTACGCAGTTGAAAGTTGAAAATGGAAAGTTGAAAGTGGAGGTAATAGGTAACAGGTATGAAAAAGACCATATCGAAATGCTTGCGAATTATTGGCGGCGTTCTTGTTGCACTGCTTTTGATCCTTGCGGGCTATCTGTATTGGAAATGGCCGATTTATCCGTCGTCAGAAAAAAAGCTTGAGTCGATCTCTGAGCTGCGGGAGGCTTTGGTTGAATGCGAAGCAACGAAGGACTGTATTGTTCTTGACCCGGCTGAATATGGTACGAATTCGGAATCGTTTACCCTAAAGTTGCGTGACAGATTCCGGAACTCCGATCCTTGCGGCTACTATATTTTTGGAACGTATCCGGAAACGGATAGAAAAAAGTCGTTGTCTATAATGAGTCTTCCGTTAGACGGTTTTCTTCGGCTCGAAGTGGCTGAATCCGTATATCGGGACGCACAGACGAAATTGACGAAGGGTTCTTATCCATCACAGGATCGGTACATGGATTTGGAACTGCTCTGCGGCGAATACTATTACTTGATTAGCGCTTCCTTCAAAACCACAGGCTTGCCGGAGCAGGAGCTTGCGGAGCGTGATGCGGATTTGCAGGCGCTGCTGTATTCCGTGGCCGACCGGATCATCGACGCGGCGGAGGCACCATAGCGGCGGCAGGGTAACGCCCCTGCAAACGGGTTTCCCGTCCGGCATTCTGAGCGAAGCGAAGAATCCGCATCCCCCGTCACTTCATTTTTCATTCTGTATTATGCATTGCGTATGAACATCCCCGTTTTGGGGTACAATAATCGCACAGCGGTGATTCTCCGCTGTGCGAATATTTATGTTTTAATGAAAAAAGGAGGCCTTCTCATGAATCAGTCTAAGAACAACTGCGCCAACGCCAACCACTGCATCGCCTGCACGGTCCAGCAGTGCGCCAACCACTGCGGCGGCGAAAACTACTGCTCTCTCGACCGCATCACCGTCGGCACGCACGAGTACAATCCCACCGAGGACCAGTGCACCGACTGCAAGTCCTTCCGCAAGAAGTAAGATTAAGGCAATAGGCAACAGGCAACAGGCAACAGGAGAGCGGCGGGAAAACCTGCTTCGGATATCCTGTTTCCTGTTGCCTGTTTTCGTTTGCGGAGCACCCCGGAATGCCCTCCTCCACAGGGCATGTCGGCAAGCTCCGGGAATCAATTGTTAGGGACCATGCGCTTGAAAATCCACCGTCTCCTATACCGGCCTCAGCGGATGAAAAATGTCCGAAAAACGGGAAATGCTATTGACGCCGATGTACTTTTTTGCTAAACTTGAAACCGTCGCTGAGCTTCGCTCCTTACCCGGATCTCTCAGCGTCTTCAAGCAAGACACATGAGGTGAATTTTCATGAGAAAAAACATAGCAATTATGATTGTAATCCTGTGTTATATGTTATGCACTGGTTGCGATCATTCAAATCGCGTGACAGAAGCATTGACAGACGGGGCAAATGCTTCGAATCCCGAAGCGCTAACATCTTTCGATTCGGGGAAGGCGTCCATTGAAGCACCTGCACTCGGAGGCAACGCGCCGGACGCGCCGAGCTTGATCCTGAACGGACAGAAACTGGATGTACATACCTCGCATTATATCATTACAGAAGAATATGCGATCATACCGATCGAAGCGTTTCTCAAATCCATCGGTGCGGAATACGCGGATTCACCGGCGAATGAATATGGAACACAGTGTTTTTCCTTTTTGGGGAAGCGTTTTATCAGTGTTCCCGATCTGCACTTATTTCTGCTCGAAGAGGATTATTGGAAATTATTGGAGGAATTGGACGCTCAGGGAGCAACTCTTTCCCGTGAGACCGTGGCAGATCGCGGCCTTCTCCCAAAAACTGAGTGTATGGATCCAACGGAAGAAAACGGGACAGTACTATACTGGGCAGATATGTGGGTCGATCATATTTCTCTGATGAATGCGCTCCGTAAATGTGGGATAAACATTTCAATCGAAAGCGACGATTCGACCCAGACGATCACTGTCATGTTGGTTGAGGACGGGGAGACGGTTTCCTGCTCTGAGTGAACGAGCGTTCCTCCTGCGCTGGTCATGCAAAACCTTCCCCCGGGGGAGGTCTTCGGGAAGGGGAGGCGTTCCGCCTCTTTCCTTTCAAGTATGCCAAGCACTGAAAAAACGGGACGGAGGACCCGTCCCGTCCGGTCTGAGGCGGCAGCTTTCGGGCGCAACGCCGAGCCTGTGGAAATCGTTTCGGTTCAAGAAATTAGTCCTTGATTTTTGGGGGAATCTATTGTAAACTGTTCAAGATTAAGACTTACCATCTGTCGCGGAGCGCTCCGCGTGTTGAAAGGCGGCGAAAACAACGAAATGACGAATCTTTTGACCGAATTGCAGCACACTGCCGAAGCTTACCCGGACAAGCTTGCAGTAGCCGACGCGCTTACGCGCTTCAGCTTCCGCGAGCTCTGGGAGCTGGCAGCCCGGCTTGGTTCGGCGCTGCTGAGACTGCAGCCACAGGCACATCCGGTCGGCGTACTGGTTGCACGCAGCGCTTATACCGTTGCAGAACTGTTTTCCGTCCTCTATGCGGGCTTGCCGTATGTGCCGCTCGATCCGGATATGCCGCTTGCCAAGCTCCAAACGATCCTGGCGGATGCGGAGATCACTGTGCTGATGGGCTCGTCTTCTGATGCTGCACTGGCACAGACGCTCGGCCTGCCGCTGCTCACGCCGGACGAAGCCGATGCGGCGCTGCTTCCGCCGAAGCCCGTCTCCCCGGAGCAGCCGTTTAGCTTGGTCTATACCTCCGGCTCCACCGGAAAGCCAAAGGGCGTGGTCAAGTCGCACGCCGCAATGGGCAGCTTCCTGTCCGCTTTTATTGAGACCTTTTCGCTCACCGCCGACGAGGTGATCGGCAATCAAACGCCCTTCTTCTTCGATGCGGCGGCAAAGGATCTGTATCTGATGAGCCGGCTCGGCTGCACGCTCGAAATCATCCCTGCAGAGAAGTTCATCTTCCCTGTGCGGCTGATAGAATACCTCAACGAGCGGAAGATCACCTACATCTGCTGGGTGCCGACGGCACTGGCCATTGTGACGCAACTCGGGACTTTCCAACAGATTATGCCGCAAACGCTTCGCCGCGTCTTCTTTGTCGGCGAGCTCTTCCCGATCAAGCAGCTCCGCCAATGGCTGCAAACGCTGCCGGATCTGCAATATGTCAATCTCTACGGGTCGACGGAGCTGGCGGGCGTGTGCTGTTACTACGAGATCCCACGCGGCACGCTGCCGGAGCGCTTGCCGATGGGAAGGCCCCTGCCAAACTGCAGGGTCTTTCTTGCCAGGGATGACGGCTTCGTAAGCTTACCCGACGAGGAAGGAGAGCTTTGGGTGCAAAGTGAGGCGCTTGCCCTGTGCTACCACCGTGACCCGGAGAAAAGCGCTGCCGTCTTCTCTGAGCAGATGTTGCCGGACGGCAGTACCGCCCGCGTGCTGAAGACAGGCGATCTTGCCCGCTATGACGAGCTGGGCAACCTGCTGTTCTGCTCCCGCAAGGATTTCCAGATCAAGCACATGGGCCGACGGATCGAACTCGGCGAGATCGAGAGCGTCGCGGACAGCCTGCCGGAGATCGAACGCTGCTGCTGCCTGTACAATGAAAACAAAAAGCGCATCGAGCTGTTTTGTACGCTCCGCGCCGATGTGTCGCTCGATGGGCGGCAGGTTCAAGGCCTGCTTCGCGGCCGGCTTTCAGACTACATGCTGCCAAGCAAGGTCTGGGTGATGGATGCGCTGCCGTTCAACCGCAATGGAAAACTGGATCGTCAAGCCTTGAAGGCCACTATGAAATAGAAACAGAGGATTACAAAATGGATGAACTATTAGAGCTTTTGAAAGACATTAACCCCGATGTGGATTACGAAACCGAGGACCAGCTGATCGACGGCAAGGTGTTCGACTCCTTCTCGATCATTACCCTGATCTCCAACATCTCCGAGACATTTGACATTGAGCTCGGGCCCCAGTATCTGATTCCAGAGAATTTTAACAGCGCCAAGGCAATGTGGGCGATGATCCAGCACATCCAAGAAGACGAATGAGTATCCTGTCGGTTGCGTTCCTGCTTTTTGCGGCAGGGCTGATTATTGTCTACTATTTGGTGCCAAAAAAGGCACAGTGGTTTGTGTTATTGGCCGCGAGCATGTTCTTTTACTGCTTCGGCGGCTGGCGTAGCGTCGGCTTTGTGGTCGCTACGGCGTTGGTTTCCTGGGCAAGCGCGCTTGGGATCCAGAAAAAAACCGATGCCCAGAAGGCATACTTGAAGGAACACAAGGCTGAGCTCGACAAGGCGCAAAAGGATGCCTACAAAGCCCAAATGAAGCGAAGCAGAAGTCGGCTTTTGACGCTTTGTCTGTTCTTCTGCTTTGCATTGCTCGTTTTTTTCAAGTATACCCGCTTTTTGCTGGCGCAGTTCGGCGCGGAACAAAGCGCTTTCGGAATTCGGGCGGATGACGCCATCCGTCTGCTGCTGCCGCTGGGTATCTCGTTTTACACCTTCCAGACCGTCGGCTATGTGGTTGATGTCTACTGGGGGAAGGTGCAAGCCGAGCGCAATCCCCTCAAGGTCCTGCTGTTCACATCCTTTTTTCCGCAAATCACACAGGGCCCAATCAGCACATGGAGCGAGCTTTCATGCCAGCTCTTTGCCGAACACAGCCTGGACTACACGAACTATGTGCGTGGCGCTGAGCGGCTGATTTGGGGCTTTTTCAAGAAAATGGTTGTCGCAAACATTGTTGCGGGCTATGTGAAGGATGTTTTTGCGAATTATCCTCAGTATGCCGGGTTAACTGCTCTGGCCGGCGCGTTCTGCTACAGCGTGCAGATCTATGCGGATTTCTCCGGCTACATGGACATCATGTGCGGCCTGTGTCAAATGCTTGGCATCCGGCTTACCGAAAACTTCGATCGGCCGTATTTCTCCAAGTCTGTCGCGGAGTACTGGCGTCGCTGGCACAGTTCGCTCGGCGCATGGTTCAAAACCTATATTTACTACCCCATTGCCGTCTCAAAATGGAACCAACGGCTCGGCAAATGGGCAAAGCAGCGGCTTGGCAAGGCTTTTGGCGACTATCTGCCGGCTACGCTGGCACTGGTGCTCGTCTGGTTTACGACCGGTCTGTGGCACGGGGCAAGCTGGGCATACATCGCATGGGGCGGTGTGAACGGTCTGTTCATTATCGTCTCCATGTGGATGGAACGGCCCTTTGCTAAAGTCAAAAACCTGCTGCATATCAATGAATCTGCCTGGCTTTGGCGTGCGTTTCAGGTCTTGCGTACCTTTATCCTGGTCACTTTCATCAAGGTTCTGCCCGAAGTCGGCACACTCCGCCAGGGCCTGGGCCTGTGGAAACGCATCTTCACGGAGCATACGATTCCGACCTCTCTCGGCAGGCTTCTGCCGTTTGCAACGGATCACGCCGCGTTCTTTGCGGCAGTTTTCGGGGTCCTGCTGATGCTCGTTGTGAGCCTGCTGCAGCGAAAGGGTTCGGTTCGTGAGCTGCTGGAACGGCGGGTGCCATACATACTGCGTCTGCTGCTGTTTGCCGCGCTATTTTTCATGATCGTCTATTTTGGCGTGCCAGCATCCGGTGGGATCGGAGGGTTTTTGTATGCACAGTTTTAAGAAGATCCTGCGCACCACGCTGCTGTTTTTGCTGATCATCGCCTTTATCAGCGTCGGTTTCATGGAGCTCTACTTCCGCTCGGAGCGCGACTACTTCCAGGATGGCTCCGAACGAGCCGCGCTTGCAGGCACGCTGGACACGCTGTTCCTCGGCGCATCCCACGCCTACCGGGCGTTCGATCCTACGGTGATCGATCCGATCCTCGGAACGCACAGCTACAATCTTTCCGGTGCGCTCATGTCCATGCGAAGCCGACTGTTGCTGCTGCAGGAGGAAGTTTCCCGCAACCCGGTTAAAACCGTAGTGCTTGAAGTTTCCTTTAACACGATGTCGCGTGTTCGACGGAAAGAAGGCATCGAGGGCGACCTTTATACGATGTCGCGGATTGACAGCTTTTCCGACCGCGTGGGCTTTTTCTTCGATTTTTATTATAACGAGTGGCCGGATGTTTATTATAAATTCGTATCTGAGGGCGTGAATGTTCTGATTTCAAAGCTCAAGGGTCAATTTGTCCAAAACAAGGGCGATCGGAAATACGGCTTTGTGCCGACCGGCCCGGGAAGCTACGAGTTTACCGACGACTACCAGAGCATCTATCGAAGCCGCTGGAATACAGTTTCGGATTCCATCGACGAGGAGAATGCCGATTGCCTGGATCAAATCACGGCGCTTTGCAAGGAAAAGGATATTGAGCTGATCCTGGTCACCACGCCGATAAGTAAGGAGTTTTTGTGTTCTTCCGGCGACTTTGACATTCCTTATCGCTGGTACAGTCAATATGCGCAAGCACATGGTCTGAGGTTCTACGATCTCAATCTCTATAAAGGCATAGAGACGCTTTTTCCGGACGATGAGATGTTTTTTGACACCCTGCACCTCAATACGGAGGGCGCCGAGCGCTTCAGCCAGCTGTTTGCCGAGTTGGAGCAGCGTATGCGTTCCGGCGAGGATATCAGCGATCAGTTCTATGACAGTTATGAGGCGCTCGCCGAGACATGGGGGCTGCAATAACAACGCCAGAGGAGCGGAAGGCCCTCAGATGGAGTACAGGGGACGATTTCTGGCCCTGAGTGAGCGGCCGTCCTGCCCGTGAACCATTTCAAAACAACAGGCACCGGGAGAGCTTCTGCCCTCCCGGTGCCTTGCCGGTCTGGCGCACCCCTGCGCGCCAACGAGGAAAGCGGCATGGGCTCAAGTGGGTGCGCGATCAAACAGTATGGAGTACGAAAAGGCTTATGCTTGTTGGGATAGAAGTACAAACTCAATGGAATTACCCGGCTGTATGATATCATAAACGCCCTCCCATACTACAAGCATTATTTTCGAATTTGACGAAAAATATCAGGCGGCACAAGGCTTTGCGGCCTCTGCAGCTGTTTGCAACTGTCAAACTCTCGGGGACGCGACCGACGCGGCCCCGTCCTTTGCGTCTGCAGGCAAAAAGCATCTGTGCAGTCGCTCCGCAGGGCGGCCTGATCCCTGGCCGCCCTACGAGGGAAGGAGTAACTGTATAGACACGGCAAAAAAAGAATTGCTTTATAGACTGAAGTATGATAAACTATACTTTAGTGTATAAACAAGGAGCGATTTGCGTGGAATATATCATTCTGGATATGGAGTGGAACCAGCCCTGGCCCGGGTCCTACGCGGCACAGCGGCCACTTCCCATCCACATCAGCGGCGAGGTCATTCAGATCGGCGCGGTTCGGATGCTGGAAGATCAGACGATTGCAGACGAATTCCAGGTTTTGATCAAGCCCAAGTTTTTCCGTCGGCTCAACAGCCGGGTGGCGAAGCTCACCGGAATTCGGGAGAGCCGTCTCAAGGCCGAGGGCTTGAGCTTTGACGACGCCATCAACGAATTCTACAACTGGTGCGGCGAGGACTGCGTCTTCCTTACCTGGGGCTTTGACGATATCCCCCTGCTTTCGGGGAACATGATGCTCAACGGCTACGACCCGGTCTGGATCCAGAATTGGTACAATGTCCAGATGATCTTCAACGCCCAGACCGGCTCGGGCAACAACCAGAAGGCCCTGTCCACTGCCCTGGAGATGCTGGAGATCGAAGCGACCCGCCAGGCCCATGACGCCCTGGGAGACGCCTTCCACACGGCCCAAATTTGCGCAAAGCTGGATCTGAAAAAGGGCATCGAGGAATACCACGGTTCCCTGCGGGAGCATGAGGACGGGCTTCATGGGGCCCAGGTCCCGGGCTGTGTTAGCCGCCGAGTCTTCCATGACTACGAGGATAAGTCTGCCGCCATGGGCGACATGGGCGGCAAGGAAAACCTCTGTCCGGTCTGTGGCCGGGAGATGACCTGCCAGGGCTGGCACACCCAGCCGGGCCGCCGCTATCTCTCCCGCAACAGCTGCCCCGAGCACGGAGACTACATCGTCCGCATCCGCTTCGAGCGGGACCGGGACGGCAGCCTCAAGGTCTGTCGCCTGGTCTATGACAAGACTTCCGCGCTGGCGGAGAAATTTGAAGAAGAGGTCGCCAAAAAGGCAAAACGCCGCCCCCGCCGTCGGCGGAGGCGCGTGAAGACGGAGCTGTAAGGCGATAGGTTTTTAGGAAACAGGCAACAGCAGACGAGGGAACGCGGGGTTCCCGAGCCGTCTTCTGTTGCCTGTTTCACGCTGCTTAAAAATCGATCTGCTTCCCCAGACGGCGGTACATGGTCTTTTTGACCGCCCGGAGGATGTTTTCGTAGCCGGTGCAGCGGCAGAGGTGGCCGGACAGGAGCTTGCGCAGCTCGTCGTCTGTGTAGAGCTTGCCGGTCTCCAGGATCTCCACAGCCGTCATGATGAAGCCCGGGGTGCAGAAGCCGCATTGGACGGCGGTTTCATCCAGGAAGGCCTGCTGGATGTCGGAGAGCTCCCCGTTGGGGCCGGTAAGCCCCTCCAGGGTCCGGATGTGCTTGCCCTCGGCCCAGACGGCCAGATAGATGCAGGCGTTGAAGGCCTCACCGTCGATCAGCACATTGCAGGCCCCGCATTCGCCTACCTCACAGCCCTTTTTGACGGAGAGCAGGCGGAAGTCGTTGCGGAGCATGTCCGTAAGAGAGGCCCGCACATCGACCATCTTTTCCACATCCCGGCCGTTGATATTGCAATGGACGAGCTTGTACTGGCTCATACGATCACACCTCCTGCCCGTTCAATGGATCCTGTCAAGGCCCGACGGGCCATTTCCACGGCGATGTGCTGGCGGAAGGCCTTGCTGGCGCGCCAGGAATCCCGGGGCTGAATGTCCAGCAGCACGGCCAGGGCAAATTCGTCGATCATCTCCCGGGTGAGGGGAGAGCCGTTTGCCACAGCCTCCGCTGAGGGCACCCGCATGGGAACAGGCCCCGCCACGCCGTAGGCGATCCGGCAGCGGCGAATGTACTTCTTGTCCGGGCTCAGCCGGACATTGACCGAGCAGCCCAGAGAGGCGATCTCCATGGCGTTGCGCATGCCGTATTTGATGTATTTGCCATAGCAGTTCTCGTAGCTTTCCTTTGGGATCAGAATGGCGGTCTGAATCTCGCCCGCCTCGGCGCGAATGTCTACCACGCCCGCCTTGATATAGAAGTCGTGGATGGGCAGACGGCGGACGCCGTCGGCGCCGGTGAGCTCCACAATGGCCTCCAGAGCGTGGAGGGTGGAAGCGGAATCGGCGGAGGTGACGCCGTTGCAGGTGTTGCCGCCAATGGTGCCGATGTTGCGGATCTGGGGGGAGCCCACCTGGTCCACAGCCTCCCCCAGCACAGAACAATGCTGCTGGATGATGGGGTCACGGGTGATGTGGGAGAAGCTGGTCAATGAGCCGATCCGGATGTTGTCGTCCTCGTCGAGGCGGACGCCCCGCAACTCGTCCAGCATGTAGATGGAGATCAGTTCTTTCCCGGCGCGTTTGCCCTCCCGCATCTGCACCAGCACATCGGACCCGCCCGCAATGATTTGGGCCTCCGGATGCGCCAGGCGAAGCCGGATGGCATCAGAAACGCTTTCGGCTTCATAGAGCGCTTTTATGTCGTACATTTTATCACTCCTAAAGATCGTGGCGTAGCGACGGCTCTCAGCCGTCCGGGTACGGAGCGGAAGCATCACGCGTTCTTTGATGCCTCAACTATCGTGGATTAACCCCGCCTTTGTGAATTCCGCGAACAGCCGGTGGGGATTGAGGGGCAGTTGATCGATGGCAACGCCGGTGGCCTGCAGGATGGCGTTTCGGATAGCTGGCGCGCCGGAGCAGGCGGGGGGTTCGCCCAGGGCTTTGGTCCCGTAGGGAGAGCTAGGCTCCGGATTCTCGATAAAGCTGGCTTCCAGATTCGGGTGGTCCATACAGGTCGAGAGCTTGTAGTCCAGCAGATTGTTGTTCAGAGGCCTGCCGGTCTTTTCGTCAAAGAGCAGCTGCTCGGAAAGGCCAAAGCCGATCGCCATGGACATGCCACCGTGCACCTGGGCCTCGGCCAGCGCAGGATTGATGAGACTGCCGCAATCGTGCACATTGACCATCCGTATGACCTGGGCCTTGCACAGGGCAAGGTCCACTTCCACCTCGGCAAAGCTGCAGCCGAAGGAATAGGCGTTGTTGCGGATGGTATAGCTGCTCTCAGCGGTGAGATGCTCAGAATGAACGGGATTGTACTGGGCTGTCATCGCCAGCTCCTGCAGGCCCATGAGGGCGGAGCCGTCTGTCTTGCGGACAATGACACCGTCTACGATGTCCATACAGGCAGGGCTCTGCCGGGTGAGCGACTGGGCGTAGTTCAGAATTTTTTCCTTCAACAGCTCCGCCGTCTGCCGGATAGAGAAGCCGGCCACATAAGTCTGCCGGGAGGCGTAAGCGCCCAGGCCCGTGGGGGTGATGTCGGTGTCCTGGCAGGAGACGACATGCACATCCCGGTAACTGGCGAGCCCCAAAGCTTCGGCGGCCATCTGGGCAAAGGCGGTGTCGGCGCCCTGCCCGATCTCCGTCTCGCCGCACTGCATCGTCACAGTGCCGTCCAGGTTCAGCAGCATGCGGTTCGAGGAGGTCTCCAGGGAAATGGGGTAGACCGCCGTGTTGTACCAGAAGGTCGCCACGCCGATGCCCCGGCGGAGATTGCCGCTCTGGTGGCTGTATTCCTCCCGCTTGCGGGCGTAGTCGATCAGCGCCGCGCCCTTTGCCATACACTCGCGGTAGCTGTCATAGTAGTTGGTGTTGCCGGAAAAGCTGTCGTGGAAGCCCTGGGGCATGATGTTCAGCTGGCGGAACTCCATGGGGTCCATTCCCATGGCGGCGGCACAGTCGTCGATGTTGCTCTCGTCGGCAAAGCTGGCCTGGGGCATGCCGTAGCCCCGCATGGCGCCTGCCGCCGGGCGGTTGGTGTAGACCGTCCAGGCGTCCCCCTCCATGTTATCGCATGGGTAGTGCTGGGGGAAGGAATTGACCGCCTTGGCCGCGATGGAATGCCCGTGGGAGGCGTAGGCGCCCTGGTTGGACCAGAGCTCTACCTTCCGGGCCGCGATGGTGGCGTTGGGCCGGAGCCAGGTAACGATGTGGAAGCGGATCGCGTGCCGGACGCGATTGGAAACGAAGGTCTCCTCCCGCGCACAGTCGATCCGGACCGGTCGCCCGCCCACCTGGGTGCAGCACCAGGCGCACAGCGGCTCGTAGAGGGCGTCCTGCTTGTTGCCGAAGCCGCCGCCGATGTAGGGCTTGATGATCTGAATGTCCGCCCAGGGACGGCCCAGCGCCTGGCCCACGATCCGGCGGACGATGTGGGGGATCTGGGTGGAGGAGACCACCGTGATCCGCCCGTTTTCCATATAGGCAAAGCAGCCGTGATTTTCAATGTGGCAGTGCTGGACGGTAGGCGTTTCGTACCAGCCCTCCACCTTCACCAGCCCGGGCGTCTGTATGGCGCTTTGATAGTCGCCCTTGCGGTAGCTGGTGTGCTTGAGGATGTTGCTGGGGAAACGCTCGTGGATCTGAGGCGCGCCGGGCTCCATGGCCTTCTGGGCGTCCAGCACGAAGGGCATTTCCTCGTATTCCACCTCCAGGGCACGGACGCCCTGCACAGCGGCCAGCTCGGTCTCGGCAATGACCACGGCGATATCGTCGCCCCAGTAACGGACATGCCGGTTCAGCAGCTGGCGGTCCGCCACATCCTGATGCCCGGGATCCATGGACCAGGGGTGCCCTGCAGTGGGGAAGGGCCAATCGGGTACATCAAAGCAGCTGAGCACCTTCACCACGCCGGGAATGGCCTCCGCTTTTGTGCTGTCGATGGCCCGGACGATGGCGTGGGCGCGCTCAGCGTGCTTGATGCGCACATAGAGCGCATCCGGCGGCACACGGTCTTCATAATATTTGGTGCGGCCCGTGACCTTGTCGTACCCGTCGATGCGGGGCTCAGAAATGCCAAGCTTGCTCATAGACGGCTCCACCTCCTTTGCCGAATAAAACAGAACGGATATTTTTTATTTTACCACAATTCACAGAAATAGTACAGACTTTTTTAGAAGCGCTCCTTCGGTTTAACAAAAACTGCAAAATAATGATCGGATTATTGCAGTATTTGCTATTGCATTTATGCCCAGAGACGGGTATAATTTGTGTATAACAAGGGCCGGATGCGGTCCGTCTTCGGCTACTTTGCGGCAAACTGAGGTCCATCAGAAAAATTGAATTGAAAAGGAGAATGGAATCTATGAAAAAGCGTTTGCTTTCTTTTACCATGGCGATGATGCTGAGCACAACGATGCTTACAGGCTGTGACATTCTTGAAGCGGTCGGACTCAAAGAAAAGGAAACGGAGCCGGAATATGTGCTCGATAGCAGCAGCATCGTTCCTTTGACCCCCGTTACCACCGCGGCGCCCACGGAGCCCGCTTTCCCGATCGCTGGCAAGTATAAGCTCAGCACCATCAACGGCATGAGCGTGCAGTCATATTTTGAAGACTTAGCCACCAAAGGCGGCACCGATCTGGAGACGCTGCTCATGGCGCTTGGCGTGGAGGATGTAGACAGCCTGGCGGAAGAATTGGGCTTTACCCTCTACGACGACGGCACGGCTTCCTTCGGCCATCTCCAACTGGACGGCATCGAGATGCTGCAGGGCGACTGGTACGACATGGGAGATACACTGATGCTTACGATTATGGACGCCCAGAAAACCGTAAACATTGACTCCAATGGCAACCAGACGGTAAGCTATAGCGATAAGATCCTGAACGGCTACTTTGAGAACGGCGTGATCACTGCCCGGGACGATCGGGGAGACCTGTGGGTCTACAGCCAGAAGGACAATGCCCAGACAACGGACAGCTTCCGAATAGAGGACGGCGTCCTGGTATTGGACGGCGAACTGACTTTTGATAATAGCTTTTACATAAACGAAACCGAAGAAGGGGAAGCCGGTGAGGCGTTGGAAGTTAATTCCGCGGCTGGCAGCTACAAAATCGATCGGATCAACGGCATGGACGCCAAGAGCTACTATATCGACCTGGCCGGTGACGAAGAGAAGCTGGGATATATGCTGGAAATGATGGATGTTTCCTCCATCGACACGCTGGAGGACGACATGAGCTTCACCCTGCAGGACGACGGGACGGTGCGCTTTGCCGTCACGCCCAACGGCTGGGAAGAGCAGACGGGCACCTGGCTCCAGGACGGCGAGACGGTCACGCTCAAGCTCAACAATCCGGCGTTCCCGGAGATCGGGCTGGTTTCCATTGGCGGCAGCGTCATGCAGTATGGCAATGGAACCGTTGAATATAGCTTCGATGACGGCACGCTTAGCTGTGAAACCTGGTTTGATACCGATCTGGTCTTTGCCCGGACGGACGATTGAGAGAAAAAACAGAGAGGAGAAATCGCAAGATGAATTCTACCAAGCTATATTTTCTGCTGGCCTGCCTCTTGACCGCGGTGACGCTGGTAGGCGTCGGCTATGTCCTCCAATCGGGGGGCGCGAAAAGTCCAGGTTATGCGGTGATCCCCATGCTCTGTGCGAACCTCCTCTGGATGATGTGGCATAAAAGCAAAAAAACCGAAAAATAGGAGCGGTTCCAGATCTGAGATCTAAACAAATACCGCGCTTTGCTGGGTGGCGGAGCTTTTGCTCCGCCACCGTTTCATTGTGCAGGAAGTGAGGCTGTCATGACAACTGGCTGTGTGATCTTAGCAGCGGGAAACGCTGTGCGCTTTGGGAGCAACAAGCTTTTGGCCTGCTATGACGGCAAGCCGTTGATCCGGAGGGCCTTCGACGCGGTCCCCACGGAGCTGCTGGGGCCGGTCGCTGTTGTGACCCAGTATGACGCTGTGGCGGAGCTGGCGGAGGGCTACGGTTTTTCCGCGCTCCGCAACGACGCCCCGGAGCTGGGCATCGGCCACTCTGTGGCCCTGGGCGCTCGTGCCGTTGGCCCCGCTTGCGACGGCCTGCTCTTTCTGGTGGCCGATCAGCCGCTGCTCCGCCGCGCCACTGTGGTTCGGATCGTGGAACGCTTTGCGGAAGACCCGACCCGGATCGTCGTCCCGGCGGCAGGGGAGCGGCAGGGGAATCCCTGTGTGTTTCCCGCCGCCTGCTTCCCGGCGCTGCAGGCGCTTTGCGGCGACCGGGGCGGAAAACAGCTCCTCCGACGCTTTCCGGAGCTGGTGGAGACGATCCAGGTGGACGCACCGGAGCTGGCGGATGTGGATACCCTGGCCGATCTGCAAAAAATACTGTACAAATCCAATGAAATGTGATATAATACCGTGAAACTATATCGAACGAAAAGGAAGGTCGATCTATGAGCGTACAACTTACGGCTGCTGAGATGGCAAAGTACATCGATCATACCTGCCTCAAGCCCCAGGCCAGCGTGGAAGACATTCTTCGGATCTGTGACGAAGCCAAGGCTATGCACACAGCCTCCGTCTGTGTGAACCCCAGCTATGTCAAGCTGGTCGCCCGGGAGCTGGACGGGACGGATGTGACGCCCTGCTGTGTTGTGGGCTTCCCCCTGGGGGCCACTACCCCCAATGTCAAGGCCTTTGAAGCCGCCGAGGCCGTTGCCAACGGCGCGGGCGAGGTGGATATGGTCATCAATGTCGGCGCGGTCAAGTCCGGCGACTGGGCCCTGGTGGAGCGGGACATCGCCGCTGTGGTCACAGCGGTGGACGGCGAGGCGAAGGTCAAGGTCATCATCGAAACCTGTCTGTTGACCGACGAGGAAAAGGTCCTGGCCTGCCAGGCTGCCAAGCGCGTGGGCGCGGACTTTGTCAAGACCTCCACCGGCTTCTCCACAGGCGGCGCGACGGTTGCCGATGTGAAGTTGATGCGCCAGACGGTTGGCCCCGAGATGGGCGTCAAGGCCTCCGGCGGTGTGCGCAGCTATGAGGATGCTGTTGCCATGATCGAGGCAGGCGCGTCCCGCCTGGGCGCGTCCTCCGGCAAGGCCATTATCGAAGGCTGTCGTTAAACAGTGATTTTATTATCT
>JAFOKO010000127.1 GCA_017419715.1 Oscillospiraceae bacterium | reverse complement strand
TGATGGATACATTTTACCACAAAAGTATTCCCTATGAAAGTGTCCACACAACAGGGTCTTCCATCTTTTGGTACTTTTTCCCCGTCTCTATCCGGGGACATACCTAAAGTCTGCGTGTCCATTTTCATGGGTACAGTTTACCTCCCGCGTCCCCTATTGCCTATTGCCTATTGCCTAATGCCTTTTGCCCAGTGCGAATCACGCAACATGCGTTTATTTTCAATCAGGTCCTCAAATCGCAACGAACATTTTTTCATTTTGCAAAATCGAAAACACCGCAATTCTCAATTGTTCCGGCGGGCAGATCGTCCGCGCTACATTCATTTTCGGAGGAAACACACCATGTCCCAAATCACCCCCCGGACGCTGTCCGGCTTTATGGAGCTGCTGCCTGCACCTCAGCAGCAGATGGAGCGCTTTTTGCAGGTGCTCCGGGAGACCTATTCCCTCTACGGCTTCACGCCGCTGGATACCCCACTGATCGAATCCGCTGAGATCCTGCTGGCCAAGGGCGGCGGCGAGACCGAAAAGCAGATCTACCGCTTCCAGAAGGGGGACGCCGACCTGGCCTTGCGCTTTGACTTGACCGTGCCGCTGGCGAAGTATGTGGCCCTGCACGCGGGAGAGCTGAGCTTCCCCTTCCGCCGCTACCAGATCGGCAAGGTCTACCGGGGCGAGCGGGCCCAGCGGGGTCGCTTCCGCGAGTTCTACCAGGCCGACATCGACATCATCGGCGACGGCAAGCTGGATGTGGCCAACGAGGCGGAGATCCCCGCCGTCATCTATGCCACCTTCACCCGGCTGGGTCTGGCGCGCTTCCAGATCCGAGTCAACAATCGGAAGATCTTGAACGGCTTCTACGAGATGCAGGGCCTGTCTGAGCAGGCAGGCGACATTATGCGCACCGTGGACAAGCTGGATAAGATCGGCCCCGAGAATGTGCAAAAAATGCTCCTGGAGGGCGTCGGCTTAAGCGAAGAGCAGGCAGACGCGATCATGCGCTTCATCTCCATCCGAGGGACCAACGCTGAGGTGCTGGAGCAGCTGGCCCCCTATCAGGGCAGGAACAAGCTGTTTGACCAGGGTCTGGAAGAGCTGATCACCGTGGTGAAGTACCTGTCCGCCTTTGGCGTGCCGGAGAGCCACTTTGCCGTGGACCTCACCATTGCCCGAGGTCTGGACTACTACACCGGCACGGTCTACGAGACCCTGATGCTGGACCACCCGGAGATTGGCTCCATCTGCTCCGGCGGACGCTACGACAATCTTGCGGCGTTCTACACCGACCGCCAGCTGCCCGGCGTGGGCATTTCCATCGGCGTGACCCGCCTGTTCTATGTGCTCCAGGAGCAGGGCTTGCTGAATGAGGAGCTGAACACCGCCCCCTCCGAGGTGCTGATCATCCCCATGACCGAGGACTTGACTGCCGCCGGGCAGGCCGCTACCTTCTTCCGGGGCTGTGAGATTCGCACCCAGCTCTACACAGAACAGAGGAAATTCAAGGCCAAGCTGGCGTATGCTGACAAGCTGGGCATTCCCTTCGTCGCCTTCCTGGGCGAGGACGAGGCTGCTCAGAACAAGATCTCTCTCAAAAATATGCAAACCGGCGAGCAGCAGCTGCTCAACCTTGTGGACGCCGCGAATGTGATCCTGGAGGACATGCGCGTGCGCAACAACGGAAAACTGATCAAATCGTAATTCTTGCCGACAGACCGTCGGCGCTGCATAAAGAGGTAACGATACAATGACCCAAAACAGAACCCACAACTGTGGAGAGCTCCGGCTCTCTGATGCGGGCAAGCAGGTCCGCATTGCCGGCTGGATGGAAAATGTCCGCACCGTCGGCGCCAACTTCGCCTTTGTCGTCGTCCGGGACTTCTACGGCACCACCCAGGTGGTCGTAGAGACCGAGGAGATGATGAACATCCTCAAGCCCCTGAACAAGGAGACCACCATTGCCGTGGAGGGTACCGTTCGGGAGCGCGATGCCAAGAATCCCAAGCAGCCCACCGGTGAGATCGAGATCGTCCCCACCAAGATCGAGGTCCTGGGCAAGTGCATCCACAACGAGCTGCCCTTCGAGATCAACCGCAGCCGCGAGGCCGCTGAGGACACCCGCCTAAAGTACCGCTATCTGGACTTGCGCAATCCTGCGGTCAAACAGAATATCATTCTTCGTAGCCGGGTCGTGGCCGAGCTCCGCCGCCGCATGACGGAACTGGGCTTCCTGGAGATCACCACTCCCATTTTGACGGCCTCCTCCCCCGAGGGCGCGAGAGACTACCTGGTGCCTGCCAGAAAGCACCCCGGCAAGTTCTACGCCCTGCCCCAGGCTCCCCAGCAGTTCAAGCAGCTGCTGATGACCGCCGGCTTCGACCGCTATTTCCAGATCGCCCCCTGCTTCCGCGACGAGGACGCCCGCGGTGACCGCACCCCCGGCGAGTTCTATCAGCTGGATATGGAAATGGCCTTTGCCACCCAGGACGATGTGCTGGGCGTGCTGGAAGCCGTCATCGAGCCGGTGTTCCGCCAGTTTGGCCTTTATGAGCGGGTCACCCCCGCCCCCTTCCGCCGCATCAAGTTCAACGACGCCATGGAGAAGTACGGCACCGACAAGCCCGACCTTCGAATCGACCTGGAGATCACCGACGCCACCGCCCTGCTGCAGGGCATCGGCTTCGAGCCCTTTGCGGGCAACACGGTCAAGGCCATCGTGGTATCCGATTTCAACGCGCCCCGCAAGCAGATCGACAAGCTTTGCGCCGATGTAGAGGTCCAGGCCGGGCAGAAGCCCTACTGGTTCCGTCTGGACGAGAACGGCGAGATCGTCGGCGGCATCGCCAAGTTCGTCCAGCCCGTCAAGGAGCAGGTCGTCGCGGCGCTGGGCCTGCAGCCCAACTGCTTCGTGGGCCTCACTGCCGGCAAGAAGGCCGTGGCCCAGAAGACCGCCGGCGTGTTGCGCGTCAAGCTGGGCAATCTCTGCCCTGCCCACATGGACAAGGAACAGTATCAGATCTGCTGGATCGTGGACTTCCCCATGTACGAGATCGGCGAGGAGTCCGGCGAGCTGGAATTCTGCCACAATCCCTTCTCCATGCCCAACGGTGGCCTGGAGATCTTGGAGAAGGCCGAGCGCGGCGAGGTCGACCCGCTGAGCATCACAGCCTTCCAGTATGACTTGGTCATCAACGGCTATGAGTCCGCCTCTGGCGCGGTCCGGAACCACGATCCGGAGATCATGGTCAAAGCCTTTGAGCTGGTTCGCCTGGGCGAGGAGCAGGTCAAGGCCAAGTTCCCGGCCATGTACAACGCCTTCACCTACGGCGCACCCCCCCATGCGGGCGCGGCCCCCGGCGTGGACCGCATGATCATGCTGCTCACCGGTGAGGAGAGCATCCGCGAGGTCATTACCTTCCCCATGAACCAGAAGGCCCAGGATGTCATGATGGATGCCCCCACCACCGTGGACCAGAAGCAGCTGGACGACGTGCATATTGCGATCGTGGAAGAGGCGCAGTGATTCGTCACCAGGGCCCGTAGGGGCGGCCATTGGCCACCCGCAACCCGCACGGCAAATCTGCAAACGGAGATAGCGCCATGAATTATGAAGATCTTTTGGTCATTGGTTTTATGCTGCTGCACGGGGCGGCTTTCCTCTCCGTGATCCGCTGGCTGGGCTACTTCATGATGGCCCGGAATCAACTGGGTGACGCCAGAGAGCAGACCAAGGAGAAGGAACGCAAGGCCCGGCTCCCGGCGCTGATCTTCGCCGTCCTCCTGGCAGCCAGCTATGTGGCCCTGTTCATTTTGCAGGCCACACAAGCTCAGTAAGCTATAGCAGAAGTAAGAGGTAAGAAGTCCAAACGACTTCCTACCTCTTACTTCTTAACGCGTGTCTATTCAGTTACCTCTTCCCCTCGTCGGGCGGCCAGAGCTCTGGCCGGCGGAAACATGTCAAATCGGAGGGCACGGCGGCCTTAGGGCAGGCCGCCCTACGGAGCGACTGAACAGATACCTTAACGCTTCTCTGTCAATCCCCAGTTTGCCAGCGGGTAGCGCTGCATCGCGCCGAAGAGCTTGTCCTTGAGGCCGGGATAGCGGCCGTTGAGCTCGAAGACCAGCTTTTTGATCTCCTCCCGCTTGGTGTGCTTGTCGGCAGGGCAGGTATTGTGGACCACGGGCAACTCATAGCGCTCGGCAAAGTGCGCCACAGCCTGTTCCGGGATATAGAGCAGGGGGCGGATCTGGGTGACGCCTGTGCGGTCGAGATAGGTCACAGGCTCGAAGCAGGAGATGCGGCCCTCGTAGATCAACGACATGAGGAAGGTCTCCACCGCGTCGTCGTGGTGGTGACCCAGGGCGATTTTATGGATCCCAGCCTCCGTGATGGCCTTGCCCAGGGCCCCGCGCCGCATCTTGGCGCAAAGGGAGCAGGGGTTTTTCTCCTTGCGGTGTTCGAACAGCACCGGCCCGATCTGGGTGTCGATTTTGTGGAAGGGCACGCCCAGCTCCGCACAAAGGGACGCAACGGGAGAAAAGTCCATCCCGCCCAGGCCCATATCCACCGAGAAGGCCTCCAGCGTAAAGGGCCGGGGATAGAATTTTCTCAGCTCCGCCAGCAGTACCAGCAGCGTCAACGAATCCTTGCCCCCGGACACCCCCACCGCGATCCGGTCTCCGGCCTGGATCATGTGATAGTCGTCCACACAGGAGCGAAACAAAGAGAGCATTTTTTGCATATAGACCTCCGCAAAAATGAAAGTGAGCATTCACGAGCAAACAAGAGAAAATTCGAGAAAACAGGAGCTTCCTCTATGGAAAATAAAAAACCGGAAAAAACCGCTTGACAGGGGCATGGAAATATGGTATAAAAAGCAGGCGCGGCAAGCTTATTGTACTCGCGCACCATGAATTTGTCAAATCAAATGTGATATACACGGAGGAAACATCATGTCCACTACACTGGCAAAGAAAGAGACCGTGGAACGCAAGTGGTATGTCATTGACGCCGCCGGCAAGCCCCTGGGCCGCACCGCCGTCATCGCCGCCAACCTGCTCCGCGGCAAGCACAAAGTCGATTTTACCCCCAATGTTGACTGCGGCGATTTCGTCATCGTCATCAACACCGATAAGGCCATCCTGACCGGCAAGAAGATGGAAGACAAGTACTACCGTCATCACTCCGGCTGGATCGGCGGCCTGAAGGAAACCAAGTACCGTCTGCTCATGGAGTCCCGTTCCGACTTCGCCATGGAGCTGGCTGTCAAGGGCATGCTGCCCAAGAACAGCATCGGCCGCGCCGCTATGACCCGGCTGAAGCTCTACAAGGGCGCCGAGCACAAGAACGCTGCCCAGAAGCCCGTCGAATGGACCCAGGACTAAGGAGGTAACGAACCATGTACGAGAGCAAGAGAGCTTACCACTACGGCACCGGCCGCCGCAAGGCTTCCGTCGCCAGAGTCCGCGTGTATGAGAACGGCACCGGCTCC
>JAFOKO010000126.1 GCA_017419715.1 Oscillospiraceae bacterium | reverse complement strand
GATGAGGGGCGTCCCGGTTTCGGAGAGCCTTCCCCCTCGGGGGAAGGTGCCCCAGTGCGCACACTGGGGCGGATGAGGGGCGTTGCGGCTTCGCACTGCTTCCCGTGGCGCACGATGTGCGCCGCTACCGGAAGTGCCGTGCGGGGTGCGGGCGGCCAATGGCCGCCCCTACGAGCTGCGTGCGATACGGGAAACGGGTTCGTTCCCAGTTTTTCTCCGGCATCGAGACGCGCGGGGCGTCGAGGACGCCGCCCCCGACAGTGGCCGGGGAAGGCTTCGGGCGGCGGTCAATTTGCCGCTGTGGCGGCACGCAAGCCTTCGGGGCTGAGAGAGGCTTCTGTGATCCCTCGGAGCAGCAGGTCGGCGGCGGGGTCCAGGAGGGTGTTTTGCAGCAGGCGGCGCAAGGCGCGGGCCCCGGCCGGGTCCCCGGCACAGCGGCGGGCCAGCCAGGCCGGAAGCGTTGGGTCCGGCTCCACATGCAGGCCTGCTGTCCGGACCCGGTGCAGGGCCTCCTGCAGGCGCAAAGCGGCAATTTGCTCCAGGCTTTCCGCGTTCAGCGGCTGAAAAGCCACCACCGCGTCCATTCGGCCCAACAGTTCCGGGGAAAAGGCGCTGCCCACTCTGGCCCGGGCAAGCGCTTCCCCTTCCTGATTGCCCGCTCCCCCGCCGAAGCCTGCCCTGGCCTTGGGGCCCAGGGTCCCGGCGTTGGTGGTCATGACCAACAGGCAGTTGCGGAAATCCGCGACCCGACCCAGGCTGTCGGTGAGCCGTCCATCCTCCAGGATCTGCAGCAGCAGGGCCGTCACGCTGGGGTGGGCCTTTTCCAACTCGTCCAGGAGGACCAGGCTGTGGGGTCTGGCCCGCACCCGCTCCGTCAATTCCCCGCCTTTGCCGTGGCCCACATAGCCCGGAGGCGCGCCCAGCAGCCGTGCCGCTGTGTGCTCCTGGGCGTACTCCGTCATATCCAGACGGATCATCGCGCTCTCGCTGCCGTAGACCTCCCGGGCCAGGGCCTTGCACAGGGCGGTCTTGCCCACGCCGGTGGGCCCTGTGAGCAGCAGCGCGGCTCCGGGGCGGCCCGGCTCCGCCAGCCCCAGCCGCCCACGGCGGACGGCAGCGGCCACAGCGTGGACGGCTTCGCTCTGCCCCAGCACCGCCTGCTCCAGCCGGGTCTCCAGGTCCCGGAGCGCGGCCCGGTCCCCCTCCCGCAAGCGGCGCAAGGGAATGCCTGTGGCGCGCTGCAC
The DNA here is from genome assembly GCA_017419715.1 of Oscillospiraceae bacterium. Lineage (GTDB taxonomy): Bacteria > Bacillota > Clostridia > Oscillospirales > Oscillospiraceae > JAFRPC01. Next base: position 4,115 of record JAFOKO010000126.1, on the reverse strand, counting down.
CGTCCCGGCCACGGCCTGCCGATCCACGATGCCGCTGCCCCGCAGGCTCACGGCCGCGGCCGTCTCATCCAGCAGGTCCAGGGCCTTGTCCGGCAGGAAGCGGCCCGTTAGATAGCGTTCGCTCATACGCACCGCCGCCTCCACCGCCTGGGACAGGATGCACACGCCGTGGTGCCGCTCCAGACCGGGGGTCAAGGCCTTGAGGATCTCCAGGCTCTGCCCTACCGTGGCCGGGGCCACCTCCACCAGCCGGAAGCGGCGGGCCAGAGCCGGGTCCGCTTCCACCCGGCGGCTGTATTCCTCCCGGGTGGTGGCCCCGATCATCTGGACGCCGCCCCGCCCCAGAGCTGGCTTGAGCAGATTGGCCCCGTCGATGGAGCCCTCCGCGCCCCCGGCCCCCATGATGGTGTGGAGCTCATCGAGAAAGAGGATGATATTCCCCGCCTGGGCTGTCTCCGTGAGCAGGTCGCGGACCCGCTCCTCAAATTCGCCCCGGTACTTGGTCCCGGCCACCAGAGCTGCCATATTCAAGCTCCAGAGCCGCTTCCCCTGCAGCTGCCGGGGCGCCTGCCCCCGGCTGATCCGCCGGGCCAGCTCCTCCACAATGGCGGTCTTCCCCACCCCGGGCGGGCCAACCAGAACCGGGTTGCTCTTGCTCCGACGGCAGAGCACCCTCACCAGCTCCGCCAGCTCTTCTTCCCGGCACAGGACCGGCTCCGGCGGCAGGCGGCGATCCATGGGGATCGCAAACTGTTCCAATAAACGCATGTGTTGACTTCCTTTCCCTTCCGCGCTGTTTTTCAAATATGGAAAGGATTTCCTCTGCACAGCTCTTTTAAACAATCATTCATAAAAAAAATCAATTTTTTTAATTTTTCCCATTGCATTTTCCAAAAAACATGTTATGATAGGGATAGCAAGAAACACAATCACCCACAGAACAACATAAGGAGGAACTACCATGGCTTACACCATCACCGACAAATGCGTAAAGTGCGGCACTTGCGCCGACACCTGCCCCCTGGGCATCATCAACGAGGGCGACGACAAGTATGTCATCGACGCTGAGCAGTGCGTGGAGTGCGGCTCCTGTGCCGCCGCTTGCCCCGTCGAGGCCATTGAGCTGTAATTAGACCAAAGAAAAGGGCCTGTGCCACGGCACAGGCCCTTTTTTCGAAGAAATATGGATTTGGAATTTTTACAAAACGGGATCACGCTGCCCCAGACGCCGGATGCGTTCCGGCTGGGCACGGACGCCATGGTGCTGGCAGACTTTGTCGCCGTGCCAAAGGGCGCGGCGCTTTGCGACCTATGCGCGGGCAGTGGGGCCATCGGCCTGTTGCTGCTGGCCCGGGACCCCTCCCTGTCGGTGACGGCGGTGGAGCTGCAGGCAGCCGCCTGCACGCTGATGCGGCGGGCCGTGGCGGAAAACGCCCTGGAGGCGCGCTTTCGGGTCCTGCAGGGAGATCTGCGGGAGATCCGTGATCTGCTCCCGGCCGGAAGCTTCCGGCAGCTGGTTTGCAACCCGCCCTATTACCCGGTAGGCGGGGGCTATGTTCCGAAGGACGAGGTCCAAGCCATCGCCAGGACGGAGCGCTGCTGCACGCTGGAACAAGTCTGCTCCGCCGCCGGCTGGCTGCTGAAAAGCGGCGGCAACCTGTGGATGGTGCACCTGCCCGGTCGGCTGGCGGATCTGGTCACAGCCCTGCGCGCCGCCGGTCTGGAGCCGAAGCGGCTTCGGCCCGTATGCCCTAAGCCCAACGCCGCACCCTCCCTGCTGCTGATCCAGGCCACCCGGGGCGGCAAGCCAAGTCTGAGCTGGGACCCGCCCCTGCTGCTCGCCAACGCCGACGGCAGTCCGTCGGAAGACTATCGGCGGATCTATCACATGCAGGAAAGCGGGAATTGAGAACGGAGGAAGTCCTATGTCCGGTACATTATATCTCGTCCCTACGCCGATCGGCAATTTGGGGGACATTTCCCGGCGTTGCGCCGAGACCCTGGCAGCGGCGGATTTCATTGCCGCCGAGGACACCAGAGTGTCCCTGAAGCTGCTGAACCACCTGGAAATCAAAAAGCCTCTGGTGAGCTACCATGAGCATAACAAAAAAGAGAGCGGCCCCCGCATCCTGGAGCGGCTGCTGCAGGGGGAGTCTTGCGCCCTGGTGACGGACGCCGGCTGTCCCGCCATCTCCGATCCCGGCGAGGACCTGGTGCGGCTTTGCGCCGAGGCGGGCGTCCCGGTTTGCGCGATCCCCGGCCCTTGCGCCGCCATTACCGCCCTGTCTGTCTCCGCCCTGCCCACGGGGCGCTTCGCCTTCGAGGGCTTTCTCCCCGCTCAGAAAAAAGAGCGCCGCGCCCGTCTGGAGGGCTTGAAGCGGGAGGAGCGGACGATGATCTTCTACGAGGCCCCCCACCGCCTGCGGGAAACCCTGGACGCGCTGTGCGCCGCCTTCGGCCCGGAACGGCCCGTTAGTCTCTGCCGGGAGTTGACCAAGCTCCACGAGGAGATCCTTCGGCTGCCCCTAGGGGAGGCCGTAGCCCACTATGCCGAAGCCGAGCCCCGGGGCGAATATGTCCTGGTGGTGGCAGGCGCGGCCCCTGAAAGCGAGAGCGTTAGCCTGGAGCAGGCTGTTGCCATGGTCCGGGAACTAACAGCGGACGGCGTCCGCACCAAGGACGCCGTGAAGCAGGTCGCCGAAGCCACAGGCGTCCCCAAAAACGCCCTGTATGCGGCGGCGGTGGATGCGAAAACATGAAAAACAGCCCCCTGCCATTGCTACGCTGGCAGGGGGGCTGATCCAGTTTTTTATTGTCGGTTCGGGTTGGGCCGCATGGAATCCAGTTGCGCCTGGGCGCTTTTGATCTTGGTGCTGTTCAGGGAGTTTTGGAGATAGCCCCAGCCGATGAGCAGGCCCAAGCCCATGAAGAGCAGGAGCCTCAGCATGTCTGGCAAAGCTTCCTTCAGAACCTCCGCTTCAAAGAAGCGCTCGCCCACATATCCCAGGGCCTCGCCAAAGGGCAGGTCATATTGCCGGGCAAGTTCAATGGACGCGGCGGAAAACTCCAGGATCGGGACCATCAGAATGCACGCAAGAAGCACAATGACCACTGCAAGCTTGTTGGTTTTTCCGCGAAGGGTCTTATAGCCGAACATGGAGGCCACCGGCACCAGCGCGAAGAGCCATGCGGAGACCCGGTTGAGCAACACGATCAGCAGCAGATTGGCCGCCATGCCGACCAGTGCGCCCAGGAGCGCGCCGACGGCGCCGGTGAGGTAACTGCCGTTGTTCTCGTTCTCTTCCGCCTTTGCCTGTGCCTCGTAGCCGCTCTGCCGGACGGCAGCCGCGTTCACCGGCTGGAAGCCGAAGTATGCCTGGTTCATCATCATGCACAGGCTGTCCGGGTTGGCCGCACCGCTCACGGCGCAAGTGTTGGCCGGGGCCACCCCGGCGTCCCGTAGGGCGCTGGTCAACACATCCAGGTAGGCGCGCATCGCGTTTTCCTCGCGCTCTTCCTTCCCAAATGTGACCGTGCTCAGCAGATAATTTTTGTTCACCTGGTTGATATTGCACTTTTTGACCCCGGCGGTCTTGATCGCCGCCCGTATCGTCTTGCGCAACTTGTTCTGGGCGCTTTCCACGCGGATCGCCACATAGACATAATAGCTTTTCCCGCTGAAGTGCCTCAGCGTGACAGCGTAGTTTCTCCAAGTCCCGACGCAAAAGCTCGAATCGACCATTTCAAAGCCGTCTTGCGCCATTTGGGAAAACAGCGTGTTGCTCATATCCTTCTTCTCCTTTTCTGCTCCGCATTTTCGCAGAGTTCGAGGCAATTATACCCGTTTCCCACCGTTTCGTCAAGCCTTTTTTGCAGAAAAGATTGCAAGAGGCCAAAAAAACACTTGACAAACGCTCTTTTATCCGCTATAATTCTTTATGCTTGTTCGAGCGCGTCTCGGGCAGCAGTTCACCTGGCGGCATAGCTCAGTTGGTAGAGCACCCGGTTCATACCCGTGTTGTCATCTGTTCGAGTCAGATTGCCGCTACCAGGCCCGTTGGTCAAGTGGTTAAGACACCGCCCTTTCACGGCGGTAACATGGGTTCGAGTCCCGT
>JAFOKO010000125.1 GCA_017419715.1 Oscillospiraceae bacterium | reverse complement strand
GTTGCGGATCGCCTGCTGCCTGGCAAGCTGCCCGTCGGCGCTGTAGATATACTGATACTCCACCTGGACGCTTCCGTCGCTGGTATAATACACTTCCCGTGTCAATCTGTCAAGCGAATCGTAGCCATAGATCACATACTGGTTGCTGGAAAAGCGCATTTTGGTCATTTTGCCGCTGGCGTCGTAGCTGTAGTTGGCCAGAGTAAGATAGCCCTTGCCTTCGTAATTGGTATCGGCGTCACTTGTGGGCTGCCAGACCCGGATGGCCGTGGTGTTGCCCCAGGCATCGTAAGAGAAGCTGTATGCCTGCCGTGTCTCTGTCCCACTGAAGTAGGTCTTTCGATTCAATTGTTTGATCAGGCCGTTGGAACTATACCGGGAGGGCCGAAGCCCTCCCGGAGCATGTGGTTTTAAAATGATTCATGAAGAAAACGCTTATTCACCTTAAGTAAGGAATCACCCCTGGTCTCAATCGGAAAGCCGCCTTCGCAATTGGCTCAGTCTTCTATCTCCGCAAATATCCACCCCATTTCTTTTTTGAAATCTCGAATCTCTTCCCATGGTGTAGACCTCTTCTCAAGCAGATGTGAACCAATTACAGAAAACTCCGGCTCTCCATTATCCAAAATGGGATTTTTTTCTTGCATCATTATCAAATAAACAGGAGAATCCTCTTTGATAGGATCAAGTATCAGTGCAAACAGCCATAGCCCATGCCCATCTTTACAAACTGCATCCAGCCATGTGTTTTCGTCAGAACACCGAACAGCATTGCAGGCTTTTTTAGATAAGAAATTATAGTTATATCCAATATCAGTATCAAAAGCCCCTGAAGCAGAGTAATTGTTGATTGATAGTCTTCGACATTTATCCAGCATAAGAGGAGTATTCCAGTCGTTGTTCTGCTTCAACCGTTCGATTGCTTCATCTAAACTAAGACCATTCTCAACCGAAATACAGCAATTATCCTCATAAAAACAGCTTTCTTTTTTGTCACCGCTTTGTAGCACACAATAAACCGCGTTTCTGCCGAATAGAGGATCCATTCGTGTCTGATCGCCCTGCATAATTCCAAGTGTTCGGCCATAGTCATCGACTTCAACAGGATAAATTTCGATATCCCCGACCGATTCAAGAGAATCACCTAAAAACGGAACAGAGTATTTGTATAAGACTAATAAATCTACCCTGCCATTATTGTACACGCTTTTTTCCTTGCTTGGTGAATAGATACAACTGCAAAGAAGTGAAATCAACATCAGATATAGACTTAAGTACAAACTCCTTCTTGCGGTTTTGGATAAAACAACTACCATCTCTCTCAACCTCCTGAGTACTTGATACAATAATCAATCCAATCTGAATCATTGTATAGCGGGCTACTTATGTTTCTGTTGCCGACGCCTCCATAAAAGTCTGCAGCTCGTTCCCAAGGCATGCAATAGTACATATTATGAAGTTCACTATCTTTACGCGACTTAAGATTATAAATAACAGACGGCACAGCGACTTTTACGAAAAACCTCACGAGCCCTAAATTCTCCATTTGAACCGTATGTCCGTACTCATGTCGAAGAGTGTTTTCAAAATTGTTAGGGTCGGATCGTGTACTATGTGGTTGATTGTTTAAAACTATTACACCAAAGGACCATGAAGTTAGGCCTATTTTATCTACTATATTTGATTTTACATTGAATACTGGTACACCCTTGTAAAATGAAAAAAATGAATCTTCGCAAACCTTGGCGCAATCGTTGTGCACAGGATCGAAATACGCGTTAAGCCCTTCTTTAAGAGTATACTCATGATATTGGCAATACTGGACATATTCCGAAGTGTAATAAGCAGAACACGGAGCAGGAATAAACCCCCCGCCAGAATCGGTCATCATGGTATTCACATTTAGCGGCCTATGTCCGGCTTGATCCACAGAGTTCACCGGATTATTCTCACAATACGCAAACATATTGTACCCCAGCAGTCCGGTTCCGGTGCTACCGTAGCTATCCGCGTTGATGAACCGCTTCACAATCGGGTCGTAGTATCTGCTCTGCAGGTAGTAGAACCCAGTTTCGGTGTCGTAGTAGTTGCCGCGGTAGCGCAAGGGGTTCTGGGCGGCGATTGTGGGGTCGTCGCTTTGGGCGGGGGAAACGCTGAGAAGATTGCCCCAGGCATCGTAGGTATATTCCGCGACGGTCTTGTTGGGACCGTGGAGCAGCTTGACGACATCGCCCTGGCCGTTGAGGACATAGTGGTAGGTATTATAGGAGGTTTGCGACTCGTTATAATACCGCCGCATGG
>JAFOKO010000124.1 GCA_017419715.1 Oscillospiraceae bacterium | reverse complement strand
CTCCCGTCCCCCGGCATTCGAGACAAATGCCATTTGCCGGAGGTAAATCCTGCCCGGGTGCGTTGTTTGCTTTGATTTCCGTAGATCGAACTTGCTTGGATCGCCCTTGCGGGCGATTGTTCGCCTGAGGCGAACCGGACGGCAGGGTGCCGTCCCTACGGGTGCGTGCGATACGGGAAACGGGTTCGTTTCAATTTTTTCCTACGGAACCGATACGCTCGGGGCGTCGAGGACGCCGCCCCCTACAGTGGACGGGGAAGGCGGTGCAGGTCGCGGGCGGCCAATGGCCGCCCCTACGGGTTGAGCGTTACAAGCTCTGCTCACTGGTCCCTCAGCCCAACGATCTCTTCCAGCGCTGCTTGGTAGTACGCCACGCGGGCGAGGTCGGCGGGGTCGCTGCTTTGGGTGATGCCCTGGACCGTCAATTCCAGGGCGCGGCGGACCCGGGCGAGATAGGCCGGAAACAGCGGGTCCCCCTCCCGGCGCAAGGCTGGGGAAATATACTGCTCTCCGGGGCTGAGGGGTGCTCCCTGCCCCGGGCGGACCGCCATGACGGCATAGAGAAAGCGGCCGTCCCGCACCAGGCGCTCGCGCTCAATGGCCCAGCCCCGCTCTCCCAGGAAGCGGCGCAAGTCGTTAGCTGCAGACTGGGGCTGGAGGATCAGCATATAGGCCCCGCCTTCCAGCCAGGGGGCCTCAGCCAGGATATTGGCGATCAGATCGCCCCCCATGCCCGCCAGGACCAGGGTATCGAAGCTGCCGGGCTTTATGTTATGTAAACCGTCGCTCAGAACGAACTCCATGCTGCCATGCGGGCATTCTTCCTTGTCGGAACGCCCCTCATCCGCCCCAGTGTGCGCACTGGGGCACCAGCGCGGAAGGATGCCAGTTGCGCCAGCACAGCTGCCGCACTGGCGATAAAACCCACAACAGTCCCCCGGACTGTTGTGTCCCCCGAGGGGGAAGGCTATGGGGATGCCAAACAGTCTGGCGTTGGTTCTTGCGGAGGCCAGTGGCTTTTCGCGTAGGTCGGCGGCGATGACATGGGTGCATTTCCCGCTTTGCAGCAGGTAGATGCCCAAATAGCCGTGATCCGTCCCCACATCGGCCACCGTGCCGCAAGGCGGCACCAGCTCCGCACAGCAGAGCAGGCGCTTGGAAATTGGTAGTTTCATGGCTTTCTTTTTTCACAAAAACAGGGACGCGGACGCGCCCCTGTCTTTTTTCGGTCGTGTTACTCCGCCTTGCCTTCATCGAAGGCGTTCAGGTGCTTGAGGAACTCGTCCACATCCACGCCGTGGACCATGCAGGCCTGCTCCACCGTCTCGCCCCGGGAAGAGGGGCAGCCCAGGCAGTGCATGCCGATGGCCATGAACAGAGGGGCGGTCTCCGGTGCGATATCCAGCACATCCCCGATGATGGTGTCTTTTTCGATCTTTGCCATTGTTTTATTCTCCTTTTGTTGTTATTTGCCTATCATTATATTGGGTATTTCCCAAAAATCAAGTGTTGATTCCATTATTTTGCCGCAAAACCTTCAAAAATGATGAAATCCCGGTCCGCAAGCAGCGGCTCGGCCTCCTCCTGAGAGTAGACCACCCACCAGAAGAACTGGGGGCCCCAGACTTTCTTGCAAAGGTTGGGCGCGAGGCAGTCCCGGTCCTCGTACTTGTAGGCCACAAAATCGGGCTTGGTGAGGATGTTGCACATCAGATTGGTCAACGCGAAGCGAAGGGGCCACTTGAGGGTGCAACTTTCATCCTTGAAGTAGTTTTCCGCCAGCTGCCCCCGGATGACCTCCGGGCAGTTCTTTTTGAGCCAGAGCAGCACCCTCGGATCAAAGGATTCGATCATGTAGTTCAAATCGGGATAGCGCTGGAGCAGTGCGGTGACCTTCTGGGTCAACTCCTCATGGTTGCCGTTTTCCGGCTTCAGCTCGATCAGCAGCGGGGTCTTACCGGCAAAGAGGGGCAGCACATCCTCCAGGAAGGGAACCTTTTCCCTGGTCCCCTCCAGGGTGAGCTGGCTCAGCACTTGGGCCGTGACCGCGCTTACGCTGGCATTGGCCCCGGTGGTGCGCTTGAGGCTTTCATCGTGCATGACCACCAGATTCCCGTCCCGGCTCAGGCGCACATCCAGCTCCGCGCCATAGCCGTTATTGGCCGCCAGACGGAAGGCCCGGATGGAGTTCTCGGGGATGCCCGCCTGGATGGCGTGCACGCCCCGGTGGGCATAGTGATAGCCGGAGAGCTTACTGTAGAACCCGCCGCGAGGCCCCCGCCCCGCCTTCATGCTCAGCAGATACAGGCCGGCGCACAGCAGCCCCAGCAGATCCAGAATCAGAAGAAAGATCATCGTTTAATCCTCCACATCCAGGGCCTCAAGGCCCTTTTTTGCAAGCGGCTTGTTATCGCCGTGCATAACAAACAGCATGGTGCCAAAGGCCATCGCCGCAAACACAGCGGCATAGGGAAAGAGCGTGGTCATGCCGAATTGGTCCATAAAGAAGCCGGAGATCATCGGGGTCACGGTCTGAGCCGCCATAGAGGCGGTGTAGTAGAAGCCGGTGTACTTGCCCACATTGCCGCCTCTGCAGAGCTCTACCACCATTGGGAAGGAGTTGACATTGATGGTCGCCCAGCCGATCCCGGCCAGGGCAAACATAGCGTTCATCAAGAGGGTCGGGCTGGATTCCCGGAGGAAGCAAGCCACAGCGAAGGCGGCAGTCAACATCACCACGCCGGCCAGTATAGTTTTCTTCCGGCCCAGCCTGGAAGCCACCATGCCAACGGGCAGATAGGAAACAATGGCCGCCGCCTGGGCGATCATCAAAGTCAGGTTATAATCCTTATGCAGGATATTGCTGGCATAGACGGAATACTTGGAGGTCACGGCGTTGTAACCCATGAACCAGAGCACGATGGAGGCCAACAGGAAGGCCAGGGAGCGCCGTTCGTCCTTGGAGAGCTTTCGAGTGCCGGAAGCGTCGTCTTCCCCCTCGTCCAGGCCGTATTTCCGGCTTTCCGCCTGCATTTCCTGCACCAGCCTGGGCTCCTTGACCTTCAGCATAAAGATCGCCAGAGCCAGGAGCATGATGCCCGCGATGACCCCAAAGTAGAGCGTGTAGCTCATCAGGGCGTTTTTCACCGCGCCGGTGGCAAAGAGCATGCCCAAACCCAGCACCAGAATTCCGCCCGCGCTGCCCATGAGATTGATGACGGCGTTGGCCTTGGAGCGCAAGGGCTTGGCGGTCACATCGGGCATCAGCGCAACCGCGGGGCTTCGGAAGGTGGACATGGAGAGCAGCATCACCATCAGAAGAACCATGAAGAGCACCAGCGGCCCGGCGTTTTGCCGGGTGAGCGTCCCGGCATAGGCCTGGCGGGCAGGGACCACATAGTTGGTATAGTTGGCGTTGGTTACTTGCTTGCCCGCCTCGTCGATCATTTGGCTGCGGATGGAGACGAACTCCGCCTCGGAAAACACGGTGGACAGCTTGAACGAGACGCCGTCCGGCGTTTGGAGCACAGCATCCTTCTCCTGGCGGTAGATCTCCGTCAAGGCAACGGGGTCGTCGATCTTGGAGACCTTCTCCAACTGTCTCAGCTGCAGATTGCCCGCAAAGCTGAGGCAGACAAAGGCGGCAGCCGCCACCAGCGTCCCGAAGAGGATGAAGGGCGTCCGACGGCCCAGGCGATGGCGGCAGCGATCGGAGATCGCACCGAACAGAGGCAGCAGAAACAGGGCCAGGATATTGTCCAGGGCCATTACCACGCCGGAAACCGTCTGGGACAGGCCGAATTGATTGGTCAAAATCAGCGGAATGGTATTGTCATAGGCCTGCCAGAAAGCGCAAATCAGGAAAAAGGCAAAGCCGACGAAGATCGTGCGCTTGTAATTGAGCTTCAATGAGATCTCCCCTTCCCAGATTTATCTAAGATATAATATAGCACAAGAACCGACATATTTCATCTATTATTTTGGAAATTGACAGAATTCTTTTTCTGTATTACAATAGAGAGGGGAACGAGATCGGCGGGGCGCGTGCTCCGGGGCCGTCCCCATTCCCGCAAACGACAGGAGACGAAGATGGACGAGCAGCATCGGATGGGACAACTGATCCAGCTTTTACCGGACTGGTTTGCCGCAAACGCCCGGGATCTGCCCTGGCGACACGACCGGGAGCCCTACCATGTCTGGCTCTCGGAGATCATGCTCCAGCAGACGCGCGTGGAGGCTGTCAAGGGCTACTATGCCCGCTTTCTGGCGGCAGTGCCGAACATCCCCGCTCTGGCGGCGGCGGACCCGGAGTTGCTGCACAAGCTCTGGGAAGGTCTGGGCTACTATTCCCGGGTCCGGAACCTGCAGAAGGCCGCGCAAGTGGTCATGCGCTCCCACAGCGGGGTCTTTCCCCGGGACTACGGAGCCGTGCGGGCTCTGCCCGGCATTGGAGACTACACCGCCGGGGCCATTTGCTCCATCTGCTTCGACCAGCCTACCCCCGCCGTGGACGGGAATGTGCTCCGCGTGATGGCCCGGCTCAACGCCGATGGCCGCTGTGTGGATGACGCCGCCGTCAAGCGGGCGATGGGTGCGACCCTCGCGGCCCTCTACCCTGCCGCTGGCGCTGGAACGCTTACCCAGGCTCTGATGGAGCTGGGCGCGACCGTCTGCCTGCCCAACGGCGCGCCGCTATGCGGGCGCTGCCCCGCTGCCGCCTTTTGCGCGGCGCGGGAAGCCGACATCTGGCAGTGCTATCCCGTCCGAGCGGAGAAACGGCAGCGCCGGGCGGAGAAGTTGACGGTCTTTGTGTGCAGGGTCGAAGGCGCGCTGGCCCTGCAGAAACGACCGGCCTCCGGCCTTCTGGCCGGGCTCTGGGAGTTTCCAAACCTTCCCGGCTGGCTGGAGCCACAGGAGGCTCTGGACCAGGCCGCAAGCTGGGGCCTTCGGCCCAAGGGCCTGGAACGCCAAGTGGAACGCAAGCACATTTTTACCCATGTCCAGTGGGAGATGCGGTGTTATTATGTCAACTGCTCCCTGCAGGCCGGGCCCTTCACCTGGGCCGACGAGAGCGCCCTGGACGGCCAATACGCCCTGCCCACCGCGTTTCGGATGTTCCGCATATAAGACGCGGACGGCAAGGTGCCGTCCCTACTGATTGGAAACAAATAAAGGAGGTTTTTTCCCATGACAAACAAGTACAGCGACGACCAGATCATTCATCTGGAATTTGACGATGGCGTAGAATTTGATTGCGGCATCATGGGCATTTTCGATGTCGAAGGCAAGGACTACATCGCCCTGGAGGCCCTGGACGGCAGCGAGGATGTCTATCTCTACGGCTACAAGGCCACCGAGGACGACTTCGAGCTGGAGGACATCGACGAGGAGACCTTTGAAAAGGTCGCCGCCGAATTCGAAAGCCTCAGCGACGAACCGCTGTAAGGCTTGCAAGGAAAAACCACACCGGCCCTGGCTGGTGTGGTTTTTCCTGTATAGACGCGGGAAAAGCGGACTGCAACGCGGTACTCCCCGCCTACGGTGCAGGTGAACAGGGTCAAATCCCATCCCACCGGATCGAGCATTTCCTCCGTAGACATAGGGTCCAGGATCTCCTGGGCGCGCACCTGATAGCGGAAGTATTCGCCGTCCATGGCGATGAACAGCAGTTCGTCGCCTTCCTTCAAATTTTTGATGGCGCCAAAGTGGCTGCTGTAGTTGTGCGCACAGATCACCATGTTGCCGTGGTAGGGGTCTCCGGCATAGAGGCAGGGCGAGACGCGGAGGGAATCAAACGCATAGGGCGACTGCACGGGAAGCTCCAGCGACAGGCTGGGAATCTGCAGCAGGCCCACATAGTCCCGGCCATCCACCGTCTGCACGGGCAGAACCCGGTTTTCCACGATCCGAATCTCCTCCTCCGTGGTGGGAGCGGGGGCGGGATGCAATTCCTCCTCGGGAAGCTGTTCCACCAAATACTTCACGGTTCGGCTGGCAGCTTCGCCCGCCTGGCGATCTTCGTGCCAATTCTGCCCGGTCAAGCCCAGGCCGCCCAGGATCAGACAGCTGCCCAGGACCAGCAGCGGTGTCCCTCCCAGAAACAAGCGTTTCAATCTACCCATGGCACTTCCGGTTGCGTTGCCGCCACAGGCCCAGCAGGATCAAGACCGCGCCGGACACCAGCAGCAGGGGCACGGGCCACCAGAGCTGGCCCGTCTGGGGCAGACCGGGCTTGCCGCCGGGGCTGGGGGGCGTGGTGGGCTCCGG
>JAFOKO010000123.1 GCA_017419715.1 Oscillospiraceae bacterium | reverse complement strand
TACAAATTCAATTGAATCACCCGTCTATATTATATCATAAACTACTCCATACTACAAGCATTATTTTCAAATTTGACAAAAAATATTAGGCTGCACAAGGCTTTGCGGCCTTTGCGCCTGTTTGCAACTGTCAAACTCCCGTGTCAACTTCACAGAGAGTTGAACCTATATTATTATGGGAAAATAAAACTATGCATGGACAAAATAATACTTGACAGTTAATGCAATCTTGATATATAATTAGGAAGTAGGTAAAGTGGACAATAAATATTGAAAGGAGGCAATGGCAAGTTTATAAAAATTTGCCAGTTAATATGATAAATACTGTTGGCACTCAAATCCCACCAAAAGGGAAGTGCATGGAACATCTTGGCATGCTTATAAAAAAAGGCAACCATATAAAAGCGATTGAGGCAATTCCAAGTGTGCCGGCCTATAAGATTGACGATCCAGACAAAACCTGTTATCGCGTCGCATATGAACATCTGCATCTTGTGCTTGAAATTGTTGGCATTAAAGGTGTCGTTGAAATGTACAATATTTGCGGCTTCAACATCCAGGCGCCTAAAAAAGAACAGCAACTATACGAAAAATGCAAAAAATACACAGATGACGAGCTCACAAAGATAACAGCGATGATCCTTGGGGGCGGCCTATGTGATAGATGGTGGGCGGACACAGATAATCCGTCATCCAAGATCCGGCGCCTCGCAGAGAAAAAGGCCATTGACCCCCTGCATCGCTTCAGGACAATACAATGCGGCGAGTTTACAGATGAAATAAAACGTGTTGCTCGGCACAAATTTAATGCCGTTAATTTAGATGCAATACCGGCTGCCGCTGATTTTTTCGATGTGTCACTTCGATGGCTCTTAACGCTTGACCCGTCTGTTACGTTATATTATGATCGTTTAGCCTTTGAAGACTTCTACGATGCATATATGTTGCTTCCAGCACAACGCAGGGGCGTTATAGATGCATTACTGGCAAGGAGGAGCAAAGATGCATAAGATTTGTGAGGGCCGCAAGCCACTATCCAAAGCAACTGTGAGCCAGTGGCGCGAGGAAAGCACGGACATTAGATCAAATGTCTCAAACTATTTCTGCAACGAAATGGTTGCTGTACGCAAAAATGTCGATGCTATTTTGCAAAGCATGGGGCTACCAAGAGAATACCTTGCTAAAGCAGCCGGGATGGATGTCACACTTATGAGTCTCTGGTTTTCACAACACCGGAGGAACCTGTCTATGACCCATGCCGCAGCATTTGCGGAGATATTGCATTGCACATGCTCCGAGCTTTTATTGGGTGAGCAAAAGCCTATTTATCCGCCTAAAAGAGTTGCTCTATTTTGTAAAACCGTTGCTGAGAGCAAGGCCACTTACAAAACTGCCGTAGCGCTACTTACATCATTACCAAAGCGGGATAATGTTACGCCAGATGCGCTGATGTACGAACGCATGGTGGAGTTGGCAACCGACAAGATGTGTTTGCTTGAGGTACTATTAGAGCCATGCAGACCAGACTACAGGCTGAATGTAAAGCAACTTATCAAGGCAAAACGATTTGTAGGCAGGCTCCCAGCGCTATTTGGCATTTGTACCATTATGGATATACCGCCCGATTATCTCATGCGCCTTGACTACACAGCCAGCCCAATTATCGTTGATGGCAAGCGAGTTGGCGACAAGTATCTGCAGATCCTCGGGCAGTATCTTTCGGTCGCATCAGAGGACCAGGACAAAGTTCTTGGGGCGTTGTTAGAAAAAGCTCTTTGACGAATCTTTCAAAAGTGCTCGCAGAATAATCTGCGGGCACTTTTTGGCGTTTCTTTTTTGTAAAAACTATTTTGACTAAATAAGCAAAAGGATATATAATCTAACTGTAAGATATGAAGAAGTATTTACTTGGGATTCTATGCCTGGGAAGAAGGGCGTTATATCGTTTTTTATTTTATTATCACGATCTATTTAGGAGGAAAATCAAATGGCTGATCAGGAATACAAGTCGTATCCGGATTAGCTTCAAGCTGGTCATGAGCAGAAAATCCAGGAAAGCCCTTGTCACCGACAATGATCCCTTTGCTGATATGATTCTCTTGGATGAATGCGCCGTAAGATGTAGCATCCAGCATGTTGCCGGGGAACACTTTGAGCATACGGGCTCCATATCCTCCAGATCGAAGGCATAAAGGACTGATATGTCTCTTGTCCCTTTTGTAATTCAAATGAAAAATGATTGCTATTTTCGTCGACTTGTGATATTATTCATTTAGGCAAACGCAATTCCATACATCCCCACTATTATCATTCAATTCAATCAGGAGGTTCGATTATGGGTAAATTTGAAATCAGGAATGTCAAGACCGGTATTAAGTTTGATTTGAAGGCTTCCAATGGCGAGGTCATTGCCACAAGTGAGGTGTACACTACGGAGGCGGCCTGCCGCAAGGGGATCGAGAGTGTGAAGGCCAATGCGCTTTCCGCCATCGAAGATCAGACCGTAGAACCTGTCGAAGTGCAGAAGCATCCGAAGTACGAGCTCTATTTGGACAAAGCAGGGGAGTACCGCTTCCGTCTGAAGGCCAGAAATGGGGAGATCATTGCCACAGGTGAGGGCTACAAGCAGAAGGCCGGTTGCTTGAACGGCATCGACAGCATCAAGCGCAACGCGCCGGAAGCTGAAATTGTTATGCTCGAGGATTGATTCATATCCATACCGCAAAGAACGCTTTCTTCTGTTCCGGGTGAAAGTGTGTCATAGTTCATTGTATCATAGGAAGAAAAAGCCGCCCGAGTGTAATTTCGGGCGGCTTTTCTCGAAAAAACATGGTTTTTCATCTCAGCGAATGGTGATATTGCACAAAAAATCTCATTAAATATCTCATAAAACTATGAGAATAAACAAATTTCAAAAAAGGTGTTGATTTTTTGTAAATAAAGTGTAAAATATAACTGTAATTACCGAGAGGCAATTACAATATTTACCGCTTTTGGCTGGTGCTGGGGGCGGTTTTAAATTTTTGTTTCCATTGAAAATACATGTCGTAGACTAAAGCCTGTGGCCGGAGCAATCTGTAAAAGCTCCGGCCAAGTCTTTTGTGTCGAACGACGGAACCGGGCGGAAAGAGAGAGGCTGGATTAGCGTTCCAGCATGCAGGGCTCCCAACAGGCGGGGGCTGCTAGGTCCAGCAGCTTCAAGATCGTTGGCGCAACATTTGCAAGACCAAACTGATCGTTTTTGAAAACATGTTTGGTCTCGGGATCGTAAATGATGAACGGAACGGGGTTCAGGCTGTGCGCGGTGCGGACGGAGGTCTTGCCTTTTTTTGTTTCCAGCATTTGATCGGCGTTGCCGTGATCGGCGGTGACACAGACGATATAGCCGTACCGATCGGCTGCTTCGATGATTTTACCGACGCCTGTATCAACAGCCTCCATCGCCGTGACGACGGCTTCTATGACGCCCGTGTGGCCTACCATATCACCGTTCGGGAAGTTGCAGCGCAAAAAATCGAACTTGTGTGAAGCCATGGCTTCCACCATGTGAGCAGTGATTTCCTCGGCCTTCATCTTCGGCGCAAATTCAAATGGAATGATATCAGAGGGGATCTCTTCATAGACCTCAAGCGCTTCATCCAGCTTTCCGGAGCGGTTGCCATTCCAGAAATAGGTGACATGTCCGAACTTTTGCGTCTCGGAGAGGGCATATTCCCGGATACCCGCAGCGCAAAGAACTTCTGTCAATGTGTTTTGAATGACGGGAGGCTCAACCAGGTACTTATAGGGGATTTTCAGATCACCGTCGTATTCCAGCATCCCGGCGAATTTGACGCCGGTGTAGTTGGGGCGTTCAAACTTGTCAAAGTCCTTGCGGTCAAAGGCCAGGGAAATCTCCAGGGCACGGTCACCGCGGAAATTAAAGAGGATCACGGAATCTCCGTTTTCGATCCGCCCCACCGGCACGCCGTCTTTTGCAATGACAAACGCCGGAAGGTCCTGGTCGATGACTTCTGCCTCCGCACGATAGGTCTCGATCGCTTCCCGGGCGTTGGCGAATTGACGGCCCTCTCCCAGTACATGGGTTTTCCAACCGGCTTCCACCATGCCCCAGTTTGCTTGGTAGCGGTCCATGGTGATCTGCATTCTGCCGCCACCAGAGGCGATGCGGTAGTTGTGGCTTGCGTCCGAAAGCTCCGCCAACACGGATTCGAGTTGGTCAACATACTCCAGCGCGGAGCTTGCTGGTACATCCCGCCCGTCCAGCAGGGCGTGGACACAGACGCTGGAAAGGCCCTCTTCCCGTGCTTTGCGCAACAGGGCGATCAGATGATTGATATTGGAATGCACATTGCCATCGGAGAGCAGACCCAGAAAGTGCAGGGTCTTGCCGTGTTCCTTGCAGTTGGCAATCAGCTCCTGCCAGGCCGCAGACTGATACAATGTGCCACGATCAATGGATTGCTGTACCAGCTTGGCACCTTGCGCATAGATCTGGCCACAGCCTAAGGCGTTATGCCCAACCTCGGAATTACCCATATCCTCGTCCGAGGGCAGGCCGACGGCAGTGCCGTGCGCTTTGAGCCAAGTAAAGGGACAGCTTTTCAAAAGGCGGTCCAGATTGGGGGTGTTTGCCATGGCCACAGCATCGCCGGGGCCACCATCTCCCTTACCAACGCCGTCCATGATCACTAACACAACGGGTTTTTTCATCGTAGTTTCCTCCAACATGATTCATTACCAAAACATTGTACAAGATTTTATTCCGGAAAACAAGAGAAAAAAATCGTGTTCGTTGCAATTTGAGGATCCGGTCGAAAACAAACGCATGTTGCGCGATTCGCACCGAACAATAGGCAATAGTTGAATAGGCAATAGGGGACGCGGGGAAGTCACCAGAGACCGTAGGGACAAGCACCTGTGCCCTTTATGGGTATTGCTTGTCCGCCCGACCCCGCACCTGCCGTAGGGGCGACCATCGGCCGCCCGCAACCCGCACCGCCCCCGCGTCCCCTGGTGACTGGTGACTGGTCTCTGGTGCCTTTTTACACATGAAGTCCTCGTTTTGCGACGAACGCCAAATGAATGAGAATCATCCAAACAGCTTTATGCCTGCAACATATTTTGCCACAATGTGCCGGTCATCCGACAGATAGACCAAGCGCTCCAACCGGCTTCGGAGATCTAAATGCTGGGGATGAGAGAGCGAGCTGTCATCCAGAACGACTGCATCAAATGCATAGCCCTCCGCAAAGCGGCCAACTTTTCCGAAGAACGCGCCTCCGCCGGCAGTGGCCAGGTAAAAGGCCTGCTCCAATGTAAGGGGGCGGACATTGCTGTCCAGAAGCTGCCAGCGGAGCTTGCTTACTTGGATCGCGTGCATCATCGCCTGGAGCAGACTGAGATGGCTTCCGCCTGCCACATCCGAAGCCAGACCGACAGAAAGGCCCAGCTCCAAATAGCGGGATATGGGAGCAACGCCGGAAGCGAGGTTCATATTAGATTCGGGGCTGTGGGCAATATAGACCCCGTTTCGCTGGAGCAATTCCAGCTCTTCATCGGTCGAGTGGACACAATGGGCCATAATACATGCGTGGTCTCCGCCGAGGAGCCCAAAGCGGTCATAGGCTCCGCCATAACAGGAAGCAGTGGGGGAGAGCTTTCGTACCCAGGAGATTTCGCCGTAGTTTTCGCTCAAATGACTTTGTACAGGCAACTGATAGCGTCTTTGCAGATCTTTTAGTCCGTGCATTAGCGCGTCGGAGCAGGTAGGAATAAATCGCGGTGTCAAAATCGGCTTCGTTCGGGCAAAGCGGCTACGGGCTTCACAGATCCACTGCTCTGTGTTTTGCAGCGCGGTTGTGACATCCGGCTCACGGACCACTTCCGGGCAGTTTCGATCCATATTCACCTTGCCAACCAGAGTTTGAAGCCCGGAACGCTCCAACTGCTCCATCAGCTCCAGCGTGGCCGCGGAATGAATGGTGGCAAAAATTGCCGCCCGCGTGGTGGTGGAATGCAGCAGGCAAGCCACAAAATCTTTATAGGCTTTTCTCGCATAAGAAAGATCCCCATATTTGGATTCCTCGGGGAAAGTGTAGTGATTGAGCCAGTCCAAAAGCTCCATGTCCATGCCAAGTCCCCGGAACGCAAACTGTGGGGCGTGCACATGCAGATCCGTCATTCCGGGAAGAATCAGTCGGTCGCCGTAATCCGTGACAGGCAGTCCCTGGTACTGTACTGGAACCACAGAAAAGAGCCCACGGCACAGCCCGTCCGTTACGGGGAGAAACCCGTTTTCCACAATATGAAATCGATCCGGGCTCTCGCTTTCCAGAAAGTTTCCTTTTATGATCCAATCCTTCATAAATATGCTCCAATCAGTCGGGATAAGGACATTATAACGGATTTCTCAGAAAAAAGCAATTGTAAATTGGAAAAATATACGGTATTTCAGGGGATCCAATAACAGATAAATGCTCTAAAGACAGCGTTTGCGTGCCATCGTCCATCTGCTTCATCCAGACCGGTCGGCTATGCCGTGACTTCTGGAGTTAGAAAGATTGGGCTCAAGCGCGCCAATAAATGTTCATTTTGTACAAATCTCGAATACAAAGCTGTTTCCTGCTTGACAGAACATGGCTTTATGTGCTAAAATTCTAAAAAATAAAAGAAACATTTCATGCCGGACAAGGTTCGAAATGTGCTGAAGCATACAGCAGTTTTAAGTTGTCCAGACTTGTGAGGTCAAGCTATGGTGGATTCTTGTTTTCATCCTGTCAAACTCAATTCGATTCGTCCGCTGGAGGAGCTGGGCGTAGTGCCCGTTCCGTCTGGCTGTGTTGTTTTCCCCGGCTTTTGCGATGTGCATGTGCATTTTCGTGAGCCGGGTTTTTCTTATAAAGAAACCATCGCTTCCGGCACAGCGGCAGCAGCCCGGGGTGGCTATACCGATGTCTGCCCTATGCCGAATCTGAACCCCGTACCGGATTGCCCATCGTCACTTGCTGTCCAGCAAGAGCTGATCGCGGCCCAAGCTTGCGTGCGTGTCCACCCCTACGGCTCCATTACGAAGGGCGAGCGGGGTGAAGCGCTGTCTGATCTCAACGGCCTTGCCTCCCTGGTTGTGGCCTTCTCAGACGACGGACGCGGCGTCCAGAATGACGAAATGATGCGCCGTGCCATGCTGGAGGCAAAAAGGCTCGGCAAGCTGATCGTGGCCCATTGTGAAGACAATTCCCTCCTTCGGGGCGGCTATATCCACGATGGCGCCTACGCCAAGGCCCATGCGCACGCGGGGATTTGCTCCGAAAGCGAGTGGGGCCAGATTCGCCGGGACTTGGAGCTTGTGCGGCAGACTGGCTGTGGCTATCATGTCTGCCACATCTCCACCAAGGAGAGCGTTGCGCTGATCCGGCAGGCCAAGCGGGAAGGTCTGGATGTGAGTTGCGAGACCGCACCGCACTACCTTGTGCTGGATGAAACGGACCTGCAGGAGGATGGACGCTTCAAAATGAACCCGCCCTTGCGAAGCCCGGCGGACCGGGAGGCGCTTTTGGAGGGGATCCTGGACGGAACCATCGATATGATCGCCACCGACCACGCCCCGCACAGCGCGGAGGAGAAGGCCAAGGGCCTTGCGGGGAGCGCATTTGGCATTGTGGGCCTGGAGACGGCTTTCCCCGTTCTCTACACAAAGCTGGTGCGCCCCGGCCTGCTCAAGCTGGACAAGCTGATCGAGCTATTGGCCTACAATCCCCGAAAGCGCTTTGCAATTCCCCTGCATGAGACAGACTGCACGCTCTGGGATCTGGAATCAACAACCGTGATCGACCCGGCGGCATTTCTCACCAAGGGACGCGCTACCCCATTTGCAGGCTGGGAGGTCTATGGAAAATGCCTGGCGACCATCTGTGACGGGAAGCTTGTGTATCAAAGCGAGAAGTGAGAAGAGAAAAGGAAGCATTTTATGAAAGACAGTTTGTTCACTATTTCCGAGCAGCGCCAGCTCACGGAATCTGTGTTTGAAATGAAATTGACCGGCGACACTTCGGCCATTACTCGACCGGGGCAGTTCGTCAACCTACGCCTGGATGGGCTTTATTTGCGCCGCCCAATCTCCGTCTGCAACCTGGAAGGGAATCGCTTGACCTTGGTCTATAAGGTAGTTGGGAAAGGCACCGCACAGCTAAGCAAGCTGCAGCCGGGCCAGCAGCTCCCGGTGTTGACCGGCCTGGGCAACGGCTACGATACGGCGCTTTCCGGTGCGCGGCCGCTGCTGATCGGCGGAGGCGTGGGCGTTCCGCCCCTCTACCTGCTGGCTAAGCACCTTCGGGCGGAGGACAAGCAGGTCTGTGTGATTCTTGGTTTTAACACAGCCTCCGAGCTGTTCTATCTGCAAGAATTCAAGGCCCTGGGCTGTGAGGTCCGGGTCACCACAGTGGACGGCTCACTGGGCGTCAAAGGCTTCGTGACCGACGCTCTGCCGGAGCGCTACACCCATGTCTATACCTGTGGCCCGGAGCCGATGCTCAAGGCAGTCTATCGAAGCATCCAAAGCGGCGGCTCCTTCAGCTTCGAAAAACGCATGGGCTGTGGCTTTGGGGCCTGCATGGGCTGCTCCTGCAAGACCATCACAGGCTATAAGCGAATCTGCAAGGAAGGCCCTGTCCTGCAAAAGGAGGAAATCTTATGGGAAGACTGAGCGTCGAACTGTGCGGTATTGAACTGGATAACCCAGTGATCCCAGCCTCCGGGACCTTTGGCTACGGCTATGAGTTTGCGGAGCTGTACGACATCGATCTGCTGGGCACTTTCTCCTTCAAGGGGACGACCCGGGAACCGCGCTTCGGTAATCCCACGCCCCGTATTGCGGACTGCACGGCGGGGATGCTCAATTCCGTCGGCCTGCAAAATCCCGGCGTGGAGCGGGTCATCGACACGGAGCTGCCGAAGCTTGCCAGGTGCTTCCACAAGCCGGTCATGGCGAATGTTAGCGGCTTTTCCGTCGAGGATTATGCCTACACCTGTGAAAAGCTGGACAGGGAGCCCCAGGTGGGCTGGCTGGAGGTCAACATCTCCTGCCCGAATGTTCACGGCGGCGGCATGAGCTTCGGCACCGAACCGGCCCAGGCGGCTTCGGTCGTGCGGGCGGTCAAAGCGGTCACGACGAAGCCGGTTATCATCAAACTAACGCCCAATGTAACAGACATCGTTTCCGTCGCCAAGGCATGCGCCGACGCTGGAGCGGACGGCATCAGCTTGATCAACACCCTGCTCGGTATGCGCATCGACCTCAAAACCCGCAAGCCGATCCTGGCCAATACCATGGGCGGCTTCTCCGGCCCAGCCGTGTTCCCGGTGGCTCTTCGAATGGTCTATCAGGTGGCTCACGCGGTAACGATCCCTGTAGTAGGGATGGGCGGCGTCTCCAGCGCGGAAGATGTGCTGGAAATGCTGATGGCAGGGGCCTCGGCGGTAGAGGTTGGCGCGGCGAACTTGGTCGATCCCTATGCCTGCTATACTATCATCCACGAATTGCCAGCGGCGATGGACCGTTACGGCATTCATGAATTAAAAGAGATCTATGGAGGAAAACAACATGGGTAAGGATGTCATTATCGCGTGCGATTTTGCCAGCGCTGCGCAGACGATGGAATTTCTGGACAAATTCCAGGGCAAGAAGCCGTTTGTCAAGATCGGCATGGAGCTGTTTTATGCGGAAGGACCGAAAATCGTCCGGCAGATCAAGGCCAGAGGTCACAAGATTTTTCTGGATCTGAAGCTGCATGATATTCCGACTACCGTGAAAAAAGCTATGGCGGTTCTCTCCCGTCTGGATGTGGATATCTGCAATCTCCATGCCGCGGGCACTGCCGAGATGATGCGCGCTGCGCTGGAGGGCCTTACCCGGCCCGACGGGACCCGGCCTCTGCTGATTGCCGTGACCCAACTCACCTCCACCAACCAGGAGGCCATGGAGCAGGAACTTCTGATCGACAAGCCCATCGACCAGGTGGTCATGTCCTATGCCCAGAACGCGAAGCGTGCGGGTCTGGACGGTGTGGTCTGCTCTCCACTGGAGGCGGCGAAGGTCCATGCAAACTGTGGCAGCGAGTTCCTCACCGTCACCCCGGGCGTCCGTTTTGCCGACGGCGACAAGGGCGACCAGAAGCGGGTCATGACTCCGGCCCAGGCCAAGGAGATCGGCTCGGATTATATCGTGGTAGGCCGTCCCATCACGGCCGCCCCCGACCCGGTGGCCGCCTACGAGCGCTGCCTGGCGGAATTTGTTGGATAAATATACAGACAATAAGGAGAAGCTATCATGGATCTGTCAACTCAAATCGCAAAAGACCTGCTCTCGATCCGCGCGGTATTTTTCCGCCCCGAGGAGCCCTTCACCTGGGCCAGCGGGATCAAGAGCCCTGTGTACTGTGACAATCGCCTTACCTTGACCGCACCGGAGGTTCGGACCCATGTGGAAAACGGTCTGGCACAGCTGGTCCGGGAGAACTACCCGGAAGCAGAGGTCCTGATGGGCACTTCCACGGCTGGCATTGCCCACGCCGCGATTGTCGGCCATATGATGGGCCTGCCCATGGGCTATGTCCGCTCCGGCAACAAAGATCACGGCCGTCAAAATCGTATTGAGGGCCGCCTCGAGCCCGGCCAGAAGGTCGTGGTGGTGGAAGATCTGATTTCCACCGGAGGCAGTGTCATTGAGGTGGTCGAGGCATTGCGGGAAGCCGGGGCCGAGGTTTTGGGCGTTGTCTCCATCTTCACCTACGGCATGCAGCGCGGCTTGGAGCGGCTTGCGGAAGCCAAGGTCAAGAATGTATCTCTAACGGACTTCGATCATATCGCGTCCGTTGCAGCCCAGGAGGGCTATATCAAACCGGAGGATGTGGAACGCCTGATCGCTTTCCGCAACAACCCCTCCGACGAAAGCTGGATAGGAGGAACCAAATGAAACGCTGTTTGATCGACATCCTGGATTTGAGCGCCCAGGAGTTAGAAGAGCTCATTGCCACGGCGGAGGACATCATCGCCAATCCCGACAAGTATGCCCATGTCTGTGACCGGAAAAAGCTGGCTACCCTGTTTTTTGAACCCTCGACTCGCACCCGTATGAGCTTCGAGGCCGCTATGTATGAGCTGGGCGGACATGTGATCTCCGTCTCCAGCGCCATGTCTTCCTCTGCCGCCAAGGGCGAGAGCGTGGCGGATACCGCAAAGACCGTCTCCTGCTACGCCGACATCATTGCCATGCGCCACCCCAAGGAAGGCGCCGCTTATGTGGCTGCAACCAACGCTACAGTCCCTGTCATCAACGCCGGTGACGGCGGCCACTGCCATCCCACCCAGACTCTGGCGGATCTGCTCACCATCTGGCGGGAGAAGCGCCGCTTCAGCGGCTTGACCATCGGTGTTTGCGGCGACTTGAAATTCGGCCGCACGGTGCATTCGCTGATCAACGCCATGTGCCGCTATTCGGACAATAAGTTTGTCCTGATTTCTCCGGAGGAGTTGAAGGTTCCAAGCTATGTCAAGAAGGGCAGCCTCAAGAAGTACGACATTCCCTATGTCCAGACGACGGATCTGGAAGCGGCCATGCCCGAGCTGGACATCCTCTATATGACCCGTGTTCAGCGGGAGCGCTTCTTCAACGAGGAAGACTATCTCCGCCTGAAGGACAGCTATATCCTTACCCCGGACAAGCTCAAGAACGCGAAGCCGGACCTGGCGATCCTGCACCCGCTGCCCCGCGTCAATGAGATCTCGGTTGCCATTGACGACGATCCCCGTGCCTGCTATTTCAAGCAGGTGCTGAACGGCAAGTATATGCGTATGGCTCTGATTCTGAAGCTTTTGAAGGAGGCTGGCACACTATGAACATTGATTCCATCCAAAACGGTGCTGTGATCGACCATATCACTGCAGGACAGGGCATGAAGCTCTATCACCTTTTGAAGCTGGACGACACGGAGCTTTCTGTTGCCATTATTCGGAATGTCACCAGCGGCAAGATGGGCAAGAAGGACATCATCAAGATCGATGCTGATATTCCGCTGAATCTGGATCTGGTTGCCTATGTCGACCCGGGCGCAACCGTCAACATCATCCGTAACGGTGAGCTGGTGGAAAAGCGGCAGATGGAGCTTCCTTTGGAGTTGACGGATGTCTTGACCTGCAAGAACCCCCGCTGCATCACCTCCACGGAGCAGGAGCTGCACCATATCTTCCGCTTGACCGACCGGAACGAAAAGGTTTATCGCTGCATCTATTGCGAGACCAAGGCCGGGATCTAACGAAATCTTTCAGTCGCCGTGCGGAACCAAAACCCGCACGGCGGCCCGTCATTTTCAAACGAGGAGGTATTATTGTGAAAACCATCGGTATTGTTATGGGAAGCAAATCAGATCTTCCTGTGGTGCAAAAAGCCATCGACGCATTGAAGGAGCTGGAAATCCCCTACGAGGTCCATATTCTCTCTGCACATCGCACGCCATCCGAGGCAGCGGAGTTTGCCAAGACTGCCCGGGCGCGGGGAATCGCCGTCATCATTGCCTTTGCCGGGATGGCGGCCCATCTGGCAGGCGCAATGGCTGCCAATACCACCCTGCCTGTCATCGGCGTGCCCTGCCAGGGAGCGAATTTTGCCGGGCTGGACGCCCTGCTCTCCACGGTCCAGATGCCCAGCGGCATTCCCGTGGCGACTGTGGCCGTGGGCGGCGGCGCAAATGCCGCCGTGCTTGCTGCCCAAATTTTGGCAGTAGAGGATGAAGCGCTGGCCCAGCGCCTTGCCGCCCAGCGCGAAGCCATGGCGAAGAAGATTGCCGACCAGGAGCTTGCGCTCCAGCAGGAGCTGAATTCATAAGGACCTGAAATCGGAGGATGGATCAAATTATGGCAACTTTTATTACAGAACCCTCCCGTACCTTTAACGAGTATTTGCTGATCCCGGGCTATTCCTCCGCGGAGTGCATCCCGGCCAATGTTAGCTTAAAAACGCCCCTGGTGAAGTATCGCCGAGGGGAGGAACCCGC
>JAFOKO010000122.1 GCA_017419715.1 Oscillospiraceae bacterium | reverse complement strand
GCACTCACATCCTTATAATCCGAAAAGCTGGAGACGGCAGGCGGTTCCTTGCTCTTTTAGACAGGGAACCGTCTGCCGCCCTGTTTGCTTACCAATGAAATTTATTATTTGGCCGTTGCGTTCCGCTCCGTTTTAAGGAAAAACAGCGTCCAGATCCCCAGCAGTACCAGCGCGCCGAAAATGCCCCAGGTCAGGGCGGTGAAGCAGTCAAATCCGGCCCATATTCCTTCATATAGGCACAGCCCGGCGGAGTCCAGAAGCAGAAGCCCACAGAAAATACGGCAAATAAGTTGCTTCCCGCTGAAGAAGGAAAACACAAAGGCGGCCAGTAACAGAAGAAAGGAGATGCCTAAATAAAGAGACCCTGTAAATAAAGCACCAATATAGCTTTCAAATTGATAATAGTGCTGGGGAGTTTCGCCGGGACCGTTTGCCCATCTGCCCATATACCCCCGGGGAAGAAACATGGCAATCAGGACAAGCGCAATCAGAATGGAAAGAACAATCGTTCGTTTTTTCATATCAAAAACCTCCGCTGCGTTATCTTGTTCGGCTTGCCTTTTGGGTACAGGCATAAAGGAGTACGCCGATTTGGTCGCGGGTCAGCGTAGCATGAGGAGCCAAAGAATTGTTACCCACGCCGGCGATCAATCCGCGTCTGGTGCAAAAATCCATGCCTGCCGTGGCCCACGCACTCACATCCTTATAATCCGAAAAGCTGGAGACGGCAGGCGGTTCCTTGCTCTTTTAGACAGGGAACCGTCTGCCGCCCTGTTTGCTTACCAATGAAATTTATTATTTGGCCGTTGCTTTCCGCTCCGTTTTAAGGAAAAACAGCGTCCAGATTCCCAGCAGTACCAGCGCGCCGAAAATGCCCCAGGTCAGGGCGGTGAAGCGGTCAAATCCGTCCTCTATCCCTTGATATAGACACAGGCCGGCGGAGCCCAAAAGCAGAAGCCCGCAGAGGATGCGGCAAACAAGCTTCTTCCCGCTGAAGAAGGAAAATACAAAGGCCGCCAGCGCCAGAAGAAAGGAGATGCCTGACCAAAGATGCCCTGCGAACATAGCGAGTGCATAGTTGACAGATGTATAATAATGATCTGGAGTCTCGCCGGGACCGTTAGCCCATCTCAATAAATATGACCGAGGAAGGAACATGGCAACCAAAACAACAGCAATCAAAACGGAAATAACAATCGCTTGTTTTTTCATATCAAAAACCTCCGCCGTGTTATCTTGTTCGGCTTGCCTTTTGGGTATAGGCATATAGGATTACGCCGATTTGGTCGCGGGTCAGCGTAGTATTAGGAGCCAAAGAATTGTCACCCACGCCGGCAATCAATCCGCGTCTGGTGCAAAAATCCATGCCTGTCGTGGCCCACGCACTCACCTCCTTGTAATCCGAAAAGCTGGAGGCGGCAGGCCCGGAGGTGTAGGAATAGCTGAGCCCAAGTCTATTGGAAAAGCTCATAAAGAATACCGCCGCTTGTTCCCGGATTAGAGAAAGATCCAAACTTAATGTGGTTGAAGAGGTTCCAGCCATAATACTATTCTCGACTGCCCAGGCAGCGGCCTTGTAATAGGGCGAAGAAGGGCTGATGTCCATGTAGTTCTTTCGCGCTGCGCTTCTCCCGTTCGTCAATGTTATCTTAAGTCGGCCCGAGATAGATAATATCGTCTTTCACATCGAGATAGGGAGAGGGAGCGGAGGGGAAATACTCCAGAATCGTGCCGTAGCTTGCGTCGGGAATACTATAGCCTGTAGGCGATAGTTCGCAGACATAATAGACATTTCCTGCATAGTCTCGCAGCTCTTTCAGAGCGGAAACGGTGCGGGGCTCATCAGCCATGTTCGCAATATTCTGGATGCATTCCGTCAGCGCGGAAATCGGGGGGAGTCCTGGCTGCTGGTTTGCAATGCTGCCGCGGGAAGCGCAAGCATAGCGGGAAGCATGGAAGCTACCAACAGAACTGCGATCAGTCGCTTCATGTTTTGGTAATCCTTTCATAAATGATAATGTAGTCTTTGCGACAAGCTTGATTATACATAAACCGCGAGAAAAAGTCAATGCATAATCAATTATTTTGCGTTTATGCATTTTGTTACGGAAACGCATCGCACTGCGGGAGAGCTGCACCCCTTCGACATCTTTCGCATAGAATAAAGCGCACGGGGAAGCCGTGCGAAGGAGGTAACACGATGGCAAGCTTTACGAACCAGGCAACCTTGACCTACAACGGTTTGACCGTTGCGTCCAATGTCGTCACGGGGCAGATCGTCTCGCCCTTGACGCTGAGCAAGACCGCTGTGGAGGATGTCTATGCCCCCGGCGACACGATCTCCTATGTGGTCTCGGTCGTCAATGACGGCAGTGTCACCTATGAGAATCTGAGTCTGGCGGACGATCTGGGCGGCTATGAGATCAGCGGCGGCCAGACGGCCTATCCGCTGGCCTATGTGGCGGATTCCATCCGCTTCTTTATCAACGGCGTGCTCCAGCCTGTCCCCACTGTGACCGCCGGGCCTCCGCTGAGCGTGACGGGCATCTCAGTCCCCGCGGGCGGCAACGCCATGCTGGTCTATGAGACTGAGGTGACTGCCGCGGCTCCGTTGACAGCTGAGAGCCAGATCGTCAACACCGTCACCCTGTCCGGGACCGGCCTTGCAACGCCGTTGACCGCCGAGGCCACCGTGACCGTGACGGCTGGGCCGGAGCTTCGTATCGTCAAGAGCCTGTCTCCCGCCGCCGTGGAGGAAAACGGAAACATCACCTACAGCTTCCAGATCCAGAACTACGGCAACGAGCCCGCCGGAGCCGAGGCGGCGATCGCGGTCTCGGATCTCTTCGACCCGATCCTGTCGAATCTCAGCGTGAGCCTGGACGGCCAGAGCATGGCGAAGAGCACCGGCTACACCTACAATGAAACGACCGGCCAGTTTGACACGCTTGCTGGACAGATCACCGTTCCCGCCGCCACCTATGCCCAGGATACCGCTACCGGCAACTGGGTCGTGACCCCGGGCGAGACTGTTTTGACGGTAACAGGTACGGTGTAAACAAACTTCGCTGTTCGGCTATTTATGATACCTGCTTCCCGCCTGGATGCTCTCTGCCCGGTAGATCTGCTCCAGCAGCATGACCCGCGCCAGGTGGTGCGGGAAGGTCATGGGGGAGAAGGAAAGTCGGAAATCAGCCAGGGCCTTGATCTCCGGCGCAATGCCGAAGGAGGAGCCTAACAGAAAACAGGCGGCGGAGCGCCCGGCATTTTTGACATCTGCAATAGTCTGGGCAAAGCGTTCAGAGGAAAGCGACTTTCCCTCGGGGGTCAGGACACAAAACCAGGCCCCCTTGGGGATCTTTTCCCGGATGAGCTGCCCCTCCCGGGCCAACCCCTCCACGATCTGGGCCGGGGAGGGGTCCTCTGGCAGACGATACTCCGGCAGCTCCAGAAGCTGGAACTTGCAGTAGCCGCCCAGCCGTTTGGCGTATTCCTCCACTGCCTGGATATAGAATTTCTCTTTCAGCTTGCCCATGGCAAGCACGGTGATGTTAAACATACAATCTACACATCGTAGGTCTTGTCGATCGCCTTGAGCTCTTTAAAGGTGTCGATCTCCACGATATCTTCCTCCAGGCAGGGGCGGACCTCTACGGCGTAGTGCTCCTTGCGGTAGACCAGAGGGACCTGTTCCCAATAGCGTTCTTTTCCGCCGGGGGAGGCGTAGACCTCCGCGATATCCTGGCTCAGCTTGTGACCGTCCATCTCGTTCCAATAAGAAATGCCCACCATCTGCCAGATATCATCCCCTTCACCGCCGACCTTTTCCTCCACAATGACGCCGTCCTTGACCCGGAAGCACCAATCGTCGGTGCGGTTCTTCTTGATGGCCAGGAAGTCGGAAGTGTAGTGGTACTTACGGATGATCGACGGGTTGTTGATCAGCAGATCCGCCTCGAAGACATAGGCGTTGGAGAGCATATACCGGGCCACAAGGGAGGAGCTGATGTTGTTGGCTTCGTTATAGACCGGGTTCTCCAAAAACTTGATCATGGGGTATTTGTATAGAAGCTGGTCAAACAGCTCCGCCAGATAGCCGCGCACCACATAGATCTCAGTGATCCCTGCCGCCAAGCAGGCATCGATCAGCCGGTCGATGATCCGAATGCCGTGCACCCGCACCAGAGGCTTGGGTGTGTTGAAGGTGATGGGGGCAAGCCGGGAGCCGAAGCCCGCGGCAATGAAGATGACCCGCTTGGCCCGGTAGACCTCCAGGGCGGAAAGACCGCTGTTGGTGATCGCGCCGTCGGCGGCGAGCCCTTTGTCGGTCAACTCCCGCACGATGCGGTTGATCGTACCCAGAGAGTGTCCGGTGATCTTTTCCAGCTCCCGCTGCTTCAACGCTGTCTTGGCTTCGGCCATGGCAACGAGAATATCAAATTGTTTTCTTGTTAATTCCATAGTGTTCCTTTCTCAGCCGAGCTTTATAAAGGCTTACGAATGCTCCTTTCGGAAGTGCATCATCGCATATTTGATGAGAACGACGATACCGCAAAGGAGAATGCAGATATAGAAGGAAAGACCGCGGGCTAAAAGCTCCAAATTGGCGGCCTGTTGCTCGGACATATATTTGGAAAAGCCGTCCAGCATCAAATAGTCGGTCACGCCCATAGAACCGGGAATGGGAATGCAGTAGGCCCCGATGACCACATTGGACTGCATGGCAAACAGCTTGGGCGCGAGCCTGGCACAGTGCGGACCGGCTCCTGCCAGAAAGCAGAAGACAGTGACCAGAATTTGACTGCAGCGGTGGGCCAGATTCAGCAGAAGGGCCTTTATCAGCAGTCTCCGCCGCCCCTTCAGCAGCTCCGTTGCCTGGCTGTACAGCTCCATGTTTTTCTGCAGCTTGCTCTCGCGGGCTGCCAGATTGTGGATGATGTGGAGCTTTGCCAGCAGCCGGAGGCCAAATACACAAAGGCGCATGAGAAGCTGCTTCTTCCAAAGCAGCAGCGCGTAACAGACGGCCAGACCAAGCTGGATCACCGCGCCGACCACGATGAAAATACGCCCCACGGTGCCAAATGTCGTGAAGGAGCTGGGGAAGAGCACCAGGCAAACCAGCCCGATGATGACAATGGACAGGGTGTACAGCAGCAGATAGGTCAACATGACGACGGTGGAGATGATCGCAGGCACGCCGTCTTTGGTCATGAAGTAGGCTTCCATTGGCTGCCCGCCCGTGGCGGAGGGCGTGATGGCGGAGAAATAGAGGTCCGCCGCGGCGTAGGAAACGCACTTGGGATGGCTCCTCGGATAGCCAAAGCCCCGAAGCAAAGTGCTCACCATGATGGCGTCAAAGCTGATATAGGCCAGCATCGCCAAAACGGCGGCAAGCATCCACCAGATATTATTGTGTCGCAAATACTCCATGAAATGCTTGGGAGAAAAGCCCTTGGCCTGGCTTCCCACAGCATAGACAGAGAACGCGGCGATCAGCAAAAACAGCAGGGACCAGAGAAAACGCCGTTTCCCACTTTTGGGCTTGTCGGTTATTATTTTCATGCACGACTCCTTGCGGAAGACAGTTTTTCAACCGCCCGTTCCAAATGGAACAGACGGGCAAAGAGGATCCCCAGCTCGGCGACGGCGATGCCGCCCACAATGTCCGGCCAGACATGCTGCTTCACCAGCAGCACCGATGCAAAGACCAGCAGGGAGAAAAAGCCCTGGACCCACGCATACCACTTTGGCATTTTCTTCAGCCCCAGGGAGCCTCGAAAGCAGAACCAGCTTGCCACGCAATGCATGGATGGAAAGAGATTCGTGGGGGTGTCGGACTTGTAAATGAAGGCCATGACCCAGCTGGTGAGATTCGTGACTTCCACGGGCGGACGGACAAAGGTGGTGGGGTAGGCCAGCAAAATGAACATTGCGATGACTTTGGAAGTCAATTCTCCAGAAACAAAACGGCAGCAATGCTCCCGGCTGTCCCGGGTAATGATGATATAGGCGACGATCCACTGCACATAGGCCAGTACATAAATGAAAATGAAGACCGGGATGCGGGGCAACGCATCGTCCAGCCGGGTCGAGATCATGTGCAGATCGCTCCGGTGGCTTTCCAGCGCCTTGGGGATGTAGTAGCAAAGAAAATTGAAGACGATCACCAGGACCAGCGGCTTGCGCGCATAGCGGGGGATCAGCCAGTCATAAAAACGGTGAAAAGATTTCATATATCATACAACATCTGATCTGAAAAAACAGTCAGCTTTGGTTCAGAGTTCGTGTGGACGGCACCAAACCGCCCAATTGTTGCAGGCTCAATCCAGAGCGTTTGCTCTGGCAAACTTGCTCAAAGGCTGGGGGGACAGAGAGAAGTGCGCCGCGATGCTTTCCACAAACGCACGGGCCGCGTCAGGCGCGCCGGATTTCAGTTCCAGCTCCAACTCACAGAACATGGCGGAGCGGGTCGGGCCGGAGAGCGTGCCGTCATCCAGAGCCAGCTCGGCGGTGCTGCCGTCGGCAAAGCGGAGCAGCACAGCGCGGCGGAGAAACTCCGCCCGGCATAGACGGTCCAGAGAGGAAGCCTCCAGCAGCTGTGCAGGCGCGCCAAGCGCGACCAGGCGTGGAAGGGCCACATTCAGGTCGTTTGCTTCCAGTTCCCACTCGCCGTGCAAATAAGGATCTGCCGCGTTTGAGAGCGGGGCCTTAACGCATATGACGGAGCTTGCGTTCTCCATCCTGCGCCGAATGGCGATATGTTCCCGGGAAAAGCGACGGTCCGGGGTGTCGTAATAGACGCTTTGCATGTGATACTGCCGTGGCGCTTCGAGCATCCGGCCTTGGATCTCCTGCCACGCAAGGATCTCATCCAGCACAGACGAATTTTGCACCGCGTATTTCCATTCCAGCTCTGTTCCCATTGAAACCTCCTATCTCAGACAGGGACGGCTTCTCCCACTGCCACCATGGGCAACAGGTTGCGGCTCAGGTTCTCATAGCGATGCAACAAGATCAGCCGGATCGGCTCCAGCACCAGAATGACGAAGCCCAGCGCGCCCAGCTCGAAGTGCAGGAACACGCACAGCAGCAATACGGCAGTCCGAAGATTGAAGGTCAACAGATTGGTCAACTTCACCAGCTTCCGGCTCTCGGCATAGAAGGCGTCACATAGAGCCTCGCTTTTGCCGTGGATCTCAATGGCGTCCAGCAGCTTTTGCGTCTGAGGGGCACGGCGTTCCTGGGCGCCGGTGTAGAAGGAATAGCAGAAGAGGGAAAGACGGGAAAAGCCCTTGGCAGAGGCCCGTTCCGCCCGAATGTGCTTGGCGCGGGAGAGCTCATTGCCGTGGGAATTGTCGATCATGTACATGTGCAGGTTCTTAAAGTAGTCCGGCAGCTGGCTCTGGGCCACATAGAGCACAAAGGCGGCTGCACCGAGCAGGATCAGGATCCCGTGGCGCAGGGGGCTTCCGGCAAACAGGGCCGTGTTCCAGAGCCGGCAGACGCAAGCGGTGTAGAGGGTGGCGTAGACCGAGGAATCGGCCGCACCGTCCAGCATCCGACCCAGGCGGCTGTAGTGCTTGGTCAATCTGGCCACCTGGCCGTCACTGGCGTCGAAGACAGCGGAGAGAAACACCAGAATTGCGCCAATGATGTCCATACCCACAGATCGGTCCAAGGCCAGCAGCACGCCGCCCGCAACTCCGGAGAGCCCGGAGAGCAGGGTCACCACATTGGGGATAATGTGCAGAGCAATGAAGAGCTTAGACCAGAGCATACCCACATAGTCCACAAAATGCGTGTCTACAGGGTCGTTGATGTTCTCACATTTTCGTGCGGCCAGCACATCTGCCCGGGTCGATTGAAGGTTCTCCTTTGCGTTGTGGAGGTTCCCCCTTACGGCTTGCGTGGCGTGCTGCAAATTGTCCTTTATCTTCGATTGCATGTTCGATTGCATCATAAAATGACTCCCAGCGTGTTATTCTGTCATAATTTTACACATTATAACACGCCGGGAGCCGGATTTCAATATGCAAATTTAGGCAAGGGTGGACAACAGGGGGACGGCTTCTTATTTGCCTTATGCTTTATAAGAATATTGTCTCGCGATTCTCTGTTCCGGCCGGAGATCTGTCATGTACAGCACAATCAGAAATACCCACTCCAACGGCTTCATCATGTAATAAATCAGATCCGCTCTGAGGGGAGTTGTAATCTTCTTAGAAACGGGATACCCATGTGTGTCATAAAAGGATCTGATCCGTCTGTGCAGTCCCGGAAAACGCTCCTGAAGTATCTCCTCGAATGCGTTGGCAATACACAACTGGCGATTTACAATGATCGTTGCATTCCTTCTCGTTCCAAGTCTGAGTGGCTTTACGACCTTTCGGTGTCCGCCGGCAGCTACCGTGCAGAGATAATGCCCGCTATACTCTATCGGTGGCGGTGGGAGCTGCTTTGAAAAAGTCCAGTCGGCTGTGTCGGTAAATGCTTTGATCGGGGCGTCAATTCCTTGCCCGATGAGCACAAAAAGGAGTTCGATGATCGCTATAACGAAAAACAATGCTATAAAAATGCAAATAGAGTA
This sequence comes from Oscillospiraceae bacterium, assembly GCA_017419715.1. Lineage (GTDB taxonomy): Bacteria > Bacillota > Clostridia > Oscillospirales > Oscillospiraceae > JAFRPC01. The sequence goes on along the minus strand of JAFOKO010000122.1, from coordinate 8,260 downwards.
TTTGGATAGGCTGTCTATTTTACAAAAAAGAGCAGTTATGTTTTTTCTGCTTTCACCTTCCGAGATTCTATTCCGAAATAGCTCCACTTCTTCTTTCATGTGCCTTTGAATGATTCTTGCGGACAAGATCAGTATATTCGCATGATAAACATAGAGAAGATAATCGATATCCCGGATGTTTTTACTAAGCTGGACGGCGTACGCCAGTTGAAAAACATTCATAAGGATCAACAAACCAATCGCTGATACAGCGATCAAAGGCGGTAAGCGCTTAGCATCTGCATACAAAAGGATAAAATATCCGATAAAGCCTAAAATAACGATCAATCCAACTGCAGAGTATCTTGGCGATATACTATAGTGATACTGCATTGCATATATCGCCTCATTCCAATCACCGCTTTCCTCAAAGTCTAAAGACTTTAATCCCGAGTATAAAATGCCCCCGACAAACACCGTCAGCGTGGAAATCAACTTTTCATGCCTCGGCTTTTTCGATACACAATTGTATATATTCCAAACAGTCAATGTGCCCGGGATAATGAACACGATTGCCACCACGAGTAAACGCATGAATATATCGTCAAAACGGAACGATTGCATATTACGATTTCCTCCGTCGATTGTTTGGCTTCTATTTCTTGGTAGGGCGGACAAGCAATGTTTGTCCCTACATGCGCGGAACTCTGAAGCCGTGCGCCTGTTTTTACTTTGTGACCGCCAGCTTCACGACCTCGTAGGCCCCGTTGTACAGCCCATCGGCTTTGTTTTTGAGAATGCAGCGGTTCATTTTGTACAGAATTTCCGGCTCGGCCTGGAGCAGGCGGAGCATGTCGGTGGTTTCCCGGCCGGGGGCAAGCTCGTAAGTCCCGTCGCCCAACTCGGCGGCGTGGATGGCGCCCCAGAGCTCATGCCCGCCCACATGCTGAATAAAGAGCTTGGGAATGGGATAGAAGGCTAGTTCCGAGGGCTTAGTCACCAGCACATCGCTGGCCCGCATCAGCAGATTTGTGATGTAGACCGCGGCAAAAATGTCGTCGTGGCAGAAGCCCACAATGCCCTTGGCCTCGCCGGTGCGGGCAGCTTCGGCGTAGGCGCGGGCGCGTCCGTAGTCGTTTTCAAAGAGCTTGGCGGCGCCCAGAGCCGGCACAGCCTTCTTCAGACTCTCCCAGACATGCTTGTGGTCGCCTACATTGATGAAGAGCGTGGCCTTTCCGGCCTTGATGTCCGGCAGCAGGGCGCGAATGATGGAGGCAAACAGGGCCTGCTGGGCCCCTGCGCCGCCGACTGTGAGCAGATAGCGTTTGGCCTTGCCCTGCTGGATGCGGTCCACCCGAAGGGTCGTGTCGGCCTCCAGGTTGGACACCAGCTCATGGTCTACATAGTGCCCGGTGTAGACGATCTGCCCTTGGGGCATGGGCTTGAGGCTCCGGGACTTGTCCATCCCGCGCAGAGCCTTGTAGCCCAGCCAGGCGGAGTGGGTCTGAATGGTGTGGGTCGCGCCTTCGGCCAGGTGCAAGGCCATGGGCCAGTTGTCAGGAATGGCGTTGACCACATGGGTGAAACCGGCGTGAAGAGCGGCCTGAGCCGGCCAAACATGGGTGGCGACGAAGGGCAACTCCTTGGGTAGATTCTTGAGCAAGGGGGCCATCAGCTCCGCGCTGGCCTGGTCGGCACAGTTGTAGCTGAGCTTGCGGAAGCCTTCGGAGTTCAGCGGCTCCCAGTAGAGCTTGTTGAAGAGCCTGGACTTCTGGCTCAGCCGGGAACCCATGGAGTAGAGATCGTTCTGGAAGGAGATGATCTTGGTGCAGGTGGAGGACTGGAAGGCGTTCAGATCCAGCCAAAGGGGTTCATAGCCCAGGGCTTTGGCACAGGAGGCTATGGCCATGGAGATTCGGTAGTGGCCGAAGCCCATCCGGATGTTGCCCACGATGAGCGCACGGTCTGGAAATGCCGCACCCTGGCCGAGCACCAGCTCTCTGGTCCCAATCGCATCCAGCACAGCGTTATCCCGGAGTGCGAAACGGTAGTCCGTGCCGCTGTCGTCGCCGAACTTTTTCAGAAACTTATTTCGCGTTTTTTCGGCCTTTTTGACATCCCGTTCGGGCATGAGGTTCCCGAAAATCTCTCTGGATCGTTCCAACATAGCATGATACCTCCTGCGAATATTTATTGACTTTTACTACAAAATTTTGTATAGTATAAGTACTGATTTTAGGCTACCATCTGCAGGGCCTTTTGTCAAGAATATTTTATATAAGGGAGAGAGGATAATCCATGAAGAGATTGACAAAAAAGCAAATGATCATCTTTGCCATCGGACAGCTTGGCTGGTCGATCCTTAGTGGCATCATCAGCGCCTGGTTTGTCACCTTCTATCTGCCCACCCAGGGCGATATTGACGCCGGGGCGACTCAGTTCATCCGGCCAGGGCTCGTCATTTTCGGCATTTTGACGATTCTCGGCCTGATCACGGCACTCAGCCGCGTCTTTGACGCCATCACCGACCCACTGATTGCCAACCTGTCTGATCGGAGCACCAACAAGCGCGGCCGCCGCATTCCTTTCATGCAGTACGCCGCTGTCCCGCTGTCCATTGTGACGGTGTTGCTATTCTGTGCCCCTGTGGAGGCCATCAGCGGCGTCAATGTCGCCTGGATCTCCGTCTTTGTCGTGCTGTTCTACCTGTTCATGACCATGTACTGCACGCCCTACACGGCCCTGATTTCTGAGTTCGGCAAAACCCAGGACGACCGCATGTTCATCTCCACCGCCATCTCCTTGACCTTTTTCGCCGGCACGATGCTGGCCTACACCCCCTTCGTCTTCGCTGGCATGTTGCGTGACGCGGTTGGCTTCAATTGGAGCTACCGCATCTGCTTCATCGTCCTGGCTGTGATCGCCTGCATCTGCATGCTGCTGCCCACCTTCCTGCTGAAGGAAAAGGAATTTGTGGACACCAAGCCCTCCAATTCCTCGGTGTTCAAGTCCCTGGCCGCCACCTTCAAAAACCGGGAGTTCCGGGTCTTTGCCGCCTCTGATATCATGTACTGGGTCGGTTTGACGCTCTTCCAGACGGGCCTGCCCTTCTTTGTCAAGGTCTCCATGGAGCTGGACGAGAGCATGACCATGGTCTTCATGGGCGGCATGACGGTGCTGTCCGCCTGCTTCTATCCCTCTGTCAACGGCTTTGTCCGCCGCCATGGCAAGAAGAAAATGGTGGTCTTCGGCTTCCTGGGGCTTGCCCTGGCCTATTTGATCACCGCGCTGATCGGCATTCTCCCCCTGCCCGGCAAGGTGTTCGGCGTGCTGATCTGCATCGTCGCCGCCTTCCCAATGGCTCTGCTGGGCATCATCCCCCAGGCCATCGTGGCCGATGTGGCGGAGGCCGATGGGATCACCACCGGGGAGAACCGGGAGGGCATGTTCTTCGCGGCCCGCACCTTTGCCATGAAGTGGGGCCAGGCCCTGGCCATGCTGGTCTTTACCTCCCTGGCCATCATCGGTACCACCCAGAGCACCAACTCCAACGAGATCACCGCCTCGGCCCTGGGGTTGCGGATCGTCGCTGTCGTCGCTGTCTGCTTCTGCACGCTCGGCGCCCTGCTCCTGTGCTTCTACAACGAGAAGAAAATCATGCACACCATCGAGAACAAGAGAGGAAAATGATAATATGGAACTGCTGCATAAAATCGTCCGGGGCTCCGGCTCTCTTGCTCAGCGGGAGACCTGGGGCGGCGACCGCTGCACTTTGACCCTCTGCCCGGAGGGCGGGGAGCCCGTGGAGCTGGAAGAGGTCTGGATGGATATCTCCTTCGACTTCTACAAGGCCGACGCCCTCTTTCTCAACGGCTATCAGAGCTGGACCTACAGCCCGGAGCGGAGCACAAAACAGGCCGACAAGGCCTTGCGCCATGTGCCAAAGGCGCTGGACCGGCGCTACGGCCTTTCTCAGTACGGGGATGGCTGGTTTGACGCGCCCCTGTCTCAAAAAGAGACGCGCCACGGCTGCAAGAAGGGCTATACCTACGCCTACGCCCGCTGGGGCAAGCAATTCCACCTCTTCGCCTCCTTGGCGGAGGACACGGGATTTACCCGCATCAGCTTCCGGCCGGAGGAAAATCTGGTGCGCTTCGAGAAGGACTGTGCTGGCCGCGTCCTCCGGCCCGGCGAGACCTACACCGCCCTGGATCTGGTTTTCCCGGTGGGAGACGAGAATGAAGTCTTCGACGCCTGGTTTGCGGCCATGGGCGTCAAGGCCCTGCCCGCCGTGCCCAAGCTGGGCTATAGCTCCTGGTATAACTGCTACCAGAACATCTCCGAGGCCCAGATCCTCCGGGATCTGGATGGCCTGCACAATCTTCCGGTCAAGCCCCATATTTTCCAGATCGACGACGGCTTCGAGCCCTTCGTGGGCGACTGGATGACGGTCAACCCAGAGAAATTCCCCAATGGCATCGAGCCCATTATACAGAAAATCTTAGACGATGGCTATCAGGCGGGCATCTGGCTGGCGCCCTTTGTGGCGGAGCGGGATTCCGTGCTTTACAAGGAGCATCCCGACTGGTTTCAGTCCCGGAACGGGGCGCGGGTCTATGCTGGGAGCAACTGGTCCGGCCACTATGCCCTGGACCCCTACAATCCCGAGCTCCGGGACTATCTCCGAAGCAGCGTGCAACGCTACAAGGATATGGGCGTGACGCTGTTCAAGTTGGATTTTCTCTATGCGGCCTGTATGAGTCCCCGGCCAGATAAGACCCGGGGGGAAATCATGGCGGACAGCATGAGCTTCCTCCGCGAGCTGGTCGGAGACTGTGAGATTCTGGCTTGCGGCGTGCCGCTGGCCTCGGCCTTTGGTCGGGTGGAGTACTGCCGCATCGGCCCGGATATGTCTCTGGACTTTGACGACAAGCCCTGGATGCGCCTGCTCCACAACGAGCGCCCATCCACCCTCCACACCCAGCGCAACACCCTCTACCGCCGCCAGCTCGACGGCAGGGCCTTCTGCAACGACCCCGATGTTTTCCGCCACCGGGAGGAAACCACGACCCTGTCCGACGAGCAGAAGCACACCCTCGCCATCGTCAACGCCCTGTTCGGCTCTGTGCTTTTTAGCTCCGACGATTTCAGCCAGTATGACGAGAAGAAACGGCGGCTCTTTGCCGCCCTTTGCGAACTGCAGAGCGCCAAAGTCCTGAGCATAGACGACGGTCCCCGCAGCGGCAGACTTCGCACGGTGATCGTGACATACCGCCTGAATGGAGAAGAAAAACGCCTGGAGTTGCGGGTGTAAGCGTCCATCAAAAAACGACCGCCGATCGGCGGTCGTTTTTGATGGACTATGAAGGATTGCACAGCAGAAGAGACGAACCCTCCACTGTTTGCCGCACAGCTGTAAGCGAAGTGCGCATTAGGCCAGCTCGTCCAGGCTTCGGCCGAAGCTCTCCAGACAGTGCTCCATGAACCAATCCAGCTCTGGCAGATGCATGGCGCAAAGGGCCGCCTTGGTCTGATTGGCGGCAGAGAGAAAGTCCAGGTTTCCGGCTTTCAGCTCTTCGATGCATTTGATGTGGGCTGAGAGCTTGTCGGCGGCCTTGACAATGTCGTGGCTGACCGGGTCGTCCTCGAAGATTAGCGGAGCCATCGAGGCGCGCAATGCTTCCGGCAACATGGACAGCAGCTTCTCGCCGCTGATCCGCTCCACCTGCTTGTAGGCCGTCTTGATCTCGGGGTTGTAGTATTTGATGGGGGTGGGCAAATCGCCCGTGAGAATTTCCGAGGCGTCGTGGTAGAGGGCTGCAGTGGCACAGCGCTCCGGGTCAGCGTCCAGGCCCAGAATGTCCCGGCGGATCAGCGCCAGGCTGTGAGCCAGCACCGCCACCTGGTGGCTGTGCTCCTGGATATTTTCGGGAAAGGTATTCCGCATCAGCCCCCAGCGGGTGATGTAGCGCATCCGGGACAGAAACGCGTAAAACTTATACTGCATAATTGAAGCTCCATTGTTGGAAAGATTTTTGCTTTTTCATAGTTCCCCCAGAGCATACATCACTGCCGTCAAACCGGCCAGCGGCGCGGTCTCACAGCGGAGAATGCGCGGTCCGAGGGTGCAGATGCTCAGACCAGCTGCCCTCGCCTGGACGATTTCCTCCTCGGAGAAGCCACCCTCGGCCCCGGTCATCAGCGCAAGCGTAGAGGCAGCCATTGACTGCCCGTCCAGGGCGAACAGATCCCGTAGACCAAAATGCGCCTCGTTCTCGTAAAACAGTACCGGCTTGTCGGCCAGCGCTGCCTCCGCAAGGGCTTGGGCGTAGGAATCCACAGCCCGCACCGGCGGGATAACGCCTCGGCGGCTCTGCTCCGCGGCGGAGCGGGCGATCTTCTGCCAGCGCTCCAGCTTTTTCGGCAGGCTCTTCTCGTCGGGCCGGGAGACACAGTAGCGGCTGGGAAAGAACACCAGCGCCGCCGCGCCCAGCTCTGTGGCCTTCTGGATCACATGCTCCGCCTTGTCCGCCTTGGGAAAGGCCAGATACAGCGTCACCTGGGCGCTCGGCTCCGCCGGACAGGGCAGGGAAGCGCCGACGCGAAGGGTAAGCCCCTCGACAACTGTGCAGGGGCAGTCCGTGCCTCTGCCATCGCAGAGCGTCACTTCCTCGCCGGGCCTGAGCCGCAGCACCTTCGCGTGCGCCGCGTTCTCTCCGTCCAAGGTATATTCTGTCCCTTCATGCGGCAATTCGTCTACAAAAAACCGTGCCATGCTCGTTCTCCTATTTCCTGCTGCCTACTCTGTAATATGAACATGATTCTGAATATGCTCCTCACAGTAGCAACGATACCCGGCGCACTTGGAGCAGTAGCGGAACTCCAGTCTGGGGTGCGTCAACTCTGTGCGACCGCAAACGGTGCAGCGGAAGCGGGCGCTATCGCGCTTAGCGCTCCCGGCGTGTCTGGCAGTGCCAGCATCGGAATAGATGGTTCCTTGAGTGACCTTTCGCTTCCAGCTTTTGCGTGTGGGGTGATACCGGATAGAGTCGGGCAGGATCGCGGCGGCTTCCTTGCCGAAGAGGATCAGGTAGTTGATGATGGCGACCAGCGGAACCAGCAGGACCAGGAACAGGGAAAAGTAGAATGCTTGGGCGCGGATCAGCATCCAGACCCATTTGATGATGCCGTAGAGGGTGAGAACAAGATCCAGCCAGGCCAGCCATTTCATTTTTACTGGGATCACAAAATAGATGTGGATCAGCTGGTCCGGCAAGATCGTCGCAACGGCCAGCAGCAAACTCAGATTGATGTACTTCGCGCTGATTCCGCTGGCGAGCACAGTGCCGAAAGAGCCAAGCTCCGCCTTTGCGACAAGACCGATCATGATTGCGGCAAGATCGGTCAACACAATGCCGCTGAGGTAAAACAGATTACACCGAAAGGTACCCCAGTACTGCTCCAGAACCGTCCAGCACCAATAATAAAAAAAGAGAGAGATGAGGCCCAGCAGGGGAGAGTTCAACTCGGTTAGATAACAGGACACAAATGTAAACAAGCGCCAGACTTCGCCGGAGAAAAGCCGGTCAAAATCAAAGCATAGCAGATTGTAGAAGTATGGCGTGCCGGAGCTGATTGCGTTGAGCCCATAGACGATCACATTGGTGATGGCAATATAGAGCATCAGGTTTTTGATGCCCTTGTCGCGGTTGCGGAATAAGAAACGATTCATCTTGCTACGAAAGGGTGTCATTACTATCACTTCCAAACAGAATGCGTCCAGTATAAACCATTTTCAGAAGCTTTTCAAGAAAGAAACTGTAAACAATCCAAAAATAAATCCACATAAGACAATCTTATAGCACCCGAAAGAGAAAAGAAAAAAATTTTTAGAAAAGCGGTTGATTATTTCAGATTTGTCATGTATACTAACAAACGATGCAAGAGGCGGTTCGCCTCTTATGAAACTTACACAAAATGATCAAGTTAATTGCAACCAGGAGGTAATACTATGAAATACGGCCGCACCTATAACTTCTCCGCAGGCCCCGCTACCATGCCGGAGTCCGTCCTCGAAGAGATCCGCGACGAAATGATGAACTACCGCGGCAGCGGCATGTGCGTCATGGAGATGTCCCACCGCTCCAAGGTTTTCCAGCAGATCGTGGACGAAGCTGAGGCTGATCTGCGCGAGCTGATGAACATCCCCGACAACTACAAGGTCCTCTTCATCCAGGGCGGCGCTACCCTGCAGTTCGCCATGATCCCCATGAACCTGATG
>JAFOKO010000121.1 GCA_017419715.1 Oscillospiraceae bacterium | reverse complement strand
GGGGAAGGCATTGACGGGGGTACGGATTCTTCGCTTCGCTCAGAATGACAGGCGGGGAGGCAGTGCGAGTTGCGGGCGGCCAGTGGCCGCCCCAACAGTCCCGGGTGACTAGTGACTCCCCCCGGCTCCAATTGCCAATTGCCTATTCAACGATTGCCTACTCTCGCGTCCCCTGGTGACTGGTCCCTGGTTATTAAAGCCTTTTACATATGAATTCCTCGTTTTGCGACAAACGCCTTCTGTTTTTTACGGACAAGCAATGCTTGTCTCTACAGGCTATGTGCCGCAAAATGCCAGCTTTTCGAACTCCGCGGCAGGGATGGGCTTGGAGAAGTAGAAGCCCTGGACATAGGCGCAACCCAGGTCCCGCAAGAACATCAGCTGGTTCTGATTCTCCACGCCCTCGGCGACCACGGGCACTTTCAGATTCCGGGCAATATCCAGAATCAGACCTACCACGCGGTCGTCCATTGCATTGTGGCCGATTTTTTTGACGAAGCCCTGGTCCATCTTCAGCACATCGATGGGCAGTGTGGAGAGCATGTTCAAGGAGGAGTAGCCGGAGCCGAAGTCGTCCATCTCGATCTCATAGCCCATCTGCCGCAAGCTGTTGACTACGCCGATGACCTGATCCGCGTTTTCGGTATAGGCGGATTCCGTCACCTCTAACTTCAGCGCGGCCCGTGCCAGGCCATTGGAGCTCACGATCTGCTCAAAGGTCTCCAGCAGGCCGGGATCGAAGATATCGATTCGGGAGAGGTTCACCGACACGGGGATCACCACCCCATGGGTCTTTCTCCAGGCCGCGATCTGCCGGGCGGCTTCATGCCAGACATACCTGTCTACCACGCCGATGCGGCCGCTCCGCTCCAGCAGAGGAATAAAATCTCCCGGCGAGATCATGCCAAAATCCGGATGCTGCCAGCGGATCAGCGCCTCCGCGCTCACCAGCTTGGGCGGTTCGCTCTGGATGGCATACTTGGGCTGATAATAGACATGGAGCTGGCCTTCCTTCACGGCCCGGTCCAGGTCGCTGAGCAAGCGGCGCTCAAACAGCTCCCGCCGGTGCATTTTTTCGTCAAAGACGATCATGTGGGGCCGGAATTGTTTCCGGGCCATACCACAGGCGGAACGGGCCCGCTCGAACATCTGGGTGGGATCCACGCCCTTGGTGGCAGGCACGACGCCCATCCGAACGCGGACGCTGGAATTGAAACGGTTCAGTTCCTGCTGAAACTCGTTCAGCGCGGCCTCATAGTCCTTCTTGTGGGGGCCATAGATCACAAAGCTGTCCGCCTCCATGCGGCCGGCGATCCCCGCGCCGCCGTTCAGATGCGCCTTGACCGCACCGCCAAGCAGCCGAAGGACCGTGTTGCCGAAGTCCCAGCCGTACAGGGCATTGACCCCATGGAAGTTGTCGATGTTCAGCATGATCGCTTCCAGTGCCTCTCCCGGATGCTCCCGGTAATACTGGTTGGCATACACAAAGAAGAAGCCCTGGTTATACAGGCCGGTCACCGGGTCCCGTTCAGTGGCGGCGATCAGCGCCTGCCGCTCCTCGGCGATGCGCTTTGCCTTCGAGCGCTGGACCAGCAAAAACACCAGCATCACGCTCAGAACGACCACATCCAAAAGGATACGGATCCAGTTGTCGCGCACAAAGTCCATCATCGTGATCCTGGCATGGGGCCCCGCCGACGGCGCGGAAGAGAGGCGCAAAGGCTCCGCCCTGCTTCCCCAGGCTGGCCCAGGTTCGGCCGCGGCCGCACGAAGCCGACAGGGCGACAGCAGTGTGATGACAGCAGCCAAACACAACAGCAGCGCTCCGAACCGTCGAATGCAGTTTCGACCTGCCGACATAAGCTTCCCTCCGAACCAAGAATCTGGCGATTTCCGACACTTTTCCATATTTTATTTTACCAGCCCAACAGCGTCTTGTCAATGCTTCTTTGCAAAAACGGAGCCCTCCCGCAGGCGTTTTCCAGCTCCGTGCCGCCGGATCAGCAAACCGGGTCGAAAAAAGGACCACCCCACAAAAACATTTGAAATTTTTCGAATTTTTTCGAAAAAACTATTGATTTTATGGGAATAACAGAGTATAATACATTTCTGCATGGGCCTACAAGTACATGCAACGATTTCGGGTCAAGGAGGTGTAACCGTGCCCAACATTAAGTCCGCCAAGAAGAGAGTCGAGCTCTCCAAGGTCGCCAATGCCAGAAACAAGGCTGGCAAGTCCGCCCTCAAGACCAATCTCAAGAAGTTCGACGCTGCCATCCTCGAAGGTAATCGCGTGGCCGCCGACGCCGCTTACAAGCTGGCCGTCAAGACCGTGGACCAGGCTGTGAACAAGGGTCTTCTTCACAAGAATACCGCTGCCCGGAAGAAGAGCAGCATGACCCTGAAGCTCAACAAGCTGGCGTAATTCGCGTTCGAAAATATTCCCTTCCGGTTCGTCCGGAAGGGGTTTTTTCGTTTTGTTCGTATTCCTTTCCGGAATCAAGTAATTGCATTATGTAAACTTGTAGAATATTGTCGAAAGAAGTCTGAATAAACATACGCCTGTGGAAAACGCTGTGGAAAATGTGAAAAACTCTTTTAAAATCGTGGGATTTCGTCCTTCCTCCTCTGGAGGATCGCCCCGTTTCCGACACCGTTTGTGGATAAGTTCACGATTTATGAACAAATTATGTCTTCCAGGATTTAATTGTTATGTAAACAAAAAGCGCCCCGGACAGCCGGGGCGCTTTTTGTTTGGAACATGTGGAAATCTCTTGCGAGGGCTCAGCCCTCGATCATGATCGTGCGTTTCTCCGGCAGCTTGGGGGCTGTCTTCTTGGGAACATTCAGCTTCAGAACGCCGTCCTCAAAGCGGGCCTTGATCTCCTCTTCGGTGACAGAGGTGCCAACATAGAAGCTCCGCTGCATAGCGCCCTCGTAGCGCTCCTGGCGAATGACGCGGCCCCGCTTGTCGGTCTCGTCCTTATCCAAGCCCTTGGCGGCGCTTACGGTCAAATAGCCCTTCTCCAGGTTCAGTTCGATCTCGTCCTTCTTGAAGCCTGGCAGATCGATGTCCACCTCGTAGTGGTCCTCCTGCTCGTGGATATCGGTCCTCATCACATGGGGCGCGTGCTTGCCGTAGAGCTGCTTTTCGGTATCCGCCAGGGTCCTGGGCCAGCGCATCCAATCCTCAAAGAAATCATCATCAAAAAATCTGGGCATCATAGGTCATTACTCCTTTCACTCATTTACACATTTTGTTGTTTGCCTATGTAACTGAGCAAGGTGTCGGGAGCTTTTGCTCTCTTCCTTTGTTCTGGCCTTATTATAGCACATTTTTTAGCACTGTCAATAGGAGAGTGCTAAAACTTCTGTGAACCTTTTGTGATCAATTTGTGAACAAAAGGAATGCAGGCCGGCAGAATGCCGATCTGCAGATGGGTGCGTGCGGGTTGCGGGCGGCCGATGGCCGCCCCTACAGTCCCTGGTGACTAGTGACTCCCCCCGTCTCCTATTGCCTAATTTTCTATTGCCTATTGCCCAACCGTCACAGCACCTGCAGAATATAGCCCTTCAGATAGAGGCTCTGCTCGGCGTTGAGGGCGGCGGGGTGGTCGCGGGACTGGATGAGGGTCTCCAAAAGGCGGACCGTGCGGCCGGAATCGGCGGCGGCGTCCCGGAGCATCTGCAGAAACAGCTCCGGGGTCATGAACTGGGAGCAGGAGCAGCTGATCAAATAGCCGCCGGGGGCGGTCACACGCATACAGCGCAAGTTCAGCTCCTTATAGCCACGATAGGCCGCCTCGAGAGCCTTCTTGTTCTTGGCAAAGGCGGGCGGATCACAAATCACGGTGTCAAACCGCTTTCCAGCCTCGTCGTAGGCCTTCATCAGGTCGAAGACATTGGCGGTCACAGTGGTGATGCACTCCCCTACCCCGTTCAGCTCGGCGTTGCGCCGAAGCATCTCCAGCGCGCTCTCCGACACATCCACGGCCTCCACCGAGCTCGCCCCATAGAGGGCCGCGTGGATAGCGAAGCCGCCGGTGTGGCTGCACAGGTCCAGGACCGTCCGTCCCGGGCAGTAGGGCCGGATGCGGCCCCGGTTCTCCTGCTGGTCCAGAAAATGGCCGGTCTTTTGACCGCCGGGAATATCCACCAGCATGCGGGCGTCGTGCTCCAGAATCTCCACCAGAGGCGGGACCTCGCCGTAGAGGACGCCGGTGATCTGGGGCAGGCCCTCCTTCTCCCGGACGGGCACATCGTCCCGCTCGTAGATGCCTGCCGGATGGAAGATTTCGGCCAGGGCCTCCACCAGCTCCTGTTTGATGCGGTCCATGCCCAGGCTGAGGATCTGCACGGAGAGGTAGTCGCCGAATTTGTCCACGGTCAAGCCGGGCAGACCGTCGGATTCCCCAAAGACCACACGGCAGGCATTGGAAAAGCCCAGGGCCCGCCGACTGTCCCAGGCCGCCTGGAGGCGGCGGCGGAAGAAGGCCGCGTCTATCGTCTCGTTTTTGTCCCGGCTCAAGACGCGGACGGTAATTTTGGATTTGGCGTTGAAGAAGCCCTGGGCAACAAAGCCCATGCGGCTGTCCAGCACCTCCACCAGCTCGCCGTCCCGGCAGAGCTCATCCACCCAGTCGATCTCATTGTCATAGATCCAGAGCTTTCCGGCCCGAATCTCCTGCTCCTCGCCCCGGCGAAGGCAGATCTGTCCCCGCTCCATCATTGTTCCGCCATGCGGGTCTGGATGAAGTGCCAGGAATCCCGGCACATATCCTCCACCGTCTTTTCGGCCACCCAATGGAGCTCGTTGCGGGCGCGGCTGGGGTCGGCATAGACATCGGCCAGGTCGCCCTCCCGGCGTTCACCGATCCTGTGCGGCACGGAGACCTCGTTGACCCGCTCAAACGTGTTGATCAACTCCAGGACGGAGACGCCTTCGCCTGTACCCAGGTTGAAGGCCTCGGCCCCGGTGTGGGACGCGGCATAGCTGAGGGCGGAGAGATGGCCCTTGGCCAGGTCTACCACATGGATATAATCCCGGAGGCAGGTGCCGTCCCGGGTGGGGTAGTCGTTGCCGAAGACGGTCAACTCGGGCAGCTGCCCTGCCGCCACGCGGGCCACAAAGGGCATAAGATTGTTGGGGATGCCGTTGGGGTCGTCCCCCAGCAGGCCGGATTCGTGGGCGCCGATGGGGTTGAAATAGCGCAACAGCACCGCAGAAAAGCCGGAATCGGCGGTGCAGTAATCGCGGAGGATCTGCTCGATCATCACCTTCGTCCAACCATAGGGATTGGTGGCGGAGGTGGGCATGTCTTCAGTGTAGGGGCTCTCATTGGCCGGGCCGTAGACCGTGGCGGAGGAGGAGAACACCAGCTGTTTGCAGTTGTGGCGCTCCATCGTCTCGAGCAGGGTCAAGGTGCTGTCCAGGTTGTTGCGGTAGTAGTGCAGCGGAATATGACAGCTCTCCCCCACCGCCTTGAGGCCGGCAAAGTGGATCACAGCGTCAATGCAGTTTGCAGAAAAGACCAGCTCCAGGGCATGTTCGTCCGCCACATCCAGCTGGTAGACCTTGGGCTTTTTGCCGGTGATTTTGGCAATGCGTTCCGGCACATCCAGGCTGGAATTGAAGAAATTGTCGGCGATGACCACATCATAGCCCTTTTGCTGCAGCTCCACGCATGTGTGGGAGCCAATATACCCCGCACCGCCGGTGACAAGAATCGTCATGTTCGGGACCTCCTGTTTCGTTTTATGTTCATAATGTAACACAGGGCGCAAAAAAACGCAAGAAAATTGTATGCATTGTTCGAGCAAAGAAAAACGGGGCCGGAAGCCCCGTTTGGTGGTTCAATGCTTATGGCGCAAGGGTCGCACAGTCGGCAGAGCCCTGGCCGCGGAGCATTTGCAGGCCGTGGAGCAGGGCGGGCAGGACGGGCTCGAGGTTTTCCAGGGCGGCCCTGGGGCTGCCGGGAAGGTTGACGATCAGAGTCCGGCCCCGGATACCTGCCGCAGAGCGGGAGAGCATCCCTCGGGGCGTGATCTGCATGGAAGCGGCCCGCATGGCCTCTGGAATGCCGGGAACCTGCCGTTCTATTACGGCCAGGGTGGCCTCGGGGGTGACATCCCGGGGGGCGAAGCCCGTGCCACCGGTGGTCAAAACCAGGGCGGCGTCCGCCGTACAGGCGGCCAGCAGGGCCGCCTCGATTTGGGCCTGCTCGTCGGGGACCAGAACGGGGTCCAGCAGGGAAAAGCCCTGGGCTTTCAAGTATTCCGCCAGGGCCGGACCGGAAAGGTCCTCCCGCTCGCCCCGGAAACAGCGGTCGGAGACGGTGATAATGATGGCGGTGTAGGACATGCGTTTTTGCCTCCTGCCAGTGGGATCAAAAATTTGGAAAAGGATGCGGTCAGGGGATCGTGCGGCTTGCGGGCGGCCCATGGCCGCCCCTACGGAGGGCGGCGGGGTTCGGTAGCGGCGCACAGTGTGCGCCACGGAATGCATTCCCCCGCCTGTCATTCTGAGCAAAGCGAAGAATCCGTAGCCCCGTCTCCTTGCCTTCCCCCTCGGGGGAAGGTGTCGCCGGGCGTCTCACGGAAGCCCGGTGACGGATGAGGCGCGTTGCGGTTTCGCGCTGCTTCCCCGCCTGTCATTCTGAGCACAGCGAAGAATCCGTACCCCCGTCTCCTTGCCTTCCCCCTCGGGGGAAGGTGTCGCCGGGCGTCTCACGGAAGTCCGGTGACGGATGAGGGGCGTTGCGGTTTCGCGCTGCTTCCCCGCCTGT
>JAFOKO010000120.1 GCA_017419715.1 Oscillospiraceae bacterium | reverse complement strand
GCTGCGCGGCCTGCAAGAGCATCGACAGCGGGGCCTGCATGGATGTGCTCGAAATTGACGCCGCTTCCAACAACGGCGTGGACAATGTCCGCACCCTCCGGGAGGACGCGATCTATGCCCCTACGGAGCTCAAAAAACGGGTCTACATCATCGACGAGGTGCACATGCTCTCCATGTCGGCCTTCAACGCCCTGCTGAAGATCATTGAAGAGCCGCCCGCCCATTTGATGTTCATCCTTGCCACCACGGAACTGCACAAAGTCCCTGCTACGATCCTCTCCCGCTGCCAGCGCTTTGCCTTCCGCCGGATCGACCCGGCAGATGTGGCGGGCCGGATCCATTTTGTGGCCTATGAAGAGGGCATCGACATCACAGAGGAAGCGGCGAAGCTGCTGGGCCGCCTGGCCGACGGCGCCTTGCGTGACGGCCTTTCTCTGCTGGATCAGTGTGCCGCCGCGGCAAGCGGGCCAATCACCGCGGAGACGGTCTATCAGACCCTGGGCATTGCCGGGGCCCAATCGGCAGGGGAGCTGTTGACAGCCGTGGCCGATCGGGATCCTGGCTGTGCGCTGCGCCTGTTTACCCAGCAGTATGCACAGGGAAAGGACCTCTCTGCCCTGGTAGACGAGCTGGTGAGCCTGTGCCGGGATTTACTGCTGCTGAAAACCGCGCCCCAGGCCGGCGCGGCGATGCTCACCGGCGTCTGCAGCGACGCCGAGCTGCAGACGCTTCTGGAGCGATTTTCTGCAGCGGAACTGCTGCGCCATACCCGGTTGCTGCAGGACACCGCCTCCGGCTTCAACAAAAGCGCCAACCGGCGTATTGATGTGGAGCTCTGCTTGCTGCAGATGTGCGAGCCTGCGCTGGATGTGGATATGCAGGCCATCAACGCACGGCTTTCCCGTCTGGAGGCCAAGCTGGAATCGGGCGTACTGCCCCCGCCTCAGCCGAAGACGGCGCCCGCGCCGGAACCGACGCAAGCAGCCACGCAAGAACCAGCTTCGGTGGAGCCTGTCCCCCCGGAGCCGGAAGAACCGCTGCCCGTCTCCTTCTGGGCGGACTTAGTGGACGCGGTGCGGATGTGGAAGCCCTCTCTGGGCGGCTATTTCAACACAAATGAAGCAAGACTGCTGGTTCCAAGCCTGCAGGGCGATCTGCTGGAGTTGATTGCCGCCACGGAGCTGGTCAAAGGCATGGTCGATAAGGACGGGATATCGGAGTTTGTCGCCCAGCAGGCAAGCGCCCTCCTGCATAAGCCCATCCGGGTGCGGATCACCGTGCGCGGCGCCAAGCGGGGCGAGGATGATCCCTTGCGGCAGCTTGTGGCGAAAAGCCAGGAGCATCCCGGCATCTTTCATGTGACAGAATAATTTCAACTGGAAACCAAATAGATCGAGGAGGAATTCAACATGGCAAAAGGCGGATTTCGCGGCGGCCCTATGGGCGGCGGCATCAACGCAAATGTGATCAAGCAGGCCCAGAAAATGCAGCAGGATATGCTGAAAATGCAGGAAGAGATGGAGAACCAGAGCTATGAAGCCACGGTTGGCGGCGGCATGGTCAAGGCTGTGGTCAACGGCAAGCACACCGTGCTCTCCATGGAGATCAACCCCGAGGCCGTAGACCCGGATGATGTGGAAATGCTGCAGGATCTGGTGGTCGCGGCGGTCAACGAGGCCATGCGGAAGGCTGAGGCGGAGGCCAATGCCAACATGAGCAAGCTCACCGGTTCTCTGAACCTGGGTAGCCTGGGCGGCCTGTTCTGATGCAACGCTATTTTCCCGCCGCGCTGGAGCGGTTGACCGAGGCGTTTGCCAAGCTCCCCGGCATTGGCGGAAAGACAGCCCAGCGCCTGGCCTTCCATGTGCTGAGCCTCCCGGATGAGGAGGCAGCCGGCTTTGCCCGGGCCATTGTGGAGGCCAAGCAGACCGTCCACACCTGCCCCATCTGCCAGAATCTCACCGACGGCGAACGCTGCGCCATCTGCGCCGACGAACGGCGCGACCAGAGTGTGATCTGCGTGGTGGCGGAGCCCCGGGATGTGATCGCCATGGAGCGGGCCAGGGAGTATGACGGCGTCTATCATGTGCTCCACGGCGTGATCTCTCCGCTGAATCATGTGGGCCCGGACGATATTCGGATCCGGGAGCTGCTTGCCCGCGTCGCCCAAGGCGGCGTCCGGGAGGTCATTATGGCCACCAACCCCGATACCGAGGGGGAGGCTACGGCCATGTATCTCTCCCGCCTGCTGCGGCCGATGGAGGTCAAGGTGACCCGGCTTGCCTATGGCATTCCTGTGGGCAGCCAATTGGAATATGCCGACGAGGTCACTCTGCTGCGGGCCCTGGAGGGTCGTAGAGAAATTTGACGAAAACACGAGCCCTGCGGCGGATCGCCGTAGGGCTCGTGCTATTTTGCGCTTGTCCCGGCGCGGCCTTCGAGGATATCTGCCAGCACGGGGAAGCTCCGCTCTGTGAGACAGAGCCCTTCCAGGGAAGCGTCTACGCTGCAAACAGCGTATTGATAGTCCTCCCCGGAAAAACTGCAAAACGAATAGTTCCGGGCGTCCACGCTCTGGCGGACAATGATCTGCTCCGCTTCTGTGCAAATGCAAAACGCGTTCAGAGGGAGCCGGAAGCCGAGACCGGTGGCCTTTAAAAAGCTCTCCTTCAGGGTCCAGTACCAGAAAAACAGGCGATCGCGGGTCGCGGCGTCCGGACAGCGGAGCAGCGCCTGGTATTCTGCCTCACAAAAACAGCGTTTTGCAAGGGCAAGCCGTGCAAGGCCGGTTTTCTCTACATCACAGCCGATCTCCCGGTCCGAGACGGCGCACAGAACATGCTTCCCGGAATGGGAAATGTTAAAAAAGAGATCGTCCCGACCCGGAAGATAGGGCTTCCCGTTTGCGTCCTGCATCAGCTGGGGCCAGTGTACGCCCAGCGCGGCGAGGGAGGCTTCCAAAAGAGCGCCCGCGCCCAAAGACAGCAGCTTGCCCGCCGTTGGGCGAATGTGATCCACTTTTTCCCGGCGCATGCCGGAAACTGAGTGATAAAGCCGTCGGAACAGCTGGGGATCGGCTAAAGCGCTCACATCGGCGTAATACAGCTGAGGGTTCATCCGTGGTCCCGCCCTTTTTTGACATTCTGCCTCCGCTTTTCGGAAGCTGTGCCTCTATTCTACCATGAAAGCGGCGAAAAGTCCAGAATTAGTCGCCAGGGACCAGGGAGGCGGGGAAGGGGATCCTTTATTTCGATGGGCAAAATGCCCTTCTTTTCCGCGCAAGTACAGCCGGAAACGGACGCTTTTCACAAATTTATGACAAGTTCTTTTTCTTGCATTGACGAATGAAAGAAGATGTGGTAAAGTGGACACAGTAATTGCTCGTAAGCTGAGGAAGATTCGGCTTGCGGAAGCGCGCTTCCGTGTGCCTGGATCCCCACGAATCATTCAGAGAGGTGCGCGATATGGCTGCTTGCTTTGCGTTGAACCGTCCGGTCATCTGGTTCGAGGGGCTTACTCCGCTTGCCGGCGCGGGTGTGGTGCCTGCATGTCCCCAATTTGTCGTTTTGCCCGGTTTTTGCTCTGTCTAAGGACAGCTGTGCAAACCGGGTTTTTCCATTCTAATTACACTTACTGAAACAAGAAGGAGATCGCAACCATGGAAAACAAGCTCGTTTACACCGGAAAAACCAAGAATGTCTATGCCCTCGAGAATGGCAACTATCTGCTGAAGTTCAAGGACGACTGCACCGGCAAGGACGGCGTCTTTGATCCCGGTGAGAATTCTATCGGCCTAACCATCGACGGCGTGGGCGATGTGAATTTGCGCATGTCCATCTACTTCTTCGAAAAGATCAACGCCGCCGGTATTCGCACCCACTATGTGTCCGCCAATCTGCAGGATACCACGATGGAAGTTCTGCCCGCGAAGGTCTTCGGCAAGGGCCTGGAAGTCATTTGCCGCTACAAGGCTGTTGGCAGTTTCTTCCGCCGCTATGGCGAGTATGTTGCCGAGGGCGCGGATCTGCCCGCTTATGTGGAAACCACCTTTAAGAACGACGCCAAGGGCGATCCCCTGGTCACGAAGGACGGCCTTGTGGTGCTGGGCGTCATGTCCGCCGAGCAGTACGACGACATCAAGGCCATGACCCAGAAGATCACCAAGATCGTTGCCGACGATATGGCTGCCAAGGGCATGGTGCTCTATGACATCAAGTTCGAGTTCGGCTATGATAAGGACGGCAAAGTGATGCTGATCGACGAGATCGCTTCCGGCAACATGCGTGTCTACAAGGACGGCAAGTACATCGACCCCATGACCCTGTCCAAGCTTTTCTTCGCAAAATAAAAATCTGATTCAGGAGGTCCTCATATGGGAGGCTTTTTCGGGATAACTTCGCGCAACGACTGTATGGCCGATGTGTTCTTCGGCACGGATTACCATTCCCACCTGGGTACCCGCCGGGCCGGTCTGGCAGTCTGGGATGCCGAGATCGGTCTGCAGAGAAAGATCCACAACATTGAAAACGCGCCCTTCCGCACGCGGTTTGAAACTATCTTCGACGAGATGAAGGGCAGCTCGGCCATCGGCTGCATCAGCGATGCCGAGCCTCAGCCCCTGCTGATCCGTTCCAATCATGGGACCTATTCCATCTGCATCATCGGGCGGGTCAACAATGCTGACGAGCTGATCGCCCAGTATCTGGACTTCTCTCACGGACATTTTGACGCCAAGACCGGCGGCGAGGTCAATGTCGTGGAGTTGATCGCCGCCTTGATCGACCAGAAAACAAGCTTTGCCGAGGGCATTCGATTTGCCCAGAAATCCATCGTGGGCACGGCCTCGATCCTGATTCTGGAGGAGGACGGCACGCTGATCGCTGCCCGGGATCGCTATGGCCGCCTTCCGGTCACCATCGGCAAACGGGAGGATGGCTATGCGGTTAGCATGGAATCCTTTGCCTATGAAAAGCTGGGCTATGTGTTTGAAAAGGAGCTTGGCCCCGGCGAGATCGTCGCCATGACGCCGGACGGCCTGACCCAGCTGATACCTCCGGGAAAGGAAAAGAAGATCTGCTCCTTCCTGTGGAGCTACTACGGCTACCCGACCTCCACCTATGAAGGCGTCAATGTGGAGGAGATGCGCTATCGCAACGGCGCCATCCTGGCCCGCACCGATCGGGCGCGGGGAGAGCTGGCCATCGACTATGTGGGCGGTGTGCCGGATTCCGGTACGCCGCACGCCATCGGCTACGCCAACGAGAGCGGGAAGCACTTTGCCCGGGCCTTTATCAAATACACCCCCACCTGGGCCAGAAGCTTCATGCCCCCCACACAGGTGGACCGGAACAAGATCGCCAAGATGAAGCAGATCCCCGTCAAGGAACTGATCAAGGACAAGGATTTGCTTTTTGTGGACGATTCCATCGTCCGCGGCACCCAGCTCCGGGAGACGGTGGAGTTCCTCTACGAAAACGGAGCCAAATCCGTCCATATGCGCTCTGCCTGCCCGCCGATCATGTTCGGCTGCAAGTATCTGAACTTCTCCCGGGCCAGCTCGGAAATGGAGCTGATCGCCCGACGGGTCATCTTGGAGCTGGAGGGAGAGGAAGGCTTCCAACATCTGGAAGAGTATTCCAATGGCGAAACGGAGCGGGGCAAGGCCCTTCGGGCAGCCATCTGTGAGCGTTTCCAATTCTCCTCGCTGGAATTTCAGTCGCTGGAAGGCGTGATCGAGGCCATTGGCCTGCCGGAATGCGATCTTTGCACCTACTGCTGGAACGGAAAGGAATAAAACCATGAATGAGTTCTCCAAATCTGAAGCCTACGCTGCTGCCGGCGTAGATATTACCGCCGGCTACCGGGCTGTGGAGCTGATGAAGCGCCACATTGCCGCCACCATGACTTCCGGCGTCTGCTCCGATGTGGGCGGCTTCGGCGGCCTGTTTGAGTTGGATTTGACCGGAATGCAGCATCCTGTTCTGGTCTCCGGCACCGACGGTGTTGGCACCAAGCTGAAAATCGCGTTCCTGATGGATCGGCATGACACCGTCGGTATCGACTGTGTCGCCATGTGCGTCAACGATGTGATCTGCTGTGGCGCAAAGCCCCTGTTTTTCCTGGACTATATCGCCTGTGGCAAAAATGTACCGGAACGCATCGAACAGATCGTCAAGGGCGTCTGTGACGGCTGTGTCCAGGCGGGCAGCGCCCTGATCGGCGGCGAGACCGCTGAAATGCCCGGTTTTTACCCCATTGACGAGTATGACCTGGCGGGCTTCTCTGTGGGCGCCGTAGAGAAAACCAAGATCCTGAACAACGCCGAGATGAAGCCTGGCGATGTGCTGATCGCCCTGCCCTCCAGCGGCGTCCACTCCAACGGCTTCTCGCTGGTGCGCAAGGTCTTCGATGTAGAGCACGCGGATCTGAAATCGCCGGTGGCTGCCCTGGGCGGCCGCTCTCTGGGGGAGACCCTGCTCACGCCCACCAAGATCTATGTCAAGCCTGTCCTGGCTGTGATGGAGCGCGTCCGCGTCAAGGGCGTGAGCCACATCACCGGCGGCGGTTTCTATGAGAACATTCCCCGCATGATCCCCGACGGCTTGTGCGCCAGAATTCGGGAGGCGGATGTGCGCGTCCTGCCCATCTTTGATCTGATCGCCGAGACCGGAAAAATCTCCAGACGGGATATGTTCAACACCTTCAATATGGGTGTTGGAATGTGCCTGGTCGTATCTCCCGAGGACGCCCAGACTGCCCTCAGCATCCTGCACGACCAGGGCGAGGAAGCCTATACGCTGGGCGAGATCGTTTCCGGCGAGCGGAGGATCGAGCTATGCTGAACCGGCCCGAAAAGCTTCGGGTCGCCGTCCTGGTTTCCGGCGGAGGCACCAACCTCCAGGCCATCCTGGACGCAAGAGGGACTGTGATCCAGCATGCGGAGGTCGTCCTGGTGGTATCCAGCCAACCCGGCGCCTACGCGCTGGAGCGGGCCAAAAAGGCGAATATCCCCGCCCTGGCGATCTCCAAAAAGGAGCTTGGCAGTCAAGCGGCCTTTGAGGCAGCCTTGACCCAGGCGCTGGAGGACGCCCAGGTGGAGCTGATCGTCCTGGCAGGCTTTCTTACCATACTGTCCACCGATTTTACCCGGCGCTTTGCAGGGAAGATCATCAACATCCATCCGGCGCTGATCCCCTCCTTCTGTGGCAAGGGCTTCTATGGCTTGCGGGTCCATGAGGCAGCGCTGGAGCGCGGGGTGAAGGTCACCGGCGCGACGGTGCATTATGTCAACGAGATTCCCGACGGCGGAGAGATCATACTGCAAAAGGCGGTTTCCGTCCTGCCGGACGATACGCCTCAGACCCTTCAGCGCCGGGTCATGGAGCAGGCCGAGTGGATCCTGCTCCCCCAGGCGATCGAGCAGATCGCCGAAAGCAGCCAAGCTGCAGAGACAAACATCAAATAGATAAGGAGAAGCGTATGAATATCTACGAAAAGCTTCCGATTTCCACCATTGTAAAGGGCAATTCCTATGTAGGCCGCGGCATCGTTCTGGGCATGAGCGCCGACGGCACCAAGGCGGTCTCCGCTTATTTTATCATGGGCCGAAGCGCAAACTCCCGGAACCGTGTGTTCACGGTGAAAAACGGCGAAGTGTTTACCGAGCCCTTTGACGCCTCTAAGGTCGAGGACCCCAGTCTGATCATTTACGCCGCCATCCGGCAGTATGAAAACCGCCTAATCGTTACCAACGGCAACCAGACCGACACGGTCTATGAGGGCCTTGCCGCCGGCAAGTCCTTCTCCGAAGCCCTGGAATCCCGGTGCTTCGAGCCAGACGAGCCCAACTTCACCCCGCGCATCAGCGGCATAATGAGCCTGGACGCCAAGCATCCCTGCTATGAGATGAGCATTCTCAAGAGCATCGACGAGGTCGGAAGCGACTGCGCCCGCTATACCTTCTCCTACCCCGCAAAGCCCGGCTTGGGCCACTTTATCCACACCTATGTCTGTGATGGCAAACCCATCCCCACCTTCCAGGGAGAACCCGAGCGCGTCCTTTTGGGCAACGACATTGACGCTTTCACCAAGGAGCTATGGGAAAACCTGGATGCAGACAACAAGATCTCCCTCTATGTTCGGTTCACCGACCTGAACACGAAGGAATGTACGGAAAGACTCATCAATAAGAATAACTAATTGACGCCGCTTTTGTGCCGTGGCGCACCTCGTGCGTCACGGCATTGGCGCAAAGAATGAAGAGGAATGAATTATGAGAGATTACGAACTGAAATACGGCTGCAACCCCAACCAAAAGCCCGCAAAGATCTATATGGAAGACGGCTCCGAACTCCCGGTGGAGATTCTGAACGGCCGTCCCGGCTATATCAATTTTCTGGATGCGCTGAATTCCTGGCAGCTGGTCAAGGAGCTGAAGGAAGCCCTGGGCCTGCCCGCCGCCGCATCCTTCAAGCATGTTAGCCCCACATCTGCCGCGGTCGGTCTGCCGCTGAACGAGCGGCTGAAGAAAGCCTGCTTTGTGGACGATATCCCCGGCCTGGACAGCAATCCCCTGGCCTGTGCCTATGCCAGAGCCAGAGGCACGGACCGGATGTGCTCCTTCGGTGACTGGGTCGCCCTCTCCGACGAATGCGACGCCATGACGGCCTCGCTGATCAAGCGCGAGGTTTCCGACGGCGTGATCGCGCCGGGCTATACCCCCGAGGCCCTTGAGATTTTGAAAACCAAGCGCAAGGGCGGCTACAATGTGGTCAAGATCGATCCCGCCTATGTGCCTGCTGTGCAGGAGAGAAAGCAGGTGTTCGGCGTGACCTTTGAACAGGGAAGAAATAACTTCAAGATCGATCGGGAGCTGCTGAACAACATCGTGACGAGCAATAAGGAGCTGCCGGAAAGCGCGGCCCGTGATCTGATCGTCTCGCTCATTACTTTGAAATACACACAGTCCAATTCGGTTTGCTTTGCGGTAGACGGCCAGGCCATCGGTGTCGGTGCCGGCCAGCAGTCCCGCATTCACTGCACCCGTCTGGCCGGTTCCAAGGCGGACACCTGGTTCCTCCGGCAGTCGGACAAGGTGCTGAACCTGCCCTTCCGCGCCGATCTGGGTCGCCCGGATCGGGACAATGTCATCGACGGCTACATCAACCAGAACGAAGAAGATGTCTGTGCCGACGGCGTGTGGCAGCGCTACTTCACCCGGCAGCCTGAGCCCTTTACCCGAGAAGAGCAGCGCGCCTGGCTGGATACCGTCCAGGATGTGGCGCTGGGCTCCGATGCTTTTTTCCCGTTCTTTGACAACATCGAGCGCGCTGTTCGCTCCGGCGTCCGCTATATCGCCGAACCCGGCGGCTCGATCCGGGACGACGCTGTGATCGACTGCTGCAACCGGCACGATGTGGTCATGGCCTTTACCGGGATGCGGCTGTTCCATCATTAAACAGTGAAAAATGAAATTAAATGAGTTTTTCCAATTGCAGTTTGAATAACTCCGATCCTTTTCAGACTTCAATTTCGGATACGAATCGTTGAACAAAGAACATGAAAATGGTGATTCTATGAAAATACTTGTTGTAGGCGGCGGCGGCCGGGAGCATGCCATCGTCAAAAAACTAAAAGAGAATCAAACAATTACGGAGCTCTACTGCCTGCCCGGCAACGGCGGGATTGCCGCCGATGCGGTTTGCGTTCCCATCGCTGCCACGGATCTGGACGGGATCGTCTCCTTTGCCCGGGAACACCAGATCGACTACGCTGTGGTCGCGCCGGACGATCCTCTGGCCCTGGGTGCAGTGGACCGGCTGGAGGCCGTTGGCGTGCCCTGCTTTGGTCCCCGGAAGGACGCCGCCGTGATCGAGGCCAGCAAGGTCTTTGCCAAGGATCTGATGAAGCGCTACGGCATTCCCACGGCCCGATATGAGAGCTTTGACAGTCTGGACGCGGCCTTGGCCTATCTGCAGACCGCCCCGATGCCGATCGTTGTGAAGGCGGACGGCCTGGCCCTGGGCAAGGGCGTCATCATCGCTCAGACCCTCCGGGAAGCGGAGGAGGCCGTGCGCGCCATGATGACGGAGAAGCGCTTTGGCAAGAGCGGAGAGCGGCTCGTCATCGAGGAATTCCTGGAGGGCCCGGAAGTCTCCGTGCTGTCCTTTACCGACGGCAAAACCATCGTTCCCATGGTGTCTTCCATGGACCACAAACGCGTGGGCGAGGGAAATGTCGGGCCAAACACCGGCGGCATGGGCACAGTTGCCCCCAATCCCTACTATACGCCCGAGCTGGCGAAGCGCTGCATGGACGAAATCTTCCTGCCTACCATCCGTGCGATGGCACAGGAGGGGAGAAGCTTCAAGGGCTGCCTCTACTTCGGCCTCGTGTTAACGAAGGACGGCCCCAAGGTCATCGAGTACAACTGCCGCTTCGGCGACCCGGAGACCCAGGTGGTGCTGCCTTTGCTGCAGAGCGATCTGCTCACCGTGATGCAGGCCGTTACCGAGGAGCGGCTGGCGGAATGCCCGGTGCGCTTTTCCACAGATTCCGCCGCTTGCGTCATTATGGCCTCCAAGGGCTATCCCGGCGCCTATGAAAAGGGCTTGCCCATCACCATTCCTGCCGAGCTCCAGGCTCAGGTCTATGTGGCCGGCGCAAAGGAAAATAACGGAAGCCTGGTCACTGCTGGCGGCCGCGTTCTGGGCGTGACGGCCCTGGGCAAGGACCTCCCCGAAGCCCTGGAGCGGGCGTACAAAGCAGTCAAACAAGTACATTTTGAAAACGCTTACTATCGCCGTGACATCGGCGCACTTGCCCTTGCGGCGAAGGAGGGCTAATGGTTTATCGAGTTTTTGTAGAAAAGAAAGCGGCTTTTGCTCAAGAAGCAGAGGCCCTTTGCCGGGAACTAACGGAGTTTCTCGGCGTGCAGAGCCTGCAGCGCGTGCGGGTTTTGAACCGCTATGATGTGGAGGAAATCAGCCAGGAACGCTTCCAGGCGGCGATTCCCACGATTTTTTCAGAGCCCCAGGTGGATTCTGCCTGTGAAACGCCGGAGCTCTCCGACGCCAATGCTGTGTTTGCCGTGGAGTATCTTCCCGGCCAGTTCGACCAGCGTGCGGATTCTGCCGCCCAGTGCGTTCAGCTCATGTTCCAGTCGGAGCGGCCTCTGATTCGCTCTGCAAAGGTCTACGCCCTCTATGGCGCCCTTACAGAGGAGGATCTGAACAAGATCAAGCGCTATGTCATCAATCCCGTGGAAGCCCGGGAAGCGTCTTTGGACAAACCCGAGACGCTGCATACTGCTTACGAGATCCCCACGACGGTGAAGACCCTCGAGGGCTTCCGCACCAGCTCCGAGAAGGAACTGGCGGACATGCTGGTGAACTACGGCCTGGCGATGGACAAGGACGATCTTGCCTTCTGCCAGCGCTACTTCCGGGACGAGGGCAGAGACCCTACCATCACCGAGATTCGGATGATCGACACCTATTGGTCCGATCACTGCCGTCACACCACCTTCCATACGATCATCGACCAGGCCAGCTTCGAGGATGCCGAGCTCCAGAAGACCTATGAGGACTATCTGGCCCTCCGGATCCGTCTGGGCCGGACGAAGCCCCTCTGCCTCATGGATCTGGGCACCATTGCGGCGCGCTATCTGAAGTTGACCGGACGGCTGGATAAGCTGGATGAATCCGAGGAGATCAACGCCTGCACGGTGAAGATGAATGTGGAGGTGGACGGCAAGTCGGAGCCCTGGCTGCTGCTGTTTAAGAACGAGACGCACAACCATCCCACAGAGATCGAGCCATTCGGCGGCGCGGCTACCTGCATCGGTGGCGCGATCCGCGATCCGCTCTCCGGTCGTTCCTATGTCTACGGGGCCATGCGCGTGACTGGCGCGGCTAACCCGAAGGCACCTGTATCAGAGACCATTCCCGGCAAGCTGCCCCAGCGCAAGCTTGTCACCACCGCCGCGGCGGGCTATTCCTCCTACGGCAACCAGATCGGCCTTGCCACCGGCCTGGTGGAAGAGCTGTATCATCCCGGCTATGCGGCCAAGCGCATGGAGATCGGCGCGGTGATCGCTGCTGCGCCCCAAGCCAATGTTCGGCGTGAGCGCCCGGAACCCGGCGATGTGGTCATTCTGATCGGCGGCAGCACGGGACGCGATGGCATCGGCGGCGCGACCGGTTCCTCCAAGGCGCATAACGCGCACAGCGTGGAAACCTGTGGGGCCGAGGTGCAGAAGGGGAACGCGCCGGAGGAGCGGAAGCTCCAGCGCCTGTTCCGCAACCCGGAGGCCTCCCGCCTCATCAAGCGCTGCAACGACTTCGGCGCCGGCGGCGTGAGCGTTGCCATTGGCGAGCTGGCGGATGGTCTTCGCATTGACCTCAACGCCGTTCCCCGGAAGTACGAGGGTCTGGACGGCACCGAGCTTGCCATCTCCGAATCCCAGGAGCGTATGGCTGTCGTAGTTGCGGCCGAGGATGCGGCGCGCTTCCTCGAGCTTGCACAGGCGGAGAACCTGCAGGCCTGCACCGTCGCTGTGGTGACCGAATCTCCCCGCCTGGTCATGGAATGGAACGAAAAGAAGATCGTCGATATTTCCCGCGAATTTCTGGATTCCAACGGCGCGGAGAAGCATATCACCATTGAAACTGCCTGCCCGGAGCGGGAAGCTGCAGTCCCTGTGACAAGCTTCCAGGAGGCCTGCCAGACACTGGCCGATGATTTGAACCTCTGCTCTCACCGGGGCCTTTGCGAGCGCTTCGACGCCTCCATCGGCGCGGGCACCGTCTTGATGCCCTTCGGCGGCAAGCGCCAGTTGACACCCATCCAGGCGATGGTCCACAAGATCTCTCTGGAGCAGGGCCATACCGACGACTGCTCTCTGATGGCCTGGGGCTTTGACCCCTGGCTCTCCTCCTGCAGCCCCTACCACGCCGCCTATCTGGCCGTTGTGGATTCTGTGTCCAAGCTGGTGGCAAGCGGCGCAAGCTTCCGGGATGTCTATCTGAGCTTCCAAGAGTATTTTGAAAAACCGGGCCGCGACCCCAAGCGCTGGGGCAAGCCTCTGTCTGCTCTGCTGGGCGCCTTCCGTGCCCAGATGGATCTGGGCGTCGCTGCCATCGGCGGCAAGGATTCCATGAGCGGCAGCTTTGAGAAGCTGGATGTGCCGCCCACGCTGGTAAGCTTTGCGGTGACGACCGACAAGACCAAGCATATTCTCTCGCCGGAATTCAAGAGCGCGGGACACCCTGTGTACCTGCTTGCGCCGGAGCGGGATGAAAACGGCCTGCCGAAGCCCGCATCCCTGCTGGCGCTCTTCGAGCGTTTGACGGAGCTGCAGCGCGCCGGGAAACTCTCCGCCTGCTGGGCGCTCGGCCCTGGCGGTGTGCTGGAGGCTGTGCTCAAGATGGCCTTCGGCAACGGCCTTGGCTTCCGCTTTGCGGAGGACTTCGCCCGTTCCGAGCTGCGCAGAAAGCAGTACGGTTCTTTCCTGGTGGAGGCTACGGAGCCCATCGAGGGCGCGGTTCTTGTGGGAACCGTCACGGCGGAAAATGTCTTCTCCTTTGGCGAGGAAGCCGTGGACGGCGAGGCGCTGTGCCGCCGCTGGGAAAGCTGCCTGGAATCCGTCTATCCGACTGGCCTGGATCGCCCGGTGGAGCAGTATCCGGCCCTGCAGTATGTGACCGAACGCCGCGCTGCGCCTGCAGTGCGTTGCGTGACCCCCAGGGTTTTGATCCCTGTTTTCCCCGGCACCAACTGTGAGTATGACAGCGCCAGAGCTGTGCGGGATGCCGGCGCGGAGCCGGAGATCCTGATTGTCAACAACCTCTCTGCCGACGGCATCCGCCGCTCTGTGGATCGCTTTGCCGCCGCGCTGCAGCGTTCGCAGATCGTCTTCATCCCCGGCGGCTTCTCCGGCGGCGACGAGCCGGACGGCAGTGGCAAGTTTATTACGGCCTTCTTCCGCAACGCGGCCATCCGGGAAGGCGTTACCGATCTGCTGGAACGCCGCGACGGCTTGATGCTGGGCATCTGCAACGGCTTCCAGGCTCTGATCAAGCTGGGCCTGGTGCCCTATGGCCGCATCGTGGACATGGACGAAAACAGCCCCACGCTAACCCTCAACACCATCGGCAGACACCAATCCCGCATTGTGCAGACGCGCATCGCCTCCGACAAGTCCCCCTGGTTCTCCGGCCTGCATGTGGGTGATATTGTGAATGTCCCCATTTCTCACGGAGAAGGCCGCTTCATCGCTTCCGAAGCCCAGCTCCAGGAATTGATCCAAAACGGGCAAATTGCCACCCAATATGTGGACCTGGCAGGGACACCCACCTCGGATCTTCGCTTCAATCCCAACGACTCCGTGCTCGCGGTGGAGGGCATCACCTCTCCCGACGGCAGAGTGCTTGGCAAGATGGGCCATTCGGAGCGTGTCGGCGACGGCCTGTATAAGAATGTCCCGGGTAGCTTTGCATCGGAGCTGTTCCAGTCTGCTGTGAAGTATTTCCAAACTGTCTGATCGGCGCATCACGATAAGGAGAGAGATATGGCAACTTTTATTACAGAACCCTCCCGTACCTTTAACGAGTATTTGCTGATCCCGGGCTATTCCTCCGCGGAGTGCATCCCGGCCAATGTTAGCTTAAAAACGCCCCTGGTGAAGTATCGCCGAGGGGAGGAACCCGC
>JAFOKO010000013.1 GCA_017419715.1 Oscillospiraceae bacterium | reverse complement strand
GCTCGTTTCTCTTCCTTGGCCCCACAGGCGTGGGCAAAACGGAGCTTGCGAAGGCGCTGGCGCAGAGTCTTTTCGACGACGAAAAGAACATCGTGCGCATCGATATGTCGGAGTATATGGAGAAGTTCTCCGTATCGCGCCTCATCGGAGCGCCTCCCGGATATGTGGGCTATGAGGAGGGCGGCCAGCTCACTGAGGCAGTACGCCGCAAGCCCTATTCTGTCATCCTCTTTGACGAGGTAGAAAAGGCCCATCCCGATGTCTTTAACATTTTGCTCCAGGTCCTGGATGACGGCCGTGTCACAGATTCCCAGGGACGCACGGTGGACTTCAAAAACACCATTATTATCTTGACCTCGAATCTGGGCTCTCCCTATATCCTGGACGGCATCGACGAGAACGGCGAGATCAGCGAGACGGCCCGTGCCCAGGTGGACAGCTTGCTCAAGAAGACCTTCCGTCCCGAGTTCCTGAATCGTCTGGATGAGATCGTCTTCTACAAGCCTTTGACAAAGGAGAATATTTTCAAAATCATTGACCTGCAGATCAACCAGCTCAACAAGCGCCTGCTGGAGAAGCAGCTTCGTTGCACACTCACGGAGGCAGCGAAGACTTACATCGTGGACGAGGCCTTCGACCCTGCCTTTGGTGCGCGTCCTTTGCGCCGCTATGTCCAGCACACGGTGGAGACTATGATCGCCAAGCGGATCCTTCGGGGCGATGTGGCGCCCGGCAGCGAGCTGGTGGTGGATGTAGCCAACGACGAATTGATCATCCGTTAATTGTTTTCAGTTATCTGGCCCGAACGCTTTTGGCGTTCGGGCCTTTTTGGAACCCATTGCCCCTTTTACCATATACTGGCATGAGGAGATGAAGCGATGGAAAAGACCTATTTGCTGGCCGCTGGTGACCGGCGGCAATTCTGGCTTTCCCGGTTCCTGGTTCCCAAGGGCCAGGTTTATACCCTTGGGGTGCCGGGCCTGGAGGACAATGTTCCCGATCAGCCTGTGGATGCGTTGATTTTGCCAACGCCCTGTTTCACTGCCGGAGGACGCCTGCACGGGCAGAGGGAGGGGCTGGATCCGTCCGCCCTGTCCGGCCTGTATGATGAACATACCAGAGTGTACGGTGGGGCCGTGCCGGAACAAATGGAGACATGGCTGCCTGGATGCAGCCATGTAACGGATCTGCTGCTGGACCCCGCGGTCAAGGCGGCAAACGGACGCTTAACCGCAGAGGCTGCCGTGGAGCTAACGGCGGAACGGCTGGAGGGCTCCCTGTTTGGGCTGCCCTGCCTGATTTTGGGTTACGGCTGTGTGGCAAAACCCTTGGCGTCGCTGCTGATGTCCCTCCACGCCTCGGTGACCGTGGCAGCGCGGCGGGCAGCGGCCCGGGCGGAGGCAGTGCAAGGCGGCTGCCTTGTCTGTGATTTCAATTGCCTGCCGGCTTCTCCCCGCGTGGTGTTCAACACGGTACCTGCTGCAGTCTTGAAGCCGGACACGCTGAACATCTTGGGAGAAGAATGCCTGTGGGTGGAACTGGCCTCCGTGCCAGGAGGGTTGCCGACGGGGTATGACCCGAATTTTTCCGTGTTACGCGCCAATTCGCTCCCAGGCAGGAGACTGCCAAGGTCTGCAGCTGCAACGCTGCTGGAGGGCATTTTGCGTTGTGAGGTGAATGTATGAGAGAGGAAACCATTGGCTTTGCATTATGCGGCTCGTTTTGCACCTTTGAGCCTGTCCTGTCGGCGATGACCCGACTGAGCCAGGTCTACCAGACGGTACAACCGATCCTGTCCGGCGCGGCTGCAAGCATCGACAGCCGCTTCGGTGCTGCCGCGGATTTTCGGGCAAGAATCGAGGCAATCTGCCGTTGCCCGGTCTGGGATTCTATTTCTCAGGTGGAGCCCATCGGGCCGAAAAAAATGCTGGACCTGTTGGTGATCGCGCCCTGTACCGGGAACACGCTGGCAAAGCTTGCGGCTGGGATCGCCGATACCCCGGTGACTCTGGCCTGCAAGGCTCATTTGCGCAACGCAAGGCCTGTTGTTCTGGCGGTCTCCACCAATGACGGTCTGGCGGCGAACGCAAAGAGCATCGGGCAGCTGCTGGATCGAAAGCATCTGTATTTTGTTCCATTCGGGCAGGACGATCCGGCGAAAAAACCCGCTTCCCTGGTGGCGGATATGTCCCAGATCCCGGAAACCGTTGCGGAAGCGCTGGCCGGAAGGCAGATCCAGCCCATGCTTTTGCGTTGAGCTTTCGAAAAAAGCAAAGCTTTTGCGTATGGATCCTCCTTTTTGACGCATACTGTGTCAAAAGGAGGATTTTTCTATGGAAATCTCAAATCGATCCTATCAAAAGCTTGCCGACCGCCTGGCCCCAAAGTCCAATACGCCGGTGAACTGTCTCAAGGCTTTTGCCATTGGCGGCGGGATCTGTGTGCTGGGACAGGCGCTCAAGAATTTGTATCTCTCTCTGGGAACCGGGGAGAAGCCGTCGGCCCTGCTGGTTTCAGTGAGCCTGGTGTTCCTCTCGGCGCTGTTGACCGGGCTCGGCCTGTATGACGACATCGCAAAGCACGCCGGCGCGGGGACACTGGTGCCCATTACCGGCTTTGCCAATTCCGTTGCGGCCCCGGCGGTGGAGTTCCGGACAGAGGGCTGGGTCACAGGTCTGGCCGTGAAGATGTTTACGATCGCAGGACCTGTGATCGTTTATGGCACCCTGATCAGCGTACTATACGGGCTTTTGTATTGGATGTTTGCTTAACAGGGGTTCCCCCGGCTGTGCCGGGGGAACCTGTTTTTCTTGACCAGTATGTGCCAAACGCGCTGCAAGGGAGACAGAAATGAAGAATAAGAAAAGCTTATGGTTTTTTGTGTTGTTCATGATTGACAAAAACGACCTTTCTGTCTATAATAGGTGGGTAAAAACATAAAAAGAGTGCAAAGGAGCGACCATATGGCTATCTATGTCAAGAGCGAGATCGCGCCGCTCAAGCGCGTCATGCTGCACCGTCCCGGCCAGGAGCTGGAGCATTTGACCCCCGGCACCCTGGACAGGCTTTTGTTTGATGACATTCCCTTCCTTACCGGCGCCCAGGAGGAGCATGACCGCTTCGCCCAGGTTCTGCGGGAAAACGGGACAGAGGTCATCTATCTGGAGGACCTGGCTGCAGAGACACTGAAGGCCAACCCCGGCCTGCGAGAGGAATTCCTCAAGGAGTTCGTCACCTTCTCTCCGAATGTAGACTATCGGCAGGAGCTGTATGAATATCTGCTGGCGATTCCCGATGACAAGGAATTGATCCTCAAGACAATGGCCGGTGTTTCTTTCCAGGAGCTGGGGGCTTCCCCCAAGTTCTCTCTGCCCACGATGCTCAACCGGCAGAACAATTTCGTCTTGGAGCCCATGCCCAACCTCTACTTCACGCGTGACCCCTTTGAGTCGATCGGCGAGGGCGTGGCCATCAACCGGATGTATTCTGTCACTCGCTGCCAGGAGACCATTTTTGCTCGTTACATCTTCAAGTATCATCCCGAGTTCGCCGGGAAGATCCATCTCTATGCCAACGGCAGCGAGCACTATTCCCTGGAAGGCGGCGATGTGCTGAACCTTTCCGCCGAAGTTGTCGCCATCGGCATCTCTCAGCGCACCACGCCTGAGGCCATTGAGAACATTGCCAAGCGGCTCTTTGCCGACGAGCAGGCCACGATTCGCACGGTTCTTGCGCTGGAGATCCCCTGTATGCGTGCCACCATGCACCTGGATACCGTCTTGACCCAGGTGGATCACGACAAGTTCGTGGTCTTCCCCGATATGCTGGATTCCCTGCGTATTTTCGAGATCACCCCCGGCGCACAGGGCAAGCTCCACATCCGGGATATGGGCGGCGACCTGCGTGCAGCACTGGAATACCATCTGCACCGCGATCATATCCAACTGATCTACTGTGGCGGCGGCGACAATGTCGCGGCTCAGCGCGAACAGTGGAACGACGGTTCCAACACCCTTTGCGTTGCCCCCGGCAAGGTCGTGGCCTACAACCGGAATGTGGTCACCAATCGGATCTTTGAGGAAAACGGCATCACCGTTCTGAAGATCCCCTCCGGCGAGCTCAGCCGTGGACGCGGCGGCCCGCGCTGTATGTCCATGCCCTTCAACCGTGATAAACTGTAAGTAACGGTCAAATCAGACTGTTCAAATATCCAACTGATAACAAAGGAGACATAACCATGCCTGTCAATCTCAGAGGACGCAATTTCCTGAAGCTGCTCGACTACACCCCCGCCGAGATCCGCTACCTGCTGGACCTGAGCGCTGAGTTCAAGCGCAAGAAGCGCTCCGGCGAGCCCCATCGTTACCTGGAAGGCAAGAACATTGTTCTGCTGTTCGAGAAGACCTCGACCCGTACCCGCTGCTCTTTCGAAGTGGCCGGCATGGATCTGGGCTGCGGCGTGACCTACCTCGATCCCGGTAGCTCCCAGATGGGCAAGAAGGAATCCATTGCCGACACCGCCCGTGTTCTGGGCCGGATGTACGACGGCATTGAGTACCGCGGCTTTGCCCAGGATACCGTTCAGGCCCTGGCCGACTATGCTGGCGTGCCTGTTTGGAACGGCTTGACCGACCAGTTCCACCCCACCCAGATGCTGGCTGACCTGCTGACCGTCGAGGAGAAGCTGGGCCATCTGAAGGGCGTCAACTTCACCTACATGGGCGATGCCCGGAACAACATGGGCAACTCCCTCATGATCGCTTGCGCCAAGATGGGCTTGAACTTCACCGCTTGCGCACCCAAGGAGCTTTTCCCCGAGCAGTGGCTCATTGACGAGGCCAAGAAGATCGCTGCCGAGAACGGCTGCACGGTCCGCCTGACCGAGGACGTCAAGGAAGGCACCACCGATGCCGATGTCATCTACACCGACATTTGGGTCTCCATGGGCGAGCCCGATTCCGTCTGGGCCGAGCGCATCAAGCTCCTGGCTCCATATCAGGTCAACGCAAAGCTGATGGCCAACGCTAAGCCCGCCGCCATCTTCATGCACTGCCTGCCTTCCTTCCATGACACCAAGACCACCATCGGCGCCGACATCGCCAAGAAGTTCGGCATCACCGAGATGGAAGTCACCGACGAGGTCTTCGAGTCCAAGCAGTCTGTCGTCTTCGACGAAGCTGAGAACCGTATGCACACCATCAAGGCTGTGATCTACGCCACCCTCTGCTAATTGCATCTACCCCAGCGGCCCGACCTGGAGACAGGTCGGGCCGTTTTTCAAATGCCGGAGTTTCATGACCAGAAAGAAAACAGCGCTTTGAAGGAGGCACTTCATAAGGAAATGTCTCCTTCTCTTTGAAAGCAGGGTAATTGACTGCGCGGGTCAGCAATGGTATAATGATAAAAACAAATCTCGGTTTGTCGGATGATCGGGGTCGGCGTCCGGCTCCCTCTGTGATGATGAAGAAAAACCTTGAAAAATGGTGATGTAAAGGTTTTTTTACAGCGATTGAGGGC
>JAFOKO010000119.1 GCA_017419715.1 Oscillospiraceae bacterium | reverse complement strand
TTCGCACAGAACAACGGTATTGGGTTGGATGGCAACATTGCCGAACATCGGGTCCAGAACAATCCCGCGAATCGTAAAGCTGCGAGTGCTATCTCCGTACTGGAGGCAGATGCTGTCCCCGATCCGGCGTTCGCTTCTTGTTGCGGCTCCCTGCGTGATATAGATTTCCCCCGGCTGCAGTGCGGGTGTTTGATCCAGATACCCGGTGTGATCCTCTCGCAGCAGGATGCAGTCGGCTCGTTGTTTTCTTGCTGCGCAGGCATGATCCGTTTCCGTTTCTGTCATGTTAATCATATCGACAGCATCCACAGACCGGACATAGGGCAGTGCGCGTACAGCCTCCAACTTTGCTTCATTTATTTCGGCTTTGTGAGCAGTCCCCCACAGGTCGCCACAGGGCATCTTTTCCATGGCAATCTCCAGACCGCGCTGCGTATTCTGAGAAACGCTCAACACGCTGGTCAGCGCGGTGGAGAGAATCAACATCATGACAAACAGGCTGAAAAAGGCCGCTTTTCGCCGGCGAATATTCGCCAGGAGCATTGTTTTCGTCGTCATAGCGCACCTCACCACTGCATGGAGCTGAGCCAGGCGTTCACCTGTGTCTGCCGATGCTCCTCCTGCTCCGGGGCATAGGGTGGCAGGGAAAGATCGCCCAGAATCTTTCCGTCCTCCAGATAAAGCAGACGGGATGCCCGCAGAGCGGAGCGCGGATCGTGCGTGACCATCAGAATGCTCTGTCCGGCCCGGTTGAGCTCGGTCAAAAGATTCAGCACCTCCGTAGAGGCTCTGCGGTTCAGAGAACCAGTTGGCTCGTCTGCAAAGAGCAGCTTGGGTTCATTGATGACAGCCCGGGCAATGGAGCAGCGCTGCTGCTCCCCGCCGGAGGCCTGGTTGGGCAGGCGCGTGATGGCCTCATTGAGCCCCATCTGCCGCAAGAGGGCTTCCGCACGCTCCCGCACTGCCTCTGGCGACTTTTTCTTCGCCAGATAACCGGGAACCACCACATTTTCCAGCAGAGACAGATTGCTGATCAGATGCATCTGCTGAAAGACAAAGCCAAAGTCTGAGCGCCGCAGGGCAGCCAGCTCCTTCTCTGGCAGACTGACCAACTCCTTGCCATCGAACAAAACCTCCCCGGAGGTCGCTCGATCCATACCGCTCAGAGCGTAGAGCAGCGTCGATTTGCCGGAACCGGACGCCCCCATGATCACGGTAAAGTCGCCCGCATAGAGTTCCAGATCCAAATTGCTCAAAACATGATTTTGCCCGCCGTTGTGCGCAAAGCGCTTACAGAGGCCCTTCGCTTCCAGAATTGTTTGTTTCATCGCTGTATTCCTTTCTCTGTGATGCCTCTATCATAGCGCAAAACTTATTATGAAGTCCTTAAGACAGCCTGGGATACGCAGTTTTTTCTGCATCTTCCATCTGCGGCAGGATGGGGAACGCCAGCGTGACACAGCAGCCGTCCGAAAGATTTTCAATCTGCACTCGGCCGTGCATGGCCTCGGTCAAGTATTCTACGATAAACAGGCCCAGACCGGAGCCGGCCTCCTTTCCCACATTTGCGCCGCGATAAAAGCGGTCAAATACAAAGGGCAGGTCGGCGTCCGGGATGCCCGGGCCATAATCGCGGAAGCGAAGCAGAACCGTATCCCCATGCAGCTCCAAGCGCAGGTCCATCTTGCTTTTCGCGTACTTTCGGGCGTTTGCCACGAGATTTTCCAAGATTTGCAGCAGCCGCTTGGGGTCTGCCGCAATCTCTGCCTGGAAACCGGGTGCGGAAAGGCAGAGCTCTCCCCTTGCGGCGTCCAGTTCCCGCGCAGCCTCCTCCACAAAAGCGGTAAGCTCCAGAGTCTCACAGTTGACGCTCAGACGATCCATGTCGGAAATCGCGTGCAGAAACAGGTCGTCCGTTAGCTTGGCGACCTCACTGCATTTGCGCATAATCACGGACAAATACCGCGCTCGCCGCTCCGGACTTGCATCCATGTTCGCCTCCAGACCCTCGGCATAGGTAAGGATGGAAGCAATTGGCGTCTTGATGTCGTGGGAGAGCGTGGCGATTACAGTCTTGTTCTGCTCCACAGCCCGGGCCTCATTTTCCCGGGCGTTCTTGATCTCCCGCCGCATGCAGTCAAAGGCCCATGTGAACGCTCCAAAATAATTGCTTCGGTCCACCTGCAAGGGCAAGTCGAAGTCGCCCGTAGCAATCCGGGCTGCAAAGGTTTCCAGCTTATGAAAAGGCCGCAGCACAGTCATGTAAAGCACCAGCGCGGCTGCCAGCAAAATGGCAATACAGCCGGCTCCAAGCAGAAGCAGTGCTTGCCTGGAAACTGCCTGCCGATTCGATTCGTTGAGATAGCTTTCCGTTGCCGCATTCGCCTTTTCCAATTCCCCGGCCCGGATCAGTTGGTGCAGCTCATTGATGAAAACCACCTGTTCCGCCTGCTGCTCCGCCGGGTCCGCCGTTCCAATCATCTGCAATGCCAGCGCACTCACCAGTACAAGCAACAGCAAAAAGGCCCCAATGGTCATCCAATATCTTGCGCGCATCCTTCCACCTCCAGACAGTAGCCCAGCTTGTAGACGGTCTTCAAATACTTCGGCTCCGCCGGATCTTCCTCCAGCTTTTCCCGCAGCCACCGAATATGGACCGTTAATGTGGATGCCTCCACAGCGCTGAATGCACCCCAGACCTCGTTCAGCAGCTCTTGCTTCGGGATCGCGGTATTCGGATGCCTGCAAAGATAGGCAAGGAGGTCAAATTCCCGCAGCGAAAGAGACACAAGTTCCCCGCGGCGCGTCACGGTTCGGGGGCCAAGCTGTACACAGACATCTCCAAATCGAACCGTCAAGTCCTCCTTCCGCATTCCATAGCTGCGCCGCAGCAAGGCGTTGACGCGGGAAAGCAGTTCCTTCATGGAATAGGGTTTGGGAATATAGTCATCTCCGCCCAGGTCAAAACCGGTGATCCGGTCCATCTCATCCGTACGGGCACTGGCAAAAATCACCGGGACCGAGGAAGCTGCCCGCAGCTCGCGGCAGAGCGCAAAGCCGCTCTCGTCCGGCAAATTGATATCCAAAATCAAAAGCTCAAAGCTTCGCTTCTCCAAAATCGCAAAGGCTTCCGCGGCACTTTCCACACAAGCTACCTCAAACCCGTGATCTGTAAGCATATCGGAAATGATCGCAGAAAGATCAGCGTCGTCATCCACGATCAAAATGCGCTGTTCTGTCATGGCAATCTCCTTTTCTTCCCTAAGTAGTATTATCTTACCACAGCAGCCTGGCAAGCGCAAGCGGAGATCATAATTCAATTCCCGGATCACTGTGGAACACAGTGATCCGGGAATCTTCTCACAAAACTCCGTTGGCTTACTTGACCGTGGTGCTGGTGTCTTTTTGCAGTACATCGTGGGCGCCGCCTTCGACGATGGAGGTGGCGGAGACCAGGGTCAACTTGGCCTTCTGCTGGAATTCGGGGATGCTCAGCGCGCCGCAGTTGCACATGGTAGAGCGCACCTTGCTCAGCGTCAGGGCCACATTGTCCTTCAAGCTGCCCGCGTAGGGCACATAGGAATCCACGCCCTCCTCGAAGCTCAGCTTCTTGTCGCCGCCCAGGTCATAGCGCTGCCAGTTCCGGGCACGGGCAGAGCCTTCACCCCAGTATTCCTTGTAGTAGGTGCC
>JAFOKO010000118.1 GCA_017419715.1 Oscillospiraceae bacterium | reverse complement strand
TTTGTTTCATAGCAGTTACATTATACCACCATTTGGCTGCTTCCGAAAGGGGGGCGGCCATTTTTTCCATAACAAAAATGAGAAGTCGTGAAGAGCGGCTTCTCATTTTCGTTGTGGGACTTTTTTTACAGCCCCTTTTTTCAGCTACAAGACCAGATGGACCGCAGCACAGAGTATCACGCCCACGGCGGTGGGGAGCAGCACGGCAGCCAGCGTCCATTTCAGGCTTTTCGTCTCATGCCAGATCGTCAACAGTGTGGTGGAGCAGGGCCAGTGGAAGAGCGTGAACAGCGCGGCACACAGGGCTGTGTGCAGTGGAAACAGGACTTCAGGGTCTCCGCCGACTTCCGTTCCGGCGATCATCAAAGCCAGAGGGATCAACAGCTCATTGGCCGGAAAGCTGAGGAAGAAGGCCAGCAGCAGCGTTCCGCTCAAGCCCAAAAGCGCCGCCATGGGATCGAGACCCCGGGCCAGGACTCCCAGCAGGGGCAAACCGTCCCACTTCAACTGATCCAGCAGCCAGATCAAAGCCCCCGCCGGGGCTGCCACTGTCACAGCCCTGCCCAGGACCCGAAGCGTCCTGTCCAGAACGGAGCGGATCAGGAGCTGCCCCAGCTGTGGCTTGCGGAAGGGGGGCAGCTCCAGAACAAAGGATGCCTCCCTTCCCCGCAATACCGTCCGACGCAGCAGAGCCGTCATCAAAAGGGTCACACCGCCGGAGAGGACCATACAGCCGGTCAAGGCTCCAGCCATCGCCAGGGTGGAAAGAGACCCGTTGCGGCCCAGGATCAGCCCTGCTAACAAGATCAATGTGGGAAAGCGACCGTTGCAGGGCACCAGGGCATTGGTCAAGATCGCGGCGATCCGCTCTTTTTCATTGGGAATGATCCTGCAGCCCATGACGCCCACGGCGTTGCACCCCACCCCCATGCACATGCACAGACCCTGCCGTCCGCAGGAGCCGCAGGCCGCAAAGGGACGGTCCAGCAATAAGGCCGCCCGGGGCAGAAAGCCAAGGTCCTCCAGCAGAGAGAACAGTGGAAAGAAGATCGCCATGGGTGGAAGCATGACCGACACTACCTTGGCCGTTGTGGCGTAGATCCCATCCAGCAGGAAACCACGCAGCCCTGCAGGCAAGCTGGAGAGCAGCCGGGCAAGGACAAGACCTAATCTGGAAAACCCGGCTTCCAGCAGTGCCGAGGGCAGATTGGCGCCCCGGACCGTCAAATAAAACAACACAAAGAGCAGGCCCAGGAACACTGGCCAGGCCACCCATTTGCCCAGGAAGATCTGATCCCAGTCCCGGCGGGGGCGGCCCTGGGCGGGAACAATGCGCCGATACAGCGCTGAAGCAGACAAGCCCTCCGCCTGGGCCGGACACGCGCCCGTTGTCGTTTGTTGCGTCGCCCGCAGGGCGATGCAGCGCCGCAAGAGCTCGTAGCTCTGCTTCCGATCTGCCCGAGTAGGTACCACCGGGGCTTGCAGGGCTTCCGAGAGAGCGGCGCAGTCCGGCTCCAGGCCCAGCTGTTCCGCCTCGTCCGTTAAATTCAAGCAGATCACCAGTCTGGGGTGCAGAG
Organism: Oscillospiraceae bacterium; assembly: GCA_017419715.1. Taxonomy (GTDB): domain Bacteria; phylum Bacillota; class Clostridia; order Oscillospirales; family Oscillospiraceae; genus JAFRPC01. The sequence goes on along the minus strand of JAFOKO010000118.1, from coordinate 4,145 downwards.
CCTGCAGCTCCAAGGCCAACGCCAGGGTGCGTTCCAGGGCGGTGGCGTCCAGCACCACCACCAGCACCTGTGGGCTGTGGGCCTCCAGATACGCCGCAGTAACCCGCTCCTCCGGGGTACCGCCGGAGAGAGAATAGATGCCCGGCAGGTCCACCGCCTCATAAGTCGTTCCCTCCAGCGTCCAGCGACCCACCGCCGGGGCCACGGTTTTCCCTGTCCAGTTTCCGGTGTGCTGCCGCAGCCCGGTCAGGGCGTTGAATACAGTGGATTTTCCCACATTGGGATTGCCCGCCAGGGCCACGCTTACCGACATTTCTCCTTCAGCTCCTTATGATGTTTCGATCTCTGGCTGTCCCCTGTCGATCCTCACTTTGATCCCCGCCGCATCCTTTTGCCGGATCGCCACATCCGTACCCAGGAAGCGGTAGACCCTTGGGTCTCCCAGCGGCGTCCGGCGCAGGCAGAGGATCTCCGTGCCGGGGCAAAGCCCCAGGCGGGTGAGGCTTTGCGCCCGCTCGGCGGGGAGCGCGATCCAGCACACAGTCCCACGCTCTCCTGGCTTGAGCTGATCAAGGCTTGCTTTCATATCCACGCCTCCTTACCGAAGTATTCTATTCCGCCGGAGGCTTTCCGGTTCCGCCGAAACCACAAAATATCCTTTTTTCCGCATTGCATTTCTGTAGAAAGTCTGCTAAAATAGGGAAGGTTATTTAGAAACTATCTGTATTGGAGGTCATTTTATGGCAATCAATCAAAATGGCCGGGGCAAAAATGTCACCGGTACCGGAAAACCCGTCGCCAAGCGGGGCGATGGGCTGAACTCTGGCCCTGTGGGCAGACAAGAGGGCTATTCCGGCAGACCAACTGCAAACCATCCCGCTTCCTCCCATTCGTCCTACCAGGGCGGGCAGCGGGCGAGCGTCCGAGGGTTTGGCATCGGCAAGCTGCTGCTGATTGTGGTTCTGGCCTTTGTCGTTTTGGGCGGTGGCAAACTCAGCGGCCTGTTGTCCGGTCTTGACAGTTCTTCCTCTGGCGGCTCTTCTTCCAGCGGCATTGGCAGCCTGCTTCTGAGCGGCGCGGGCAGCTTCCTGGGCGGCGGCTCGTCTTCCTCCTCCGGCCTGGACCTCTCCAGCCTGCTGGGCGGCTTCTCCGGCGGCAGCAGCGTCTCCTCAGGCTGGGCCCGAAGCGCTAACACTGGCAAGCTGGACACCACTGTCGCCGCCAGCGCACGGGCGAAGCGCACCCAGATCCTGGGCGGTGGCCAAGACAAATTCACCATTATGGTCTACATGTGCGGCACAGACCTGGAATCCAAGTCCGGTATGGCCAGCAACGACCTGCAGGAGATGGCAAAGGCCAGCTTGAACTCCAATGTGAACATCATCGTCTACACCGGCGGCTGCAAGCAGTGGCGGATCGATGGCATTTCCAACACCGTCAACCAGATCTACAAGGTCGAAAACGGTGCTCTCAAGCCGCTGGTGACCGACGACGGCAAGGAATCCCTGGTGAAGCCCGCCACCTTGACCCGCTTCATCCAGTACTGCACCTCCAATTACCCCGCCAACCGCCAGGCACTGATCTTCTGGGACCACGGCGGTGGCTCCGTCTCCGGCTACGGCTATGACGAGAAGAACGCCAACCTCGGCTCCATGGGCCTTAGCGGCATTCGCTCCGCCCTGCAAAATGCCGGAACGACCTTTGACTTCATCGGCTTTGACGCCTGCCTGATGGCCACGCTGGAAACCGGCCTGATGCTGGACGACTACGCCGACTACCTGATCGCCTCCGAGGAAACGGAGCCCGGCATTGGCTGGTACTACACCAACTGGCTCACCAAGCTCTCTGCCGATCCCTCCATGTCCACCATTGTGCTGGGCCAGAATATTGTGGACGATTTCGTGGATGAGTGCAACCGCCGTTGTGCGGGCCAGAAGACCACCCTCTCTGTGATTGACCTGGCAGAGCTGAGCGCAACAGTTCCCGACAGTCTTAAGAGCTGGGCCACCGACACTTCTAAGCACCTGGCCGGTACCGACTACAAGACGGTCTCCGACGCCAGAAGCGCTACCCGGGAGTTCGCTGCCTCCAGCAAGATCGACCAGATCGACCTGGTGCACCTGTGCTACAATCTGAACAACACCGAGAGTGAAAAGCTGGCTAAGGACCTGCTGGGCGCGGTGAAGTACAATAAGACCTCTTCCTCCATGTCCAACGCCTATGGGCTTTCCATCTACTTCCCCTACCAGCGCAAGAGTTATGTCAACACTGCCGTCTCCACCTATGACGCGATCGGCCTGGACAGCTCCTATTCCCGCTGCATCCAGCAGTTTGCCAACCTGGAAGCGGGCGGCCAGGCCAGTTCCAATTCCTCCGGCTTCTCCGTCGGCAATCTGATGAACGGTCTGTCCAGTTCCTCCGGCAGCGTTTCCGGCGCCGGGGACATTGGCAGTCTGCTCTCCGGCCTGCTTGGCAGCGGTGATCTCTTCGGCCGCGAAATTGATCTGGACACCGCGACCCAGACGATCTCCGCCAACCAGTTCGACGCCTCCAGACTCCAGTGGACCCAGAACAGCGAGGGCATGCCAGTGATGAACCTGCCCAAGGAGCAGTGGAGCCAGGTCCACGATCTGCTGCTGAATGTCTTCTATGACGACGGCGAAGGCTACATTGACCTTGGACTCGACACCGTGTACAGCTTCACCCAGCAGGGCGAGCTGGTGGGCGAATACGACTGCACCTGGGTCGCCATCAACAATCAGCCCGTTCCATTCTACTTTGAGGATACCACGGTGGAAGGCAGCACCATGATCACTACCGGCCTGGTCCCCTGCCTGCTCAACGGTGAGCGCGCCAAGCTGCTGCTGGTCTTTGAGAACAATGTCAACACCGGCGACCCCATCCGAGACTATATCGCGGGCGTCCGCTTTGACTATGTCAACGGCGAGACTGAGGCTGTGGCAAAAAATGCCGATCTGGTGGTCGGCGACAAGATTGAGTTCGTCTGTGACTACTATGGCTACGACGGGTCCTACTCCAACAGCTACCTCTATGGCGAGGAGATGCGCTACGCCGAGGATATGCAGGTGAGCTATGTAGTGCTGCCCGAATCCAGTCGCGCCAAAGCCACCTACCTCTTCCGGGACATCTACAACGAAGAATACTGGACGGCTCCCATGACCAATATCCCCTATCAGGGATAATACGAAGCAGCTTAGCCTTCGCTTCCGCATACGGAAGCGAAGGCTTTTTTACAAAAAACTTGAAAAATCGGATCATTTATGCTATGATGCATTTGTGGAATAATTCCACAGTTCGTTCTATTTGGCATTCAATCAATATGGAGGGATCGTAAATGAAAAAAGTTCTCGCATTGGTACTTTGTCTCGCACTTGTGACAGTCCTGTTTGCAGGCTGCTCCGAAACCAAGACTGAGCCCAATAACACCCAGGCTGCCCAGAATACCCAAGCCGCTCGGAACAGCGACGCACCCAAGACCACGGGAGCTGAAGTTGCGCCCACCGACTCAGTGAAGGTCGGTCTGATCTGCATCGGCGACGAGAACGACCAGGGCTACACCTACAACTTCATCCGCGGCAAGGACGCCGCCACTCAAGCGCTCCAGGCCGAGGGCATCAATGTAGAATGGGTCGTCAAGTGGAATGTTCCGGAAGGCGACGCCTGTGAAGACGCCAACCGTGAGCTGGCTGCTGCCGGCTGCCAGGTTATCTTCAACAATTCCTTTGGTTTTGAAGACTACATGCTGAAGGTCGCTCCCGACTACCCCCAGGTCCAGTTCGTTTCCTGCACCAACCAGGTCTCCTGGAACGACGATCTCAGCAACACCCACAACGCCTTCGCCAACATCTACGAGGGCCGTTACCTGGCCGGTGTCGTGGCCGGTATGAAGCTGCAGCAGCTGATAGACGAAGGCACGATCCAGCCCAAGGAAGCTGTCATTGGTTATGTTGGCGCCTTCCCCTTTGCGGAAGTCAAGTCCGGCTACACCGCCTACTTCCTGGGCGCTCGGAGCGTCTGCCCCAGCGCTACCATGAAGGTCCAGTTCGTGAACAACTGGTCCGACGCCACTGCCGAATCCAACGCCGCCTCTGCCCTGTGCGACGCGGGCTGCACGCTGATCTCCC
>JAFOKO010000117.1 GCA_017419715.1 Oscillospiraceae bacterium | reverse complement strand
GCTCAACTGTCCGGATTCATAGGCGGAGGCGGTGAGCTGTGCCCCCAGCGGGAAACCGCCCAGAATTCCAAGCAGAAGGGGCAGTGCAGCGGACCCGGGAAGCCCGAAAAGTGCGCGCATCCATCGTTCTGTTCTGCTTCCCCCGCAAGTTCCGGCTTGCATCCGGATCAGACAGCTCGCCAAAACACTTACAGGAAACAGGGAAGGAATCAGAATTCCACCGCAAAGCGCAAGCCCGGCTTGTACTCCATCCCGGGTTTGCAGAGGAAAACATAAAAACAGACAGATCCCGAGGATGGGAATCCCAATCTGAATTACAGATTTTTGTTTCACCAGTCACACCTCCCCGAAAGGGTATGCAAGAACGAAGTCTGGCTTGCATAGACTGAACCATAATTTTTGCGAGGTGATATGCTTGAAGCATGTGAGGACTGTGACCCAGCGCATTTTGACCTGCGCGGACTTTCCGGGTGAGATTTTGACCGGCGTCCCGGTGGTGGAGCTCAAGGGAGTTTCCGAAGCGGTCGTCCTAAACCACCGGGGTGTGATCGCCTACGATGAGAACGAAGTGAGAATTGCCTCTGCACTCGGGCCACTGATCGTATCGGGGACGGAATTGTACATCCGGCGCATGAACCGGGAGCGAATCGTGTTGAACGGTACGATCCGGCGGGTGGATCTGGACCTATGCTGAAAAAACTGCGAGGTACAGTTGAAATTGAGGTCACCGGCGCCTCTGCGGCTCTCTGCCTGAACCGGTGGACTACAGCAGATCTGCCCTTTTGGGGCTTGCAAAGACGATCGGAGCTGGTCTTTCGATGCCGGGTCTATGAGAATCAGTTGGATGAGATCAGCCGGGAAGCGGCCCGAGCCTGGTGTGAACTGCGGGTACTGCGGCGCTTTGGCCTGCCCAGCCTCCTACGACGCCTGCGCCGGAGGCCTGTTCTGGCAGTTGGAATGCTGCTGGCTGTCCTGCTCGCCTGGCTCTTGCAGAATTTCGTCTGGTTTCTGCGGGTAGAAGGAAACGAGCGACTCTCTGAACAAGAGATACTGAACGCCCTCGCGGAGGAGGGCGTGTGCTTTGGTACTTGGGGGCCCACGCTGGATTCAACCTATCTGAAACACCGGATGCTGTACCGTATGCCAGCTCTGCGCTGGCTGGCGGTGAACCGGGAAGGCGGCGTCGTAACTGTCCTGGTGGCGGAGCGGGAGCAGGAGGAACCGCACTTGGAAACCGATGGCGTGGCGCACATTGTGGCCACACGCCCGGGGATCATCCGGGAAATCTCCGTGATCAACGGCTTCACAGAGTTGAAACCTGGAGACACCGTTCAGCCCGGAGATATCCTGATCTCCGGCATTGCCGAATGGACGACCCATGTGCAGGCTACCCGGGCGATGGGGGAGGTCTATGCAGATACGCTTCGCCTTACAGAGACGGTTTGTCCCGCGCTTGCCTGGGAAAAAAACTATACCGGCAGAACAGAAACATGCGTTACATGGATTATTCAAAGAAAAAGAAGAAAAATATCAGGAAACAGTAGCATTTTTGGTACAAGTTGTGATAGAATGATAGAGATGAAAACATGGACGCTGCCGGGAGGATATACACTCCCTGTGACAGTAGAGACCGTGACCCTGCTGGAATACACACTGGAGCCCGTTTCTCTTTCTCCAGAGCAGGCGGAAGCCCTGCTTGGCGGGGAATCTTTGCGGCTTACCATGGAACAAATGGTGGCGGGGCGCGTACAAAACGGATCTACTACGATAAAAATGACCCAGGACGGCTTTCACTGCCGGGGCGCATGGAACTGTGTCGAGCTGATTTCCAAAACGCTTCTTGTGGAGCTGTTCGGAGAGGATGAAGTAAATGGAGAAACTGATCAACGCGGAGCGGATTGAACAGATCATCAGCGTGTTTGGGAATCTCGATGAGAATGTAAAGCGGATCGAGCAAACCTTTGATGTCCATGTGACCAACCGGGGAACGGAGCTCAAGGTCTCCGGTGAGGACGAGGCCGCCGAGAGGGCCGGAAAGGCAATCGAAGGTCTGCTGCAATTGGCGGCCAAGGGCGAGACCATTGACGAGCAGAAGGTCCGCTATCTCATTGACCTGGTTCGCTCCGGCAATGAGGAGCAGATCGGCGAGATGGCAAAGGATGTGGTCTGCATCACGGCCAAGGGCAAGCCCATCAAGGCCAAGACCCTGGGCCAGCAGCGCTATATGAAGGCCATCTTGAACAACACCATCACGCTTGGCGTCGGCCCTGCCGGTACCGGCAAAACCTATCTGGCCGTGGCGGCCGCTGTGGCAGCCTTTCGGGAGAAGAGCGTCAACCGCATCATTTTGACCCGGCCTGCCGTGGAGGCGGGGGAACGGCTGGGCTTCCTGCCCGGCGATCTGCAAAACAAGGTGGACCCTTATTTGCGTCCTCTCTATGACGCGCTGTTCGATATGCTCGGCCCGGAGACCTATCAGAAATACCTGGAAAAGGGCAACATCGAGGTCGCGCCTCTGGCCTATATGCGCGGCAGGACCCTGGACGACAGCTTCATCATTCTCGACGAAGCCCAGAACACGACCCGCGAGCAGATGAAAATGTTTTTGACCCGTCTGGGCTTTAATTCCAAAATCGTCATTACCGGCGATGTGACCCAGATCGACCTGCCCACCGACAAGACCAGCGGCCTCAAGGAGGCGCTCAAGGTGCTGGAGAATATCCCGGACATTGCCATTTGCAGGCTGTCCCCGACGGATGTGGTGCGGCATGCCCTGGTGCAGAGCATCGTCGCAGCCTATGACAAATATGAGAACGCGAAAGCGCTTCCGGAGAAGAAGCTGCCCGTGAAAAACTACCGAAAGAGATGAACGCAATGAAACACAAGATTGTGATCACATTTCAAATCGAAAAGGGCGTGCGCCGCCTGCCTCTTTGGCTGCATCTGAAAAAGTGCATCGAAGCCACCTTGGAGGCGGAGGGCGTTCCCGTGCCCTGTGAGATCAATGTTCTGGTGGCGGACAACCAGACCATCCGTGCCATCAATAAGGCCTATCGAGACATCGACAGGGAAACGGATGTTCTGTCCTTTCCCATGTTTCAGTTCGAGCCGGGGAAGCTACCCAAGGACTTTTCAGAGTATTTGGATCCGGAAACCGGCCTGCTGCCGCTGGGAGATATGGCCATCTCTTATGAGAAGGCTAAGGCTCAGGCAGAGGAATTTGGCCACAGTCCTAAGCGGGAGCTGGGCTATTTGACCATCCATTCCATCCTCCACCTGCTGGGCTATGACCATGTGGACGAGGGCCCGATGAAAAAGCAGATGCGGGCGCGGGAAGAGGCAATTTGCAAGAAGATCGACCTGGAACGGTAAAGTCAATTGAAAGTTGAAAGTGGAAAGTTGAAAGTTGTATTCCGAAAAGCTGTTCCCGAAGACGCCCCACTTTTGGCATTGACCAGGCAAAAGGTCTGGGACGCGATCTACCGGGGCATTTACCCGGACGAGATGATCGACCAATATGATTTGGCGTCCTTTGCAGAAAAGGATTACAGGCGCATTACCGATCCGAAGAACAAGGTTTGGCTTGCCATGGACGGCGAGAATTGCGTCGGCTATCTTGTCGTCGGCCCCTGCGGCTTCGGCAGCTATAAAGACTTCGATTTTTGCCTTAACAGTCTGTATCTCTTGCTGCCGTTTCAGAACAGAGGATTGGGCAGAAAAGCCTTTGAGTTGACTGCTGCGGAATGCCGTCGGCGCGGCCTTGACCGCTTCTTTTGCAGCTGCAGCCCGCATAATCAAAACGCTATGGGCTTTTATGAGCACATGGGCGGCGCCCTTGGCGCGCGATCGCTCGGCCACGAAAACAGGGCGGAGGATGCGGTCTATTATGAGTTTTTGTTAAACGCATCACCAATCATCGACGGACCGGGGAACCCGGCCTCTACGACCTTGTACATAGGAGAAAATTATGAATACCAACACCAACACCAAATCTGCTATGATCGCCATCTGTGGCCGGCCCAATGTGGGCAAGTCCACCTTGACCAACACCATCGTCGGGGAAAAGGTCGCTATCGTTTCCAATAAGCCCCAGACGACCCGGAATCGCATTTGCGGCATTCTGGACCGGGGCCAGACACAGTTTGTTTTTATGGACACCCCGGGCTTCCATCGCCCCAGGACCAAGCTGGGCGACTATATGGTCTCCGTGGTAGAGGAATCCGTTTCCGATGTGGACCTGGTCCTGCTGCTGGTGGAGCCAATCGCCAACATCGGCCCCCAGGAGCAGGCGCTGATCGGCCAGTTCCGCCAGCGGGGCGTTCCGGCCGTCCTGGTCATCAACAAGATCGACGAGGTGGAGGACAAGGATCAGCTTCTGGCCGTGATCGCCGCTTACAAGGACGCCTTTGCCTTTGACGCGATCATCCCCATCTCGGCCAAGACCGGTGAGGGCGTGGAGGATCTGCTGAATACCTGCGAGGGCTACGCGGTGGAATCGCCCTGGTTTTTCCCGGAGGGCACGACTTCCGACCAGCCCGAGCGCCAAGTCATCGCGGAGATCATCCGGGAAAAGATGCTCTGGAATCTGGAAAAGGAGATCCCGCACGGTACCGCTGTGGAGATCACGAAGTTCTCCGAGCGGGACAACGGCATTATCGATGTGGACGCCACAATCTACTGCGAGAAAGCCAGCCACAAAGGCATTATCATTGGCAAGGGCGGGCAGATGTTGAAAAAAATCAGCTCCCAGGCCCGGGCCGACTGCGAGCGCTTTATGGGGACCAAGGTCTATCTGCAAACCTGGATCAAGGTCAAGGAAAACTGGCGCGACAGCGATTCTATGATCCGCAATTTTGGCTATTCTGGCCAATAAAAACCAGGCATAAGGATAAAGCCTTTTGGAAAAGCTAATTCCAATCAAATATGATGGGAGGCTTTTTCATGGAGGACCCCATTCTGCTTTGGAAAGCATTTGAACGCTCCGGCGCGCCGGAGACCTATCTGCTTTATCGGCAGGCAGCTGCGGATATGCCGATTCTGCCGGTACGGAGGGATTATGTTTATCAAAACCGAGGCTATCGTGCTCCGGGAGGTAGAGATCAACGAGGCAGACAAGCTTCTGGACCTGCTCTCTAAGGATCGTGGCCTGCTCACGGTCAAGGCCAGAGGTGTCCGGCGGGGCAGCTCTGCGCTGAAAAGCGCCTGTCAACTCCTCACCCTCTCAGAGTTTACGCTGCAGGAGTATCGTGGAAAGCTCAGCGTGCAGGAGGCCCAGCCTCTGGAGCAGTTCCGCGCCTTGCGGGAGGACATCGAGCTACTGGCCCTGGGGTCTTACTTTGCCCAGGCGGCCGGAACCGTGGCGCAAGAGGATGCACCGAACCCGGAACTGCTGCAGCTGCTCTGCAACGCGCTCTTTGCCTTGGCTTGCCAGGGCAGGCCCCAGGACTTGGTAAAGGCGGGCTTTGAGCTCCGCCTTGCCTGCCTGGCTGGCTTTGCGCCGGAGCTCTCCGCCTGTGCGGTCTGCGGGGCGGAAGCCCCGGACCGCTTTGACCTGTCCCGCGGAAGCCTCTCCTGTGCCGCCTGCCGGGAAGATGAGCCTGGAATTCGCCTGCCTCTGAATCCCGGCATGTTGCTGGCAATGCGCTACATTGCCTGGAGTGAGGCCAAACGCTTGTTTTCTTTTCGGCTGGAAGGGGAGAGCTTGCATGCGCTGAGCGCGCTCACCGAAGCCTATCTGATGACCCAGTTGGAACATAGCTTTTATACGCTGGACTTTTATAAGTCCCTGCAACACTATGGAGAAACAATATGAATGAGACATACGAAATGACAGAATTATACGAAAAATCTCTGCAAAAATTGGAGCTTGGCCGCGTGCTGGAGCAGCTTGCGGAATGTGCCGTAAGCAGTGAGGCCAAGGAACACTGCCGCAAAGTCGTCCCGATCTGCGACAAGGAGGATATCGTCGGCCTGCAGATACAGACCAGCGACGCCTGCCGTCTGATCGACCTGCGTTCCAGCCCTGCATTTCAGGATGTACAGGATGTGCGCATGAGCCTGGACCGGGCAGACCGCGGCGGCAGTCTCAGCCCCAAGGAGCTGCTGCAGATCGCCGCCGTCCTGCGCTGCGCCCGTTCCGCCAAGGAATACTACGACGGAGCCTGTGCCAACACTTCCCTGGACTGGATGTTTGCCGCCTTGACGCCAAACCGCTATCTGGAAGAGCGTATTACCGGTTCCATCCTCTCTGAAGAGGAAATTGCAGACGCCGCCAGCCCTGAGTTGGCGGATATCCGCCGACATATGCGCATTCAGAGCGCCAAGATCAAGGAAAGCCTGCAAAAGCTGATCACATCCCCATCCTACGCCAAATTCCTGCGCGACCCCATCATCACGCTGCGGCAGGACCGCTATGTGGTGCCGGTCAAGGCGGAGTTCAAAAACGAGATCCCCGGCTTGATCCATGATGTGAGTTCTTCCGGCTCCACTTTCTTTGTGGAACCCATGTCCTCCGTGAACGCCAACAATGCCCTGCGGGAGCTGCTGCTGCGGGAAAAAAAAGAAATTGAGCGCATTCTCGCGGAGCTTTCCGCCGAGGCGGCCAACCACCGGGAGAACATTTCCCAGGATTACACCATTCTGGTGGATCTGGATGTCATCTTTGCCCGGGCAAAGCTTTCCTTCCGCATGAAGGCGGTTGAGCCGAAGATCCGTGACGATGGTTGCCTGGATCTGATTCAGGCCAGGCATCCGCTGATCGACCCGAAGAGCGTGGTACCGATTTCTGTGTACCTTGGAAAAGAGTTTGACACACTGATCATAACCGGCCCCAATACCGGCGGCAAAACGGTCACGCTGAAAACGCTGGGGCTGTTGACCTTGATGGCTGAGTGCGGCTTGCATATTCCTGCCGCGGACGGAAGCAGCGTCTCTGTCTTTGAAAATGTCCTGGCCGACATCGGCGACGAGCAGAGCATCGAGCAGAGCCTGTCAACATTCTCCGCGCACATGCGAAATATTGTGCAGGTGGTGGATCAGTGCAACGAGCGCTCCCTGGTGCTCTTTGACGAGCTGGGCGCTGGCACAGACCCCGCCGAGGGCGCGGCCCTGGCCATCTCTCTGATTGAATTCTGCCGCGGACGGGGCAGCCGTGTGGCCGCCACGACCCACTATGCGGAGTTGAAGGTCTATGCCATGCGCACTGCGGGCGTTACCAACGCCGCCTGTGAATTTGATGTGGAGACCTTGAAGCCCACCTACAAGTTGTTGATCGGCGTGCCGGGCAAGTCCAATGCCTTTGCCATTTCCCGCCGCCTCGGCCTTCCCGAGGAGATCATCAATGCAGCCCGAAACACAGTTAGCCAGAACGATCTGGACTTTGAAGAAGTTCTGGATCAGCTCGAGCAGCAGCGGCAGCAGATGGAGGCTGCCCGCATTGAGGCCGAGCGCCTGCAGCAGGAGACCCTGCGCACCCGCCAAAAGTCCGAGGAATACTACGCCCAGATCAAGAAGGAAAAGGAAAAGGCTGAGGCTCAGGCCCGCCGCGAGGCACAGATGATCATTGACGAAGCCCGCCGCACCGCCAATTCCGTCTACGAGGAGCTGAAGCAGCTGCGTAAGCAGATGAAGGATACTGCAGACGCCCAAGGGGTCAACGCCCGCCAGGCGGAACTGCGCCGCCAACTCAACGAAGCGGAGAGCAAAATCGCACCAAAGCAGAACGCTCCGGAGCGCCCCAAGCCCAGCCGTGAGATCCGGGCAGGGGACACCGTGGAGCTTTTGAAGATCGGCACCAAAGCTACCGTTCTGGCAGTCAACAAGGACGGCACCTATCAGCTCCAGGCAGGCATTATGAAAGTCAATGTCAAGCCAAATGAAGTCTATTTGTTGGAAAACGAACCAGCCGAGGTCAAAAAATTCATCGATAAGACCCGGAAGGAGTTCAACAACAAGGCACAGACCATGGAGCTGGACCTGCGCGGTATGGACGCTCTGGAAGCCTCTGCTGTGTTGACGATCTTCCTGGACAACGCCTACATGGCTAATTTGAGCCCAGTCCGCATCATCCATGGCAAGGGCACCGGCGTCCTGCGCAAGATGGTTCACGAAGAGCTTCGCAAGAACAAGCATGTCAAGAAATTTCGTCTTGGCATCTATGGCGAAGGTGAAGACGGCGTGACCATCGCGGAACTGGCCTAAGAGCTGGATCCATTACCTGCAATTGGGGCCTTATTCTCAAATACAAGCATTTTTTTCGATGTTTTATTCAGATAACGCTTGACTTTTTCCTCAGAACTGTGTATAGTTACTTTGTTTTAAATGGGTGTGTGAACACCCCCATCGTGAGGTGACGACATGTTCAAAGTAACGAAAGTTGTAAAGTGCGCATCCGGGCTGCACAACAAGCAGGCGACCTACTTCATCCAGAAGGCCAACGATTACCGGTCCAGCATTTGGATCGAGACAGATGATCGCAAGATCAACGCCAAGAGCTTGCTCGGTGTTCTGTCCATGGCGATTGTGACCGGGACGGAGGTGACCCTCTCTGCCGAGGGCTCCGATGAGGAAGAAGCAGTGAATACGCTTGCCGCAATGCTAGACGAAGATCTGTTCTGACGCAAAATGCCCCAAAGGCCGGATCCGGTCTTTGGGGCAAGCTCTATCCGGGAGGTGAGATGCTTGACGAAATCCGAATTGAAGGAAAAAGCCCTCTCGCTGCCCCTTTCACCAGGGGTTTACCTGATGCAAAACAAGGCTGGCGAGGTCATTTATGTGGGCAAGGCCAAAAAGCTGAAAAACCGCGTGAGCCAATACTTCATCGATTCCGCTTCCCACAGCCCAAAAACCCGGCTCATGGTCTCCAAGGTGGATCATTTTGATGTGATTATGGCTGCCTCGGAATTTGAGGCCCTGGTGCTGGAATGCAGCCTCATCAAGCGCTATATGCCCAAGTATAATATCCTCTTGAAGGACGACAAAGGCTTTCCCTATCTGCGTTTGAATCTCACCGCACCCTATCCCGTTATGACGCTGGCCTCCAAGGTTATGGAGGATGGTGCGCGTTATTTTGGCCCCTACGGCGGGCGCTATCTCACGCAAAAAGTCATAGACACCCTGCGTCTTACCTTCAAGTTGCCTGGCTGCGGCAAAGTATTTCCGCGGGACATTGGCAAGGAGCGGCCCTGCTTAAACTTCCAAATGGGCAACTGTGACGGCTGGTGCCGGGGTACGCCGGATCAAGCAGAGTATCGAGAGCGAATCTCCCAGGTAGAGCATCTACTCTGCGGCCAGTACAAACCTGTGGCAGCGATACTGCGGGAAAAAATGCTTGCTGCTTCCGAAACTCTTGAATTTGAAAAGGCGGCTCAGCTCCGGGATCGGATGAACGCCATTGAAGCTCTGGGACAGAAGCAGCTTGTTACCGCCGGCCGCATGGCCGACACCGACGCGATCGGCTACGCCCAGACGGAGGCCAAGGGCTGCTTTGCGGTTCTGCACTATGTGGACGGCAATCTGGTGGATAAAGATTATGAAATTCTGCCCCTGGCCGACGATCCGGCGGAGGCTGTCTCTGCGCTGCTCAAGCAGTATTATTTCAGCCGTGGGGCCGCGCCGAAGCAGATCCTGCTCCCCATGGAAATCGAAGATGCTGAACTCTTTGCAGAGCTTTTGAGCAAGAACCTGAACAAACACATTCGAATCCGAACCCCCCAGCGGGGGGACGGGACCCGTTTGGTGGAGGCAGCCCAGCGCAACGCCTTGGAGGAAGCCCAGCGGATCACCACCCGGGAGGAAAAGCTCCGGGGCACACAAGAGCTGCTGCGGCAGATGCTCAAGCTCGAGCACCAGCCCCGGCGCATGGAATCCTATGATATTTCCAATATTTCCGGCACCGACATTGTGGCTTCCATGGTGGTCTTCGAGGACGGAAAACCTCTGCGTTCCGGCTATCGGCACTTTAAACTGGAGGGCTTGGATGATCAGGACGACTACGCCTCCATGCGCCAGGTCTTGCACCGACGCTTCAAGCATTTCCTGGCAGGGGATAAAGGCTTTGAATCTGCCCCGGACTTGCTGTTGATCGACGGCGGCGTAAACCATGCCAAGGCCGTGCTGGACGAGCTGCAGCCGATGGGGATCCAAATCCCCATCTTTGGCATGGTCAAGGATGACCGCCACCGCACCCGGGCGCTGGTGACCCCAGCAGGAGAGGAAATCGGCATTTCCGGACAGCAGAGCGTGTTTGCCCTGATTGGCACGATCCAGGAGGAAACGCACCGCTTTGCCATTACTTACCACCGCAAGCTTCGAAGCAAGCGGGTCAAGGGTAGCAGCCTGGAGCAGATCCCCGGCATCGGCGCCAAACGACGGGAGGATCTTCTAAAACGCTTTCATACCGTGTCCGCCATTCGGGCGGCCAGCGTGCAGGAGCTGGGTAGCGTGTTACCCAGAGACGCCGCCGTAGCGGTCTATCAATATTTCCATGGGGAGGAAGAAACATGAGGGTGATCTCCGGTACAGCCAGATCGGTCCCGCTACAAAGCCGAGACGGCCTGGATACCCGTCCCACCACGGATCGGGTCAAAGAATCCATATTTAATATCATTCAATTCGAGGTGGAAGGACGCCGGGTTCTGGATCTCTTTGGCGGCAGCGGCCAGATGGCCATTGAGGCTCTGAGCCGCGGAGCTGCAGGCGCCGTGATTGTAGACCAGAGTAAGGAATGCATCTCCATCATTCGGCAGAATCTGGAAAAGACCAAGCTGTCGAATTTGGCAGAGCTGGTTTGTGCAGACTATATGGAGTATCTGAACCGGGCAAAGGGCAAGTTTGATTTGATTTTTTTGGACCCGCCCTACCGGGAGAAATTCCTGGAAAACGCGCTAAAACGGATTTCAGAAATTGACATCTTGAAATCCGGTGCTATAATAATATGCGAACGACCTGCGGATAAGGTGCTGCCTGACAGCTTTGCAGGTTTTTCCCGCGCAAGGGACTATCGCTACGGCAAAACGGGAATCACCGTTTATCGGGCAGTCGACTTGTCTTAAGACAGAAACAGGAGGAAACAACCATGAATGAAAACGGGATTGAAGATATTATCAGCACCTTGTATGAGATCATACAGCAAGCGCGGAGCATGCCGCTGAGCGCTGATAAATGCATTGTCGAGCGCGACCGCGTGCTCGATCAATTGGATGGGATCAGTAACCTGCTGCCCGGTGAGCTGAAGCAGGCCAAAACCATCGTCGAATCCCGAAGCGAAGTGATCAACAATGCAAAGCGTGAGGCCGAGAACATTTTGAAACAGGCACACGCCCAGGCCCGCCAGCTCATTTCTGAGAATGAGATCTATAAGCAGGCCAAGGAGGAAGCCGAAGCAATGTTAAAGGCCGCAAAGGAAGAAGCCGAAGCGACGGTAAAGGCCGCCAAGGACGAAGCCAATGCAACAGTGCAGGCTGCCCAGGAGCGAATTCGCGAGCTCAAGGTTGTGACCAACCAATATGTGGACGACGCCTTGAAGCAGACCGAGCAGGCCATTTCCGAGGCGCTGAACGAGGTAAGAGAATCTCGCGCAAAGTTCAATTCCTTAGTTGGATCTCAAAACAAGAACAATAAACCCCTCTCCAGACCTCTGTGACGGGTTTCGTAAAACGGTCAACCTGCTGTGCATACGGGAAGGCCGAGCGAGGAAGAATTGTTGAATGGGAGGACATTATGGACTATCAGACACAGTATCAATTCTGGTTGGAGCACGCTCCCGTTTCCTATCGGGATATGCTGCAAGCTATGCAGGGAAATGAGCTGGCATTGAAGGACTGCTTTGGGGCAGAGCTGAGCTTTGGAACCGCGGGAATCCGTGGAATCATGGGCCTTGGTTGCAATCGCCTCAATGAGTTTACAGTCCGCCGCACAGCTCAGGGTGTTGCCAAGTGGCTGAATGGAACAGATCTGCCCAAGCGTTGCGCCATCGGCTATGATAGCCGCCATAATTCCCGCGCCTATGCGGAAATCTGTGCTGCTGTGCTGGCAGAAACCGGAATTCATGTGCACATCTATCATGAGCTTGCACCCACCCCCATGCTCTCCTATGCGGTGCGCGAGCTACACTGCGGCGTAGGTATCATGGTGACTGCCTCTCATAATGCCGGTATGTACAACGGCATTAAATGCTATGGTGCAGACGGTTGCCAAATGACCGACGAGCCCGCCGCCATTGTCTACCGGGAAATCCAGAATACACAGTATTTTGTCCTGCCAGAAAAAAGCTTTGATGCCCTTAAAACGGAAGGGATGATCGAAAACATCCCCCAATCCCTCTGGACTGCCTACTACAACCGGGTCATGCAGGAGGGACTGGACCTGGAGCGGGTCAAGCGCTCCGGACTCCATGTGATCTATACGCCTCTGTGCGGAACCGGCAACAAGCCCGTGCGTGAGCTCTTCCGTCGCATTGGCGTCAAGGCGGATATTGTGGCCGTTCAAGAAAAACCGGACGGCGATTTCAAAACCTGCACTTATCCCAACCCCGAGACGGACGCCGCGCTGAATGAATGCTACAAACTTGCCAGCGAGATCCATCCCGATTTGATCATCGGCACGGACCCCGATGCGGACCGTGTGGCAATCGCGGTTCCTGTGAACGGGACCTTCCGCAAACTCAGTGGCAACGAGCTGGGCTGCGTCCTGCTGGACTATATCCTGCGTACCCGCTCCGAGCGTGGCGATCTGCCTGAGGGCGCCGAGGTCATCAAGTCTATCGTCTCTTCGCCCTTGGCGGACAAAATCGCCGAGGCTTACAGTGTGAAAATGATGAATGTCTTGACCGGCTTCAAGTATATCGGTGGCGAGATTCTTCGCCTTGAGGAACTGGGTCGGGAGGAACGCTTTATCTTTGGCTTTGAGGAGAGCTGCGGCTACCTCAAGGGCAGCTATGCCCGGGATAAGGACGCCGTGGTTGCCACAATGCTGGTCTGTGAGGCGGCCGCCTATGCCAAGGAGAACGGCATGAATCTGGCGGACTATATGGACGCGCTCTACCGGCAGTTCGGCTGCTACGCGGCTTATGTCCAGAGCGTGGAGCTTCAGGGTGTCACTGCAAACGAGACATCCAAGGCGTTCATGACCAATATCCGCGAAAACTGCCCTGTCGAGGTGGCCGGTTGCAAGGTAACGGCGACCGTGGACTATCTGAGCGGCGTTCGCAAATGCCTGAAATGTGGTAGGGAAGAGGAAACTGGCCTGCCCAAGTCCAATGTCTTTACGCTGGAGCTGGGAGAGCATGGCAAGATCATCCTTCGGCCCTCCGGCACGGAGCCGAAAATCAAACTATACTATACTGCAATCGGTCAAACTTGGGACGAGGCCAACACTCTAATGGCGCAGTTCAAGGATGCAATGGCCGGTTTTCTGCCCGCTTAAGGAATGCGCAGCGCGGGGTTTCGGCGCTTTGTCGCTGTGTTTGTAGGCTGCTTGTTGTTGCTGGCTGTGACCTTGGCAGCACTCACTGGCGATGATGGCATGATCGGCACAGCAGCGGCAGTCGGTCTGCTCTATGCAGTGTATCTTGTTCAGTATGTTCGAAAGGAAAAAGAACGCGGCGGAAAGAAACAAGAGAAAATCGAATCTCCCTTGCTCCGCCGCAAATAAAAAGTGTTAGGTCTATGTCAAAGCTATCGGTTATTATTCACAGAGCCTCAACCGCAAGTCTGAAACGGTTTCGCAACAATATCAATGTCGTGCACAAGGAGAGCGGGAAGTCAAAGCTTTATCTGTTTTCGGATATGCTATATTGCGTATTTCGTTACGGAATCGGATATTTGGACTACAATATCTTCGGCTTCGCCTTTATCGGCAAGGAAAAGAGAAAAACCTATGTCACCATGAAGGAGAATATCGAGCTGGTCCGAAGACTGAACAAGCGGGAAGCCTACGACATCCTGGACAATAAACTCCTGTTTAACCAAAAGTATAAAGACTTCATCAAGCGGGATTTTGTCGATCTTCGGGAGGGATTTGAGCCCTTTGAGGCCTTTCTGGCTGGGAAGGAGGCTTTCTTTGCCAAGCAGTTGGACTCCTTTGGTGGCCTCGGTGTCAAAAAAGTCCGTCTTTCCGAGTATCCCGACCACAAAAAGCTGTATGACGAGCTGATGCAGGCAGAGATGTTCCTGGCGGAGGGCGTGATCGAGCAGCATCCAGAGATGTGCCGCCCCTGCCCACAGGCACTCAATACAATGCGGATCACGACCATCGTCAACGACAGGCATGAGGCTAAGGTGCTATATGTGATCTTCCGCGTGGGCAACGGCAAGTCTGATGTGGATAATGCCACCAGCGGCGGCATGTACACCATGCTGGACGAAACGGGAACCGTTCGGCACCCATTTTTTTGCGATAAAACTGCTGAGACCTATACGGTGCATCCCAATAACGGTTTTGTGTTCAAGGGGTTCCAGGTGCCGTATTTTAAAGAGGCCTTAGAGCTGTGCCAAAAGGCCGCCTTTGTGGAGCCGAAACTTCGCTATATCGGTTGGGATGTGGGTATCTCGCCGGACGGCCCCGTGCTGGTGGAGGGGAATAATCTCCCTGGCTACGATATGCCGCAGAACCATCTGTTTAATCCCAGTGGCATCGGCATGAAGTCCGTCTATGAGGCGGCAATTCAAGGTTGAACTAAGATTGGCTGCTTGTGACGAAACCACAAGCAGCCAATCTCTTTTTTAGATCCCTTTTTCATCCGCCAGCAGCTTGTAGAGCAACTTATACAGCGTCTCAGATTCCTCTGGCGTTAGATGGATGCACGAACGGATCCCGGCAGGAACACTTAGCGCCTTTTCCTGCAAGGCAAGTCCCGCGTCGGTCAAACGGACCAGCACGACGCGCTCGTCGCTCTCACTTCGGGTCCTGGTCACATAACCCTTGGCTTCCAGGCTTTTCAGCAATGGGGTCAAGGTGCCGCTGTCCAGATACAGCTGCCGTCCAAGCCGCTTTACGCTGATTTCCTGCTCCGCCCAGAGCACCATCATGGTGATATATTGCGTGTAGGTTAGATTCAGCGCGTCCAGGTGTGGCCGATAGTGACGGATGACTTCTCGGGAGGCGGCATAGAGCGGGAAGCAGAGCTGTTTTTCCAGCCGGAGCAGGGCGTAGCGATCCGGCTCCATTGGCTCAGGCATGGGCTTTGTTGTAAGCCTGCCGGACAGCAATGGCGAGCTGATCAGCACAGGAAGTGGGCTTGCCGCCGCAGGTGTTTCCCTTGAGGTAGCCCTCGATCTGATCTACAGTCATGCCATTGACCAGCTTGCTGATGGCCTTAAGGTTGCCATTGCAGCCACCGATGAATTCTACATCGGAGACTGTGTCGTTGTCGAGCTTGAAGTTGATCTGCACAGAGCAGACGCCATTGGTGCGGTAAGAGTAATACATTTTGCAATTCCTTTCTTCCGTTTCATTGTGTTAAATAAAATTATATAAAACTCAACTATTTTTGTCAAGTGTGGCATGACGGAAATCCGGAGATATTTATTCTTTAGAAACTCTTGCATATAATATAAACATGCGCTATAATGTTTGCGACAGAAGCGTGTGCTTCTGATCTGAAAGAGGAGGCATCTCTATGAAAGATCTGAGAAAGTATGTCGCAGAATTCCTTGGCACATTTGTCCTCGTTTTGGTTGCCTGTGGCGCTGCCATCGCAACCAAGTGCAGTGTGGATAACACTGCCGGCTATCTCGCCACTGCCGTGGCCTTTGGCCTGGTGATCGTGGCGATGGCCTATTCCATCGGCAATATCTCCGGCTGCCACATCAACCCTGCAGTTTCCATTGCAATGCTGGTAAGCAAGAAAATGACCGTGAAGGATTTTATCGGCTATGTGATCGCCCAGGTGCTGGGTGCCATTGCCGGCGCGGCCATGCTGGGTCTGTTCTTCGGGTCCGACTGTGGCTATGGCGCAAATGCAGTGCAGGCTGGCTACAGCATCGGCGCCGGTTTTGTGGCAGAAGTGGTGCTAACTTGCATCTTTGTTCTTGCCATTCTTGGCGTCACCTCCCGGGAAGCGTATAGCAAGGTCGCCGGCCTTGTTATCGGCGGCGCTCTAACCCTGGTTCATCTGCTGGGCATTGCCATCACCGGCACCAGCGTGAACCCTGCCCGCTCCCTTGGCCCCGCCATTTTTGCCGGCGGTGTGAATATGGAGCAGATCTGGATCTTCCTGCTTGCTCCTCTGGTCGGCGGTATTCTGGCTGCTCTGATTTGGATGTTCCTGGATCAGAAAGACGAAATTCCCAGCGATACAGCGAAGAAGAACAGAAGATAATCCTTCCGTCAACATCAAAGAATACCTCCCTCTGCCCGTGACTGTGGACGACAATCCCATTCACCGGCAGGGGGAGTTTTTTACCTGATAATAATAACGGCTGAATGACGGAGCATTCAGCCGTTATTGAAGCGCTTAGTACTTACTGAATATCGTTTTCATCAAAGAGGTCGCCGCATTCGGGGCAGAACTTCGGAGGATGCTTGGGGTCTTCCGGCTCCCAGCCGCACTTGTCGCACTTGTAAAGCGGCTCATTGGCAGGCTTCTTTTCGCCGCATTCCATGCAGAACTTTCCCTTGTTGACAGCGCCGCACTTCTTGCAGGTCCAGCCGTCGGACTCCTGGGGCTTGGGCTTGCCGCATTCCATGCAGAATTTGCCGGTGTTTTCCGAACCGCAGGCGCAGCGCCAGGTTCCGGTTTTCGAGGCTTGCGCCGGGGCTGCAGCGTTTTGTTGCGGCTGCTGTTGCTGTCCCATAGCAAAAAGGTTCTGGGCGTTGAATCCGCCGTTCTGCTGGGCCATGCCAACGCCCATAAAACCGGTCATTGCGCCGGCAGAATTGTTTGCGGCGTCCTTCATGGCCTGGCTCTGGGCCTGTACGAGCGTGGCAGCCGCCATGGTGGGATCCCGCATGATTGCAGTATGCTGGGCCTGTGTGATCATCTCCTGCTGCTCCGGCGGAAGGGTGAGGGAATTGACTGCAACTGAAACCACCTGAATGCCGCGAAGCTCCCCCCACTTTTTGGACAGGGCAACATTCATAGCCTCACTCAGATCCTCCGTGTGGTGCATGATCTGTGAGGGCCGGACCTCCTTCTCCGAGAGCATAGCAAGGGCCGGCTGCAATGCAGAGAGGAATTCCGTTTTCAGCTGGCTGTCGATCTCGGATCTGTCGTAAGAGCGCTCAACATTGCCGCAGACATTTGCGTAGAACAGGAGCGGGTCCACAAGCCGATAGGAAAACACGCCGTGGCAGCGGACGGAAACATCAATATCGAGGTTGATATTGCGATCCACAACACGGAAGGGGATCGGCGTGGAAGTGCCGAATTTGTTGTCAATGATCTCCTTGGTGTTAAAATAGTACACCCGTTGATCTTTGCCGGTATCGCCACCAAAGGCAAAACGCTTTCCAATCAGCTTAAAGGTCTCCTTGATGCTGTTTCCAAGACTGCCGGTGAAAATAGAGGGCTCGGTGGAGGAATCCCAGACAAATTCGCCGGGCTCGGCACAGACCTCCACGATCTTGCCCTGCTCCACGATGATCATGCACTGGCCATCTGCCACAGCGACGACGGAACCGTTGGAGATAATATTGTCATTTCCTTTGGTGTTGCTGGAGCGGCCGGAGACCCGCTTTTGGCCTTTGACGACCAGCACATTTCTGTCAATCGCGTCGCAGTAAAAGAACTCCTTCCATTGATCTGCCAGAACGCCGCTTACAGCACCGAGACCTGCTGCAATAAGTCCCATGTTATGTACTCCTTTCGATAATGAAGAATCAACATTGCAATGGTTTAAACGAATTCGGATGACCCGATTCGTTATTTGCTATTATATCGTATTTTCTTCCTGTTTTCAAGTTTTGCAGCTGGATAATCGTAAATTTTTTATGTACAAAATACAGAATAGACAGAATTTAGATTGACGAAAGAAAGGAATTGGAGTACAATAAGCTTTGGAACTAACACCGTATCGGTGAGAAAGAAAGGAACTATCGTAATGGCTGAAATGAAGAAAATTCCGGAGCGTTCTGAGATTGCGGAAAAAGATCGCTGGGCAGTAGAAGACATGTATCCCTCGGACGAAGCCTGGATGGCGGATCTGGAAAAACTGAAGGCAGACACAGCGGAGCTGTCCTCCTATGCAGGAAAGCTCTGCCAAGACGCCAAGACGCTGCTGGCCTACGCACAGAAACTGGAATCCACCTCTGTTCGCTTAAGCAACATTTTCAATTATTCTTCCCGTCGCAATGACGAGGATACCCGTGTTGCCAAGTATCAGGAAATGGAAGGCATGTCCATGTCTGCCTATGTTGCATTCTCCGCTGCCACCGCTTTCGAGACCCCGGAGATCATGGCAATTTCCGACGCAGATATGGAACGCTTCTATGCGGAGGAGCCTGGTCTGGAGCGTTATCGCCGCTATATCTTCAACATTCGTCGGCACGCGGCCCATGTCTTGTCCGCCAGCGAAGAAAAGCTGTTGGCAATGGCGGGTGAAATGGCGCAGGCACCGCAAGACATCTACTCCAAGTTTGCCGATGCGGATTTGAAATTCCCCGATGCGGTGGACAAGGATGGAAACAAGCATCCCCTCTCCCAGGGAACCTTTGTTTCCTGCATGGAGTCCGATGACCGCGTGTTGCGGAAATCTGCCTTCGAGACCACCTACAACACTTGGGCTTCTAAGAAGAACACCTTTGCGGCCATTCTGAATGCCCAGGTCAAGAGCCTGCAGTTTAATGCCAACGCCAGAAAGTACGCTTCTCCGCTGGAGGCCTCTTTGGATCAGACCAATGTTCCTGTAAGTGTCTATCATAATCTGATCGAAGCTGTACATCAGAACCTTGACAAGATGCACCGTTATGTCCGTCTTCGCAAGAAGCTTTTGGGCCTGGATGAGCTGCACTTCTATGATCTCTACACCCCGCTGGTGCCCGGCGCAGATGTGAAGATCCCCTTTGAGCAGGCCAAGCAGACGGTTTACGAATCTCTGGCTCCCATGGGTGAGGATTATCGCAAGATCCTCAAGGAGGGCTTTGAAAATCGCTGGATCGATGTCTATCAGAATGTCGGCAAGCGAAGCGGCGCTTATTCTTCCGGCGCGTTTGTGCATCCTTATGTTTTGCTGAACTATTCCGGCACGCTGGACAGCCAGTTCACCTTGACCCACGAGATGGGACATGCGCTGCATTCCTATCACTCCAACAAGTACCAGAACCCTGTAGATGCGGATTATGTGATCTTTGTGGCGGAAGTGGCCTCGACCTGCAACGAAGCTCTGCTGATGGAGTACCTTCTGAGCAAGACGACCGACAAGAAGGAGCGCGCTTATCTGATCAATCATTTCCTGGAGCAGTTCCGCACCACCCTGTATCGGCAGACCATGTTTGCGGAATTTGAGCTTCTGCTTGGGCAGCTGAACCAGCAGGGTGTCGCCTTGACTGCCGAACGGATGTGCGAGGAGTATAAGAAGCTGAACCATCTCTATTTCGGTGATGATATCGTCCTGGACGATGAGATCTCCTATGAGTGGGAGCGGATTCCTCACTTCTACTACAATTACTATGTCTTCCAGTATGCCACTGGTTATTCCGCCGCAATTGCCCTGTCCCGCCGTATTTTGCGGGAGGGGGAAAAAGCGGTCAAGGATTACATCGGATTCCTCTCTGGCGGCTGCTCCAAGGATCCCATCGACCTGCTGAAGGGCGCCGGTGTGGATATGTCCACTCCCGAACCCGTCAACCAGGCCCTTGCCCTCTTTGGCGAACTGCTGGATGAGATGGAAGAGCTGATGGCCGAATGAGCGCCGTCTTTCTGCCAGTCTTTCACCACTTTGAAAACGGCAATGTCTTCACCGGCTCCAGCGGGTCGTTTCGCTATAAGATCACGCCCAACGCGGTGATGATCCCGCCGAAGAACAAGGAAGTGGACTATCCTGCCAGTTCCATCAAGGCGGAATATTGGCATGGCCCGTTAAGCTACGAATTCAGCGAGATCGAAGGGGAAAAAACCTTTCCTATGTCCCAGGACGGCCGTGCGGAGATGCAGGCCTGGCTGGACGAGCACTGCTGAAGCATTTGACATGTTTCACCCCATGGGAGAAAAGAAAATGAAGCACTTTTTAGTTGTAGTTGATATGCAGCGCGATTTTATCGACGGCGCTCTGGGTACAAAAGAGGCCGCCGCCATTCGGCCTGCAGTCCTGCAGAAGATCCAAAGCTTTGCGGGCGAAATCTTCGCAACGCTGGATACCCACGGCCAGGAATATTTGCAGACAGCGGAGGGCCGCCATCTGCCGGTGCAGCATTGCATCAAGGGCACCCTCGGTTGGCAGTTGGACCCTGCCATTGCCACCGCGTTGGAAAGCCGCGGAGCCGTTTTGGTGGAGAAGCCCAGCTTTGGTTCCCTGGTTTTGCCGCAACAGATCGAGGACGCGGCTGCAGGAGAGGACTTTGATGTCACCGTGATCGGTCTTTGTACCGATATTTGCGTGGTGTCCAATGCCCTGCTGCTGAAGGCCCGCTTCCATGAGAAAGAAGTCTATGTGGATGCGGCCTGCTGTGCCGGTGTGACACCGGAATTGCATCAGGCTGCGCTCCAGGTGATGGCTTCCTGCCAAATCAATGTGATCTAAACGATATGCAGCCTGGCGCCGCTTGTACGCCAGGCTGCAACAGTACAAGGAAAGGAATCATGATATGTTCGATGTAAAGAAAACCACGGAAGCCTGTATTCAGTGGATTCGAGACTTCTTTGAAGAAAACGGCCCCGGCTGCAACGCTGTTTTGGGCATTTCTGGCGGCAAAGACAGCTCTGTGGCCGCCGCTCTTTGCGTGGCTGCACTGGGCAAGGAGCGCGTGATCGGTGTGCTGATGCCCAATGGCGAGCAACACGATATTGATATGGCCCATCTGCTTTGCACGCATTTGGGCATTGAAAACTATGTGGTGAACATTCACGATGCCGTGGAAGGTCTCAAAAATGCGATTCCTGCAGGGCTGAAGCTCTCCACCCAGAGTTTGACGAACTTGCCGCCCCGGATCCGCATGTCGACGGTCTACGCCATCAGCCAGAGCCGCAATGGTCGCGTGGTCAATACCTGCAACCTTTCGGAAGACTGGGTGGGCTATTCCACCCGCTACGGCGACGCGGCGGGTGATTTCAGCCCCATGTCGCATCTCACCGTCCAGGAGGTCAAGGCTGTGGGCCACTATCTGGGCCTGCCGGAAGTGCTGGTGGAGAAGGTCCCCATCGATGGCCTCTGCGGCAAGACCGATGAGGATAATCTTGGCTTCACCTACGCGATGCTGGATCGCTATATCCGCACCGGCGAGATCGACGATCCCGAGACCAAGGCCAGGATCGACCGGCTCCATCGCCGCAACCTGTTCAAGCTGCAGCTCATGCCCAGCTTTGATTCCGGTCTGGAAACCAAGGCGGATGAGTAATGAATGTAATGGAAAGAAGATATAGTGTGCCTGACTGGAGCCGCTCTGGGATCATGATCGTCTTTTTCTCTGGCTTCATTTCGCTGTTGATTCTGTTCCCTGTTACGGTGATCGCCACAAAATTGCTGTGTGCCAGCTGTTGGTATGGCGTGCTGTGCGGTTTTTTATTCATGCTTGCTGCTCTTATTTGCCATCGTAATGGCGTACATTACAGGCTGTTGTATGCTTGCAGTTTACTGCTCAATGCAATCGGAAATGGCCTGTCCCTTTCCTCTCTGTATGTTTATGAATCAATGTCTACTGACGTGGGGCGTAACATTCCGGGCTTTCTTCCGGCCGCATCGCTTCTGCTCATCGGAATTCTTTTGCTGCTGTTGTTCCCGCAACGGAAAAAAGCTGTTGTTTTGGGCGTATCTGTTCTGTTTTTCATTGCCCTCGGAGCTTGTGTCTTTGGAATCTTAGATACAACGGTTAACAGTGGCGTCGTTTGGCGCTTTTCTGCCTTTGCGTTGATTCTTGCTGTGATGTTTTTTTTGACTATGGCTAGTCTTTCTGCTCACTCGGAATTTCCTGCGCTTCGTGCTGCGTCCTTTGCCAGCTTTGGGGTTTATTTATTGATCACAAGCATTGTAATTGCAGTTCTTTCTGAAGGAGAATTGTTGGATTGTTTGGACATTTTCCCATGGCGTGACAGAAAGAATAAACAATAGCGTTCCAATTCCAAGCGGGTGTTCAATTCCACGGGAAAAAGGATGATTTTTCATGCTTGCAAACTACCATACCCATACGCCCCGCTGCAACCACGCCGTCGGCCGGGAACAGGACTATATCCAACGGGCATTGGAGGGCGGACTGAAGGAGCTGGGCTTCTCCGACCACAGCCCCTATTTTTTCGATCAGCCTGACTATTATTCCAGCTTCCGCATGCGTCCGGAGCAGCTTCCTGACTATGTGGAGACCCTTCTGGCCCTGCGAGAGGAATACGGAGACCGAATCCGCCTGTACATCGGCCTGGAAACGGAATTCTATCCCAGGCTCTTTCCGCGGCTGCTGGACTATCTGCGCAGTTTCCCCCTGGACTATCTGATTCTGGGCCAGCACGCGCTCTACAATGAGACGGAGGGCGTTTACAGCACCCGTCCCACTACGGATGAAAAGCTGCTGGATCAGTATCGCGGTCAGACCCTGGATGCCCTGGACACCGGACTGTTCTCCTATTTTGCCCATCCGGATCTCTTTCGCTTCGTCGGAGATCCCAAAGCGTATCAGCGTCACGTCCGGGCCATCTGCCGCAAGGCGCTGGACCTGTCGATCCCTTTGGAGTTCAATCTCCTGGGCTTCAGCGAGGGCAAGCACTATCCCGATCCCGCTTTCTGGCGGATCGCGGGGGAGGAGGGCTGCACTGTTGTCCTCGGCAGCGACGCCCACACGCCGCTGGAAACCTGGAACCCAGCGCTGATTGCAAGGGCCGAAGCCCTGCTGGCGGGATTTGGGCTCAAGCCGATAGAACATCTTCCGCTGCGCCCGATTTGTTAAAATCGACAATGTGGAAAGTCAAGATGTATTTCAAAAAAAATTGAAATACATCTTGACTTTCTTTTTTCTTTATTCTATACTGAGAGTAGAAAGCAAGCTTGCCGTACAGCGGAGGTGATGGGTTTTGAGCGATACCAATATCTTTAAAGTTCTGGCGGATGCCCAGCGGCGGGAGATTTTGCTCTTGCTCCGCGACGGCCGTCTGAACGCCGGAGAAATCGCCCAGCGGACCGGAATCGCACCCAACGCCCTGTCCTATCATCTCAAGCTGCTGAAAAGCGCGGACCTGGTTTTGGAGTACCGCGAGAAAAACTTCATCTATTACGAGCTCAACACATCCGTATTACAAGATCTGATCCTTTGGGTCAGTCAGTTTGGAGGGGAGAAACCATGAAGCTGTTTGCAAGGATCTCTATTATTCTGCCGCTGGCGGTAACATTGATCTGGCTGCAATTTCTGCCGGAACAAGTCCCGCTGCATTATGATTTTGCGGGCAATATCGACCGATGGGGTTCAAAGTGGGAGAATCTGCTGATTCCAGGGATCGTTTTGGTGGGAGGCGTGATCGCCTATTTTTCCATAAAGTCCGGGCTCCGCAAGTCTGTGGCGGATGAGAAGCAAAAAGCGCACGCGGAAGCAAATGTCAAGGCGATCCGGATCGTCATGATCGCAACCGGAGTGTTTTTCACGGTTTTGCAGTGTGTTCTGCTTTATGCAGCCAGTCGAGAAGCTTTTGCCAAATCAAATGTGGCAAGTGTAGATCTGAACCGGGTAAGTACGATTTGCATGGGGATCATGTTCCTTGTCCTGGGTAATATTTTACCGAAGGCAAAACTGAACAGCCTGTTCGGATTCCGATGCGGCTGGACGATGTTCAATGATGTGACCTGGCAAAAGAGCAATCGCTTTTCCGGTTATGCCTTGATGCTGGCCGGGCTTGCCACTGTTGTTTGCGCGATTCTGCTGCCCGAGAGCTGGGCGATCCCGTGCATGTTGCTCTTGCTAACGCTTTTGTTGATTGTCTGCCTGTTCTATGCGGCAAAGGTCTACCGCGAAGAGAAGGCAAAGGAGTGAGGTTATGGAAGCGATCCAAACAGAAAAGTTGACGAAAAACTATGGGACCGCCCGTGGGATCGTGGAGCTGGATCTTTCCGTCCATGCGGGAGAGTTCTTCGGCTTCATCGGCCCAAACGGGGCGGGGAAGTCCACAACCATCCGCACCCTGCTTGGTCTGATTTATCCCACTTCCGGGCAAGCGACAGTATTTGGTATGGATGTTGTGCGAGAGAAGGAAAGCATCCTGCGCCGGGTCGGCTATCTGCCCTCGGAAGCCATATTTTACCCAAAGCTGCGCGTGCGGGATATATGCAAGCTCTCTGCTAATTTGCGAAACATGGAATGCAGCGCGGAGGCAAAAAGCCTCTGTGAACGATTGCAGCTCGACCCGGAGAAGAAAATCGACGAGCTGTCCTTTGGTAATCGCAAAAAGGTAGCCATTGTTTGCGCCCTGCAAAGCAAGCCGGAGCTGCTGATCCTGGACGAGCCAACAGGTGGGCTGGACCCCTTGATACAGCGTGTGTTTTTTGAGATCCTGCGGGAACGGAATCGCGACGGCGCAACGATCTTCTTTTCCAGCCACATCCTTTCCGAGGTCCAGCGAAACTGTACCAGAGCCGCCGTGATACGAGAGGGCAGGATCATTGCCTGCGACAGTGTGGAGGCCTTTGCCAATGCCGGCGCGAAACGGGTCACGCTTCGCGGTCAAGTTGAGCTCAAGGGGCTCCCGGGGATCAAAGATCTGCGGGAAGGCGAGGGAACGCGAAGCTTCCTCTACAGCGGCGATATGCCCCGACTATTGCAGTGCCTTTCTGCTGGACAGGTCACAGATCTTACCGTGGCAGAACCGGATCTGGAAGAGATTTTTCTGCATTTTTATGAAGAGGGGGATGAGAACACATGACGATTCTGAAGCATGAACTACGCCAGGGGCGAAGCTCGTTTTTGATCTGGACCAGTGTGATCGGTGTGATGTTGTCCGTTTGTGTGTTCCTCTATACAGAGGTGAGAGGGGAGATGGACGCCGTCACTGATTTGTTTTCCTCTTTTGGCTCCTTCACGGCAGCCTTTGGTATGGACCGCCTAAATTTTGGCACCCTGGAGGGATTTTATGCCATTGAGTGCGGCAGCATGCTTGGCCTTGGAGGAGCATTCTTCGCGGCCATCTGTGCAGTCAATATGCTGAGCAAGGAGGAAGTGAATAAGACGGCGGATTTTCTGTTTTCCCACCCGGTTTCCCGTAAGCGCGTTCTGCTGGAGAAACTGCTTGCGGTGTTTGTCCAGCTAACAATGATGAATGTGATCGTCCTAGCCATGTCGCTCCTCTCCATTCTTGCGATCGGGGAAACCATTCCCTGGGCCCAGCTCTTGCTTTTGCACTTGGCCTACTATCTGCTCCAGCTCGAACTTGCAGGCATCTGCTACGGGATCTCTGCCTTTGTCAAACGGGGCAGCGTGGGGATCGGCCTGGGAATTGCTGTTCTGTTCTATTTCACCAATCTGATCTCTAACCTTACGGAATCGGCGTCTTTTCTGAAATACTTTACGCCCTTTGCCTATTGCGATGGCGCGGACATTATCACAGAGCAACGCCTGGATGGCGGGCTGATGGCAATCGGCGCCGGGGCTTGCCTGCTTGGGATACTCATAGCCTGGTATCAATATACCAGAAAAGATCTTTCATAAGAAATCCATGAATATTGTTATAAACAGGAGCTTGCTATGGAATTGGTAAAAGTTGACGCATTGGGCATGGCCTGCCCGCTGCCGGTCGTGAAGACGATCAAGGCTTTGGAGGCATTGACCGGACCCGCACGGATAGAAACGCATGTAGATAACGAAACAGCTGTGCAGAATGTCATGCGCTTGGCTCAGGGGAAGGGCTTCTCTGTCCGTAGCGAAAAGCTGGCGGAAGCTCATTTCGTCGTCACGATGGACGCGGTACAAACAAGCGAAGAGAAAAACGAAGAGCCTACGGTGGCCTGTATCCCGGATCGACGCGGCAATACGGTTGTGGCTGTTAGCTCTGATGCCATGGGGAGCGGCAGCGATGAGCTGGGCCGCCAGTTGATGAAGGCATTTCTCTATGCCGTTTCTCAGCTGGACGAGCTGCCAAAAACTATACTGTTTTACAATGGCGGCGCACGGCTCACCACGGAGGGTTCTCTATCGCTGGAGGATCTTAAAAGTATGGAAGCCCAGGGCGTGCAAATATTGACTTGCGGTACCTGCCTGAATTACTATGGCTTGACCGAAAAGCTTGCGGTGGGCGGTGTGACCAACATGTACAGCATCGTGGAAACACTGGCCAAGGCCGACAAGGTGATCAAACCGTAATGCGGGAGAAGCAGCTGCGATTGGTCGTGACCTTCTCCACCGCGACGGCGGCTATGGCAATGGAGCGCTACTGTCTGGACAACGGCGTCCCCGGTCGCTTGATCCCCACCCCGAGGCAAATAACAGCCGACTGCGGTCTGGCGTGGAGCGCTCCGCCGGAGGCTGAGACAAGCGTGCTGGAAGCGGCCGCCAAGGGCCGCATTGCGCTTACTGCTATGGTTCAGCTGATCCTTTAACCGGACAGTGCCTTGGCAATCATTCTGCATGATAAGGCCAAATACCGCCCGGTTATTCTGAAAGTCCTTGACAAATGTGCTTCATTCGGTTAATGTATATTTAGAAGAATGTTGAACTTAGTCGAGACGGCTGAGGAAAGGGGAGCGGCAGAATGGAGCCCAATGCGTTGTACGGTCTGGAACCGCACCCGGAGGATCAAGCGCTGCGGGAAGAGATCGCCAGACTGCGGGCCTCTTTGACGGCGCTTCTACTGCAAAAAGATGAGCTGCTGCTGATCCAAAGCCGAAGGATCGAAGCGGCTTATTTGCGTCGCTTCGGCGCCTTGGAGCTCAAGCTCTATGAATGCTTTTGCGACTGTCTGCGCGCCAAAAAGAAAGCCCGCCTGGTCCGAGCCTGCTGTAACCGTCGGGAACAGGTAGATCTGGAGCAGATCGAATCTGCTTTAGACGAAGAGCTGGTCCAGTACCGGGAAGAACTGGCAAATCGTTTTCGCCGGGTGGAAGGCGCTGCAGAGTATCGAGAAGGCCCTGGCTTGACCCAGCGCGGACAGAAGGAGCTGAAAGAACTCTATCGTCAAGCGGTCAAGGCGTTGCACCCGGATCTGCACCCCGGAGAGGATGAGAAACGGACCAGAGCGCTGGACCAGGCCATGCGCGCCTACAAAGCGGGAGACCTGGAAACGCTTCGCACCCTGTGCGATTCCCTGGGGCCGACTGCAGAAACAGCAGTCTCCACACTGGACGAACTGCGTGCAGAGGTGAAACGCCTACGCGCTGGGATCAAGACATTCAACGCTCAATTGGAGGACATCAAATCAAAGTATCCGTTCAGTGTTAGAGTTTATTTGGAAGACGAGGCCCAGGGTCGAGCCAAGGAAGTGGAGCTGAAGAAACAGCTACAGGACCTGCGGGATCGCACCGCCCGCTATGAGGCGGAGATCTCCGGCATGCTGGCCCCGGAGGACGATGAGGAATAGGATCATGAATGAACTCAGCAAGAATCCATCAGGCAGTCTGCTTCAAACCCTGCATGCAGAGCTGCAAACCCCAGCGCCCTTTAGTGCAGACATATTCTTGCTTCGCACCGAGATTGCCGGAACGACCCATGTCGTCGGGATCGAAGAGTTGGAGCCCTTTCTCCATCCGGGCGACCGTTTGGAGTTGATTCGCGTCCCGGAAAACCCCTCGGACCCGAATGCCATCAAGATCTTTACCCGGGACCGCGTGAAACTGGGTTATGTGCCCCGGAAAGACAATCCGGTCCTTGCCCGGCTCATGGACGCTGGAAAGCTGCTTTATGCGATCCTTGCAGAAAAAGCCTGGCAGGCAGATTGGCTTCGCATTTCCATAGAAATATGGATGACAGAAGATTGAACCCGGAAGGAGGGTGCACTTTGGATACTTATGTGGCCTTTGATGTGGAAACGCCCAACAGCAAAAATGACCGCATGAGTGCCATTGGCGTGGTCGTGGTAGAGAACGGGGAGCAAACGACGAGCTTCTATTCGCTGGTCGATCCGGAAGAAGCCTTTGACAGCTTTAATATACGGCTCACCGGCATCACGCCCCGGATGGTCCAAAACCAGCCAAGCTTTCCCGTCCTGTGGGAGCTGTTGCGCCCGTTGCTGGACAAGGGCGTTCTCTGCGCCCACAATGCGCCTTTTGATCTTGGTGTTTTGGGCAAGTGTCTTCGTGCTTATGGAATCGAATGGAAGCCCACGGTGAAATATGTCTGTACTTATCAGATGGGCAGAAAATTTTTGCCCGCCGCTCCCAACCACCGCTTGAACACTCTGGCGGAGCTGATGGATCTTCCCTTACAGCACCATAACGCCCTGAGCGATACCAAGGCCTGCGCCGGCCTGCTCCAATACTATTTGGGACAGGCGGATTTGACACAGTATTATAGAACATACCATTTTTTGAAATAATACCAAGGAGCAACAATATGATCACAGTATCCGATCTCAGTATGCAGTTTGCAGGTTCCGTGCTGTTCCAGCACGCGGATCTGCAATTTACGGCCGGTAATTGCTATGGCGTCATCGGCGCCAACGGCGCTGGCAAATCCACGCTGGTCAAGATCCTTTCCGGCGAGCTGGAACCTACCAAGGGCTATGTAGCCATCAAGCCGGGTGTCCGTATGTCCGTTCTGAAGCAGGATCAGTTCCAATATGACGCCTATTCTGTGATGGATACGGTCATCATGGGCAATCTGCATCTATATGAGATCATGAAGGAAAAGGACGCGATCTACGAAAAAGCCGACTTCTCCGATGAGGATGGTCTACGGGCTGCAGAACTTGAAGCCGAGTTTGCAGAACTGAACGGCTGGGAGGCTGAATCGGACGCCAGCCGGATCCTCCAGGGTCTCGGCATTGATGTAAGCAAGCACTACGACCAGATGGCGGATACCGATCCCCGCGACAAGGTCAAGGTCCTGCTGGCCCAGGCCCTCTTCGGCAACCCGGACATTATCTTGCTGGACGAGCCAACCAACAACCTGGACATTGAATCTATCAACTGGCTCGAAGACTTCCTGCTGGACTTCCCCGGCACGGTCATTGTGGTCTCCCATGACCGTCATTTTTTGAATACGGTCTGCACCAACATCGTGGACATCGACTACGGTAAGATCAAGATGTATGTGGGAAACTACGATTTCTGGTATGAATCCTCCCAATTGGTCCAGGCTTTGCTCCGCAACAAAAACAAGCGAAATGAGGAGAAAATTGCTGAACTGCAGGCCTTTGTCTCCCGTTTCTCTGCCAATAAGTCCAAAAGCAAACAGGCCACAGCCCGTCGCAAGCTGCTGGAAAAGATCTCCATCGAGGAGATCCCCTGCTCCACGCGCCGTTATCCCTTTGTGGGCTTCACTCGGGAGCGGGAGGTTGGCAAGGATGTGCTCTTTGTCACAGAGGTGAGCAAGACCGTAGATGGGGTCAAGCTGCTCGATAAGGTAAGCTTTATTGCCAATCGCAACGAGAAGATCGCCTTCGTGGGCGAGAACGAGTTGGCCCAGACTGTCATGTTTAAGCTGCTGATGGGCGAAATGGAACCGGACGAGGGCACGATCAAGTGGGGCGTCTCCACCTCTCAGAGCTATTTCCCCAAGGACAACACCGCCTATTTTGAAGGCCATTCCGAGTCTCTGGTGGATTGGATGCGTCCTTTCTCCGAAAAGAAGGACGATGTGTATTTGCGCGGCTTTCTGGGCCGGATGCTCTTCTCCGGCGACGAAGTGTTCAAGCCTGTCTCCGTACTCTCCGGCGGCGAAAAGGTCCGCATGATGCTCTCCCGGATGATGCTTTCCGGCGCCAATTGCATTCTGCTGGACCAGCCCACCAACCATCTGGATATGGAATCCATCCAGGCTGTCAACAAGGGCGTCACATCTTTCCCGGGAAATGTATTCATCGCTTCCCATGACCATGAGTTGCTCTCTACCACAGCGGATCGGATCATCGAATTCCTGCCCAGCGGGAAGATCATAGACCGACTTTGTGGCTACGACGATTATCTGGCCTGGAAGCGGGAGCAAGAAGCATAAGCCACGACGATTATTCAGTATGGCAGGAGGAGGATACGCGCATGGATATTATCACCATCAGCCGCGAATTTGGCAGCGGCGGACGCGAACTGGGCAAGCGCATGGCAGACATGCTCGGCTGGGATTACTATGACCGGGAGATCATTGAAACCGTAGCGGCGGAAGAGGGCATGGATGCAGATTATGTCCAGGCTGTTCTGGAGCGCCATGAGTGGTGGACCGTTCCCCTCAGCTTCCGCCAGAGCTTTACTGTGTATTCCGCATCGAATACAGAGCTTTTGCTGAAGGAGAAGGAGGTCATCGAGCGCATTGCCGCCGCTGGGCGCAATTGTATTCTGGTCGGCCGAAATGCAGACTTTTTTCTTCGTTCGTATGATCCGTTTCGGATCTTTGTCTGCGCGGACCTGGAATCAAAGCTGCGTCGGTGCCGCGAACGCGCCTCAGACCCCGCATCCCTCTCCGACAAGGAGATCTTGCGCCAAATCAAGCGGATCGACCGCAACCGTGCCGCCGTGCGTGAATTGATGGCCGGAGACCGCTGGGGAAGCCGAGACGCGTATCATCTGATCGTCAATACGACGGACTGGGAAATGAAACCTCTGTCTGCTGCAGTGGCGGAATTCGCCAGGCAGTATTTTGAAAGGAAAAAACAGACTTCATGACCATTCGCTTATCTGATCACTTTAGCTATGGCCGATTGCTGCGTTTTGCTGCGCCGTCCATTCTAATGATGGTATTTACTTCTATCTATGGTGTTGTAGACGGGTATTTTATCTCCAACTACATTGGCAAGATCCCCTTTGCGGCGGTCAACTTTATCATGCCCTTTCTTATGCTGCTTGGCGCGCTGGGCTTTATGGTCGGCGCGGGCGGCAGCGCCTTGATCGGAAAGTATCTGGGAGAAGGAAAAACGGAGGATGCAAAGCGTCTGTTTTCCTTCTTAATCTATTTGACTATAGTATCCGGCGTGGTGGTAGCTGCTGCGGGCGAGCTTGTGCTCCGCCCGGTGGCGCTGGCCCTTGGCGCGGACGAAACCATGCTTCCCGGCTGTGTGCGCTATGGAAGAATCATTTTGATTGGCTTGCCCGCTCTCATGCTGCAGTTTGCGTTTCAAAGCTTCTATGTGACTGCCGAACGCCCGCAAATGGGCCTCTATGTGACGCTCTCCGCCGGCGGAATGAATATGTTGCTGGACTGGCTCCTGGTCGGCGTACTCCGCCTTGATATCGAAGGAGCAGCCTTTGCTACGATCATCAGCCAGTTTGTGGGCGGATATCTGCCAATGATCTATTTTTTCTTCCCGAACAGCAGTCTCTTGCGCTTGGGAAAGGCACGCTTTGACGGCAGAGCGCTCGCAAAGGTCCTGGGCAACGGTTCTTCGGAGTTTGTGTCCAATATCTCTATGTCCGTGGTGACAATGCTCTATAATGCACAGTTGATGAAACTTGCCGGGGAGAATGGCGTTGCGGCATACGGCGCGCTGATGTATGTCTGCTTTATCTTTATTTCCATCTTTGTTGGCTACGCGGTTGGCACCGCCCCAATCATCAGCTTCCATTTTGGCGCACAGAATCCTGCCGAACTGAAAAGCCTGCTGCAAAAAAGCCTTCGGATGCTGGCGGGTTTTGCGCTGCTCATGCTGCTTGCCGGGGAGCTTCTGGCAAAGCCGCTGTCCGTCCTGTATGTCGGCTATGATTCGGAACTGATGCACATGACGATCCGTGCGTTCCGTATCACCTCCATCTCCTTCTTTTTTGCAGCGTTTCCGATTTTCGGATCATCTTTTTTTACAGCACTCAACGATGGTAAAAGCTCTGCCCTGATATCCTTTCTACGGCAGTTTGTCTTTCAGATCGGAGCGGTACTGCTGCTCCCGCTGGCCTTTGGTCTGGACGGCGTATGGTTTTCCAATGTGTTTGCGGAGTTTGCCGCGACGCTTTTGACCGCCGGTTTCTTGATTGGAAAGAGAAAGCAATATCACTACTGAGATTCCGTGTGTTTCTAACATGTTTTTTGGAAAGAGAGAGGACCACTATGAATAAAAGCGATTGTTGTTATGAGAAATATGTTCAGATCCTGAAGGAAGAACTCCTGCCTGCAATGGGCTGTACAGAACCCATTGCCATCGCATATGCCGCTGCCAAGGCGCGGGAGGTTTTGGGCCAATGCCCGGAGCGTTTGCATGTGGCTGTTAGCGGCAATATTATCAAAAATGTAAAGAGCGTGGTGGTGCCACATACCGGCGGTCTGCGCGGTATTCCTGCTGCGGCTGCCGTCGGGGCGGTGGCCGGAGATCCTGAAGCCGAGCTGGAGGTCATTTCCCATGTGACAGCCGAGCAGATTGCCGATACAGCAGCGTATCTGCAAAAAAACCAGATCGAGGTATGTTGTGCCGATACGCCCCATATCTTTGATATTCAAATCACGGCCTATCACGGGACGGATTCCGCTTTTGTTCGAATTGTAGATTATCACACCAATTTGGTCTGCATCCGGCGCAACGAAGAAGTTCTGCTGGAAAAAGCCTGTGTCACCCAGGCGGATGGCTTGACCGAGCGTTGCTGCCTAAGTGTCGAAAAAATCGTGGACTTTGCGGAAACAGTCGATCTGGAAGATGTGCGAGAAGTTCTGGAGCGGCAGATCAGCTATAACATGGCGATTGCGGAAGAGGGACTGCGGGGGGACTACGGTGCAAACATCGGCAAAACCGTGTTGCTGCATCGGGAAAACGACATCAACTATAAGATGCGCGCCTATGCTGCGGCGGGCAGCGATGCGAGAATGAACGGCTGTGAGCTGCCTGTGGTCATTAACTCCGGCAGCGGCAACCAGGGGATTACCGCCTCTGTTCCTGTCATCATTTATGCTCGGGAGACAGGAAAAACCCACGAGGAGCTGCTGCGGGCTCTGTGCGTTTCCAATCTCATTACGACCCATCTGAAAACTGGAATTGGGCGGCTTTCCGCCTACTGTGGCGCGGTTAGCGCCGGGGTTGGCGCCGGGGCGGGCCTGGCCTTCATCAAGGGCGGACGCTATGAGATGATAGCCCACACGGTAGTGAATGCTGTGGCGGTCACTTCCGGCATCATCTGCGACGGCGCAAAAGCCAGCTGTGCGGCCAAGATCGCTGCCGCTGTGGACGCAGGACTGCTGGGCCTTGCTATGTATGAAAACGGCAATCAGTTTTTCGGCGGGGACGGCATCGTCAAAACGGGCGTGGAAAACACCATTGCCACGGTAGGCAAGCTGGCCCGCTTCGGCATGGAACAGACAGATAAAGAAATCATCCATCTCATGATGGAAAGCTAAGCATAGAATAGCAGAATGAGACAGGAGGCGGCAATCAAATGATCAATGGGCATCCTATCTGGGTGGTTCTTCTGATTGGCCTTGGCGTTTTTGCCGCTGCCTTTGTGGACTCCATTGGCGGAGGCGGAGGGATCATTTCCGTCCCGGTCTACCTGCTGGCCGGGATTCCAACGCATTTTGCTCTGGGAACGAATAAGCTTTCCTCCGGCATCGGCACCGCCGCCTCCACCATTCGCTATCTGAAAAAAGGCTATGTGGATTGGTCCCTGGCCCTGCCATCTGTGGGGCTGGCAATTGGAGGGGCTTATCTGGGGACGACGCTGCAATTGATGGCGGATGAGCGCATCCTTAAATATGTGCTTCTGCTGGTGCTGCCCCTTGCCGCCGGATTGTTGCTGCGTAAGAAAAGCTTGCCGGAGACGAAAGGGGAACTGCTGCACTGGAAGCGTCGGCTTTTTGTCTGGGGTCCATCCTTTGTGATCGGTATCTATGATGGCTTCTATGGACCCGGAACCGGGACTTTTCTGCTCTTAAGTTACTGCCTGTTGGGAAAGCTGGATGTCCGTACTGCTTCGGGCAATGTGAAGCTGGTAAATTTTTCTTCCAACATGGGCGCTCTGGTGACCTCCCTCTCGGCGGGAAAGGTTTTGATCGGCGTCGGCGCTATTGCGGCCTGCTTTTCCATCGCGGGCCACTATCTCGGCGCTGGGCTGGCAATCAAGAATGGAACAAGAATCGTTCGGCCTGTGATTCTTGCGGTGATCAGTTTGCTTTTGCTTCGCGTTGTCATAGAACTGATTTCCTAAGGGATACAAGGGAGAAACAATGAAACACTGTTTAGAATTGTGGAAGCTCTTTTCTGTATTTTTTCGAATTGGACTGTTTACCTTTGGCGGCGGCTACGCCATGATCTCCATCGTAGAGGAGGCCTGCGTGGAGCGCCGCCATTGGATCACCCAGGAAGAAATGGATGACCTGATCGTTGTTGCGGAATCTACGCCGGGCCCCGTTGCCATTAACTGCGCAACCTTTGTCGGCGCAAAACAAGGCGGCTTTCCGGGCGCTGTCTGCGCGACGCTGGGGATGGTGCTGCCGTCTTTTTTGGTCATTTTAGCGTTATCCCGATACCTGGATCGGCTTTTGATGCTTCCACTGATCGCCCACGCTTTTCGCGGGGTGAAGCTGGCTGTGGGGATTTTGATCCTGGACGCCGGACGAAGGCTGTTGCTTCGCCTGCCGGAAAAGCCACTGCCGCTGATGATCTTTTCCGTATCTCTGTGCAGCATCCTGGTGATAGATTATCTTTCTCAGCGCCTTTCGTCCACGGTGCTGCTCCTGGCCGCCGTTGGCGTCAGCTTGTTGTGTCGGGCCATATGGAAGGGAGGCACCGACCAATGATCCTATGGGAGCTCTTTTTGGGTTTTTTACGCGTGGGCTGTTTTTCCTTTGGCGGCGGTTATGCGGCAATCGCCCTCATTCGTGAGGTGGTTCGTGCTCACGGCTGGCTTTCCGATGAGACGCTGTCATACATCATTGCCGTAAGTGAAAGCACGCCGGGACCGATCATGGTAAACCTTGCCACCTATGTTGGAAGTACCCAGGCCGGCGTTCTTGGCGCATTGGTTGCGACCTTTGCCGTGGTGCTACCTGCGTTTGTCATCATTCTGGTGCTCATGGCGATCCTTCGCCGCTTTGTGACAAATCCTTGGGTCAAAGCGGCTATGCTTGGCTTGAAAGCCTGTGTAACAGGCTTGATTTTGGCAACCGCACTGGAACTGCTCTGGGCCAACTGTGTGTCTGACAGCGCGCCGGATTTGACTGCCATCGTGCTGACAACCACGCTGGCCGGACTGTACTTTGGCTCGGAACGCCTGTTTAAACGAAAGCTGTCTCCCATCATGCTGATCGCCGTGTCAGCCGTGCTCGGCGCAGCGGTGTATGGAATATGAGAAAAAAGCAGCCAACGCCTTCCAGCGTCGGCTGCTGTTAATATTATTCGTGAAGATGATAGAATTCGCCGGTGTAGCAATCCACCCAAACGGAATCATACACATCGTTGTCATAGTCTGCCGTCCAGTAAAGGCGTGTCACTTTATAGCTTGAATTCTGCGGAGTCATCTCTTTCAGAACAAAGGGACTATAACTGCAGATATCCAAATCTGCTTTTTCAAACAGGGCATACTCTTCTGGCGTTAAACTGTCACGAATGATTTCCCAGGCCTCTGCTTTTGTAAGCGGCGTTTCGTCGGAGGGGATAGGGTCTATTGGGAAATCCTCCGCCATGAGGAACTCCATATCCCCAGTGTTGGGGTCAAGCAAAATGGTGACGAAGCCACGACCGTAGACATCATCGGGCAAGCCGGCTGCTGTTATTTTTTGACTGAAACCATAACACAGCCAATCAGGGCGTCTCTCATCTGGGCCGCAATACGCAATGGAATAGCCCTGCGGCACGGGCAAGGATTCATAGAACTGCGTCACCAGCGCGTCAGCTTCCTCCTGCGACGCGCAGGGCCCGTTGCCGGAAACGGTCCATTTAAAACCTGGCATTTGCAGCAAGCTGCCGGTCTCGTAGTCGAGGGAAACTGTACCGCGTCCCTCAAAATATACCTCTACATGGTCTCTGCTAAGTCCTCCATATGGATCATCATAGAAATAATAATTGACAGAAAAAATATCCTGCTCCAAATCGGTATATCCGGCCTGTTTCAAAATATCCAGAGCGCGTTGATGGAAGTATTGATCGTCTTTTACTTGATTATTCTCTTCTATTCCTACATACGAGCCATACAAATGAAGCTCTATACAATCATTGCAATTGTCTGTCGAGGGAAGCGGGGAAAAGCGAATAAGATAAGAATCAATCTTCTCATAGTCTTCGCTATAAATCGGTTCAGAAGTATAGGAATATTCCACATTACCCTGCTCGGGTGTCAGAGATGCGTAGAAATCCAGCGCCTCTTGAATGGGATCGTTTGGGTCCTCGAAGGTCGCAACCAGATTCATGCCGGAAACACTCAGGAGGATTCCCTTTTCTTGCTCGTAGCGAAGGGAAACAGGTCCGGTCTTGCTCTCCCAGCAGACCTCCACCTCGTTCCAGCTCCGTCCGTTCGATGCAGGCAAAACGCTGAGCTGGAAGTCGTCGCTATCTACGCCTAAAAAGCCGGCGCGGTTCAAAAGGTTTTCTGTCTGCTCCAGAAAATAGGTGTCAGATTTTACTTCTTCTTGCTGCGGTGCAGTCTCTTCGCTGCTTGTCTCGGCCACTTCCAGAATGGTGGTGCTCGTTGAAACGCTATCTTGTATTGTGCTCTCGATCACAGGTTCCGTGCCGGAAGCGGCCGGCTGGAGCACACCGCGATTCCCATTTTGCCGCAGCAGCTTGCTGCCCGCTGCAGCAGCGGCAACCAGCACGACACAGGCTGCCGCGATCACGGCCCAGCGTAAGATGGGCCGCTCCTTTTTGGCCTTCAAGAGTACGGGCTCAGATGCGCCCGAATTAGGTTTTTGCGAAACAGATGTAGCTTTATCATTCATTTGATCATGAACCTCCGATTGGATTGCTTTCCAGATTCGCGCCTCTG
>JAFOKO010000116.1 GCA_017419715.1 Oscillospiraceae bacterium | reverse complement strand
GTACCCCGATGAAGATCGACCTGATGGCCGAGAAGTTCCCCGAAGCCTACGCGGAGTTCGTCGATGTCTGCAAGAAGCTCGAAGAGCACTACCGCGACATGCAGGACATGGAGTTCACCGTGGAGAACGGCAAGCTCTACATGCTGCAGTGCCGCTCCGGCAAGCGTACCGCCCAGGCCGCCCTGAAGATCGCCTGCGATCTGGTGGACGAAGGCATGCGCACCGAGGCCGAGGCTGTTGCCATGATCGACCCCAGAAACCTCGACACCCTGCTGCACCCGCAGTTTGACTCCGCCGCACTGAAGGCTGCAAAGCCCATGGGCAAGGGTCTGGGCGCATCCCCAGGCGCCGCTTGCGGCAAGATCGTCTTCACCGCGGAAGACGCGGAGTCCTGGAAGGCTCGCGGCGAGAAGGTCGTTCTGGTTCGTCTGGAGACTTCTCCCGAAGATATCACCGGCATGAAGGCCGCTCAGGGCATTTTGACCGTCCGTGGCGGCATGACCTCTCACGCCGCTGTTGTGGCACGCGGCATGGGCACCTGCTGTGTCTCCGGCTGTGGCGAAATCATGATGGATGAAGAGAACAAGCGCTTCACCCTGGCCGGCAAGGAATTCCATGAGGGCGACTGGATCTCCCTCGATGGCTCCAACGGCAACATCTATGACGGCATCATCAAGACCGTGGACGCCACCATCGGCGGCGACTTCAGCCGGATCATGGGCTGGGCGGACAAGTATCGCCGTCTCAAGGTCCGCACAAACGCCGACACCCCCCGCGACGCCAAGAAGGCCCGCGAGCTGGGCGCCGAAGGCATTGGCCTGTGCCGTACCGAGCACATGTTCTTCGAGGCCGACCGCATTGCGGCCTTCCGTGAGATGATTTGCGCCGACGACGCTGAAAAGCGCGAGGCCGCTCTGAATAAGATCCTGCCCTATCAGCAAAGCGACTTTGAGGCCCTCTTCGAGGCGCTGGAAGGCTATCCCGTTACCATCCGTTTCCTGGATCCCCCGCTGCACGAGTTCGTGCCCACCGAGGAGAAGGACATCGAGATGCTGGCGTCCACCCAGTGCAAGTCCGTGGAGGAAGTCAAGGCCCTGATCGAGAGCCTGAAGGAATTCAACCCCATGATGGGTCACCGTGGCTGCCGTCTGGCTGTCACCTATCCTGAGATCGCCCGGATGCAGACCAAGGCTGTGATCCGTGCCGCCATCAAGGTCCAGAGCGCACATCCCGATTGGAAGATCGTGCCCGAGATCATGATCCCCCTGGTCGGCGAGGTCAAGGAGCTGAAGTATGTCAAGGCTGAGGTCGTTAAGACTGCCGACGCTGAGATCGCTGCTGCCGGTGTTGCAATGAAGTATGAAGTCGGCACGATGATCGAGATCCCCAGAGCCTGCCTGACTGCTGTTGAGATCGCCAAGGAGGCTGAGTTCTTCTGCTTTGGCACCAACGACTTGACCCAGATGACCTACGGCTTCTCCCGCGACGACGCCGGCAAGTTCCTGAGCGCTTACTACGACGCCAAGATCCTGGAGAACGATCCGTTTGCCAAGCTCGACCAGATCGGCGTGGGCAAGCTGATGAAGATGACCATCGACATGGGCAAGCCCGTCCGTCCCTCTCTGCACATCGGTATTTGCGGCGAGCACGGCGGCGACCCCTCTTCCGTGGAATTCTGCC
This sequence comes from Oscillospiraceae bacterium, assembly GCA_017419715.1. Lineage (GTDB taxonomy): Bacteria > Bacillota > Clostridia > Oscillospirales > Oscillospiraceae > JAFRPC01. The sequence goes on along the minus strand of JAFOKO010000116.1, from coordinate 6,290 downwards.
ACAAGATCGGTCTGGACTATGTGTCCTGCAGCCCCTTCCGTGTTCCCATCGCTCGCCTGGCTGCCGCACAGGCTGCCATCAAAGAGCAGGCTTGATCCGCAAAACACAACTGAATGAAATAAAAGGCTCCGGCTCGATCGATGTTTCGATCGAGCCGGAGTTTTACTTGGTTTGGACTATTGTTCGGCGGAATCGTCCTTGGAGGCTGGCAAATCGCAAAGGGAAAACACAGTATTTTTTCCGTTTTCCTTTGCATAATACAGGGCGCGATCTGCACCATTGATCACATCCAGAAGCGTATATTCCGCCTCTTTCAAGGAAAGGTTGACCAATCCAACGGAAACCGTCAAACGCTGCCCATTTGGGTTTTTTTCATGTTCCAGCTCCAAGGCACGGACATTTTCGGCGATACGGTGTGCGAGCATTTTCAGTTCGTTTTCACTGTAGCCAAGCACAACGCCAAAAACTTCGTCTCCGCCATACCGAAAGAACTGCACAGCCGGCGTCTCTTCGTCCATGCAAATGCGGGCAAGCTTCCGAATCGCATCATCCCCTGCCGCGTGGCCGTAGGTATCGTTAAACTGTTTAAAATAGTCAATATCCAGGAAAATCCCACCGAGTTTTTTCCCTTTGCCCTTTGCCGTTTGAATGAACTGGTTTGTGATCCGCACCAGTGCAGAGCGATTCATAAGGCCAGTGAGCGGATCTCGCTCCGCTTTTTCCTCACTGGCGCGAATGGTATCCATTAGCTTTGTAATATCCTTCGCCGCTGCAGTGATCCTTTTCTGGCTCTCATATTGCATCTCTCTTTGCTCTTTGATCCACTCTCGATACAGATCATTGATCTCTCTGTAGAGCGTGAGCGCCTGGTCCCGTTCGCCGCCGGCCATGCAAAGGCTGGCCCGAACTCTTTTGGCCGCGAGCAAATCCGTGGTATGCATGCTTTCTTCCGCGTATTGAGTCAAGACATCTGAAATATGTCTGGCTCTGTTAAAATCATTGCGCTTGATTTGGAAAAGCACGATCTGTTCCAGGGCTTCGTGGAATTCGTAGGAATCGTATTATGACGCAATCATTTCCAGGCACTGATCGGCATTTCTGGCCCCGGTTTCCGCATCTCCGGTCGCATACGAAACCCATGCGCACCTGGCATAATACGCACTTAACAGGGAGCACTTTTGAAGCTGATTCGCGCTTTCCGCAATGCTCTGAAGGGTCTGTTTCGCCTGTTGGAATTCATTCAAGCAGCAGTAATTATCTGCAGTGTTGAGCCCATACAAGACAATCGAACGATGATTTTCCGGGTTATTCTTTTTGCAGCCAGACAGGCACTTCAGGGAAATGCTGAGGCTCTTTTGGTACGCTCCCATCTGATAGTAGGAATCTCCAATGTTGTTTAACAGCGTTTCCTTTCTGATCCCGGCCATTCTTTTGCCGCGAATCAGATCCAACGCTTTAAAATACGAAAAAAGGGCCGCTTGGAAATTCTCTTCTCCTGCATAGACAATTCCCATCAGATTGTAACTACGGGCAAGCGCCGTTTTATCATTCATTTTTTCGAATATTTTGACTGCCTTATAGCTATACGGGAGCATACTGCCCCGTTTTCCCTGCTGGAAAATGCAGAATGCAAGATGAAAATTGATAAAACCGATACAATAGACATTTGAGGACTTTTCGGCCTGCTTCAAAAGCTTCTTCAATTCGATCTCACGCCGGAATGGATCTTCTTCATGCTCTTTGATGAGCAAATCTACTCGTTCTTTTAAGGAATCGCTATTCATACTCTCACCACTCACTATTAGACTTGCTTTGATTATAACAGCAGAACGATATAAAATCAACCAAAAAAGCTTTCCACACTGCAGGAATGCGGAAAGCTTTTCAATTTATTCACAAATTGCTTCGATCTCATTGCCGGTCGTTTTTCGTGCTTCCGGTCAAGCAGACTCTGCCATCTATTTTTCTCTGTCCCAGATCTGCTTGAATGCAAGCTTCGGATCCCGGACGGAACAAAACGAAAAGACGGCGTTTCTTCCGTGTTCTTTCGCTTGATAGAGCGTCCTATCCGCATAATTGATGATATCGAGAATGGTATGCTCAGAATCCTGCATATTGAGATTGACAATTCCAATCGATACCGTTAGCATCTGTCCATTCGGATTTTTGATGTGCTGGAAGCCCGATGCGCGGACCTTTTGAGAAATCCGAAGCGCAAGCTGTTCAAGCTCTTCGTCCCGATATCCATAGACAATGCCAAAGTATTCGTCTCCGCCATAGCGGAAGAACTTCACCGTTGCAGTTTCCTCGTCTAAGCAGACATGGGCCACATACTTGATTGCTTCGTCTCCTGCCGCATGACCGTAGGTGTCGTTAAACTCCTTAAAATAGTCAATATCCATGAAAACCGCGCCGATGGTTCTGCCTTTTTCCTTTGCGCTGTCGATAAACTCATTGGTGATGGAAACCAAAGCGGAACGGTTTTTCAGCCCGGTAAGCGGATCGCGCTGTGCTCGCTCCTTGCTGATTTGAATTCTCTGCAGCAGCTTTCCGATCTCTTTGGAGGCATTCTCCGCATTGATATGGCTTTCATACTGCATTTCACGATTCTCGCTCATGCGTCTTTCATAGAGAATATTGAGCTCTCTGTACAATTCAAGCGCTCGATCTCTTTCTCCACGCGCCTGGCAGATTCTGGCCTGGACGCGTTTGGAAACGATCAAGTCGATGGTATGCTTGTTTTTGTCCGCATATTCCGTTAGAATATCCGCAAGAATCTGTGCGCGAGCATAGTCGCCCAGTTTGATCTGTTCCTTTGCGATCTTTTCTAAATCACGGTGAAACTCATAGGAATCATATCCCTGCTTTACCCCGTCGATCCCCAAATCGGCATACTTCACAGCCTCTTCCACATTCCCGAGCTTATACAAAACACAGCATCTTCTAAAATAATAGCCCCACACAAGGACTTGCAGGTCAATTATCTCAGAATCCGGCTTTGCTTTTTCAAGAATATCCAGCGCCTGCTCATACTCTTCCATGCATTCATAATTATCGGAAAGATTGATAGAATAAATAACCGCGCTCACATGATCGTCCGGATGCTTTTTGCGAATTGTATCGATGCATTGTTTCATTAAATGCGCGCTCTTTTGGTACTCCCCCAAACAATAATAGCTCTCGGCGATATTGCTCAGAGCCACATCTCGCCTCAGGAAGGGTTTCTTTAGACCGCGAATTGTCAGCAAGGTCCGATTATAGAGCTCGAGCGCACGGGCGTAATTCCCTTGCGCCGCATAGGAGATCGCAAGGACATTTAAGCTGCTGGCAAGCAAATTGCGGTTTTCAAGCTTCTCAAAGATATCTACCGCTTTCACGGCATGCGGAAGAAGGCCGCTTCGTTTGCCTTGCGTAAAATAGCAAGCCGCAAGCAACAAGTTGATCCTGCCGATCACGAAAATGTCTTCCCCGCGTTCTGCTTCTTTCAAGAGAGTTTTTAGCTTTTTCTCCCGAAGCGTGAAATTCGTTCTCGTTTCCTCCACAACTTGTTCAACACGCGCTCTCAAATCAGCATTATCCATAGTCATAGAAATCCGTCATTCGTTCTTATTTTGCCGTGATCTTCTTAAACTCCTGCTCCAGGTTTTCTAAAAGATTGCCTGAAAAAACAGTATTCTTTCCGGTATCCTTTGCACGGTACAAGGTCTTATCGGCATATTTGATCAGGTCAAGGATCGTATCGTCCGACTTCTGCATATCCATATTGACGATACCGATCGATACCGTCAATCTCTGCCCGTTTGGATTCTTTTCATGCTTAAAGCCGGAAGCGCGGACTTTTTCAGAAATGCGCAAAGCGATCTGTTCCAATTCACAGTCCTTATGCTCCAGCATAACGCCAAAGTATTCGTCTCCGCCATAGCGGAAAAAACGAACCGTGGGCGTTTCTTCGTCCAAGCAGGCCCGCGCCACAAACTTGATCGCTTCGTCCCCTGCAGCATGACCATAGGTATCGTTAAACTGCTTAAAATAGTCGATATCCATGAAAAGCGCGCCAAGTGTTCTTCCCTTTTCTTTTGCGATCTGCAAAAACGCACTTGTGATAGAAACCAGGGCGGAACGATTCAGCAAGCCTGTAAGCGGATCGCGTTCGGCCTTTTCTCTGCTGGTGCTGATTTTCTGCAGCAGCTTGCCGATCTCTCTGGAGGCTGCCTCGGCATTTTTTTGGCTCTCGTACTGCACTTCGTGCTGCTCGCGGATACGCCTTTCATAGAGCTCGCTGAGTTCTCTGTATAACAGGAGCGCTTCTTTCTCTTTTCCGCTTGCCTGGAAAAGCTTCGCCTGGACGCGTTTGGCTACGATCAGGTCTAATGTATGCCCATTATCATTCGTATATTTTGTTAGAATCGCGGCAAAGCTCCGCGCCCGGTCCAAATCACCGATTTCGATTTCCAAATTCGCTATTTTTTCAATGTCCCTGTGGAACTCATAGGAATCATTTCCAGAATTCACGGCATTGATTCCCCAATCTGCAAACTTGGCTCCTTCCTCATACCTTCCAAGCTTATACAGTGCACAGCATCGCCTGATATTATACCCCAACAGATACACATCCCGATGCAGCGCGTCCGCGTGTTGCCGCACACCGTCCAGAACCTCAAGCGCCTTCTCATACTGCCCCAGGCTTTCATAGTTGTCCGATAGATTGATGGCAAATATCACAGCGCTGATATGATCTTCCGGATACTTCGCACAATAGAGCTCCGTACATTCCAACAGCAATTTCGAGCTCTTTTCATACTCCCCCATCAGATAGTAGCACTCGGCAATATTGCTGAACATCGCAACTTTTCTCACCGAGGGTTTTTTTAATCCGCGGATTTTCTCTAACGCTCGATTGTAGCTTTCCACCGCACGGAAATAATTCTCCTGTGCCCGATAGGCAAGGCCAAGCATGTTATAGCTGCCTGCAAGCATATTGCGGTGACCCAGCTTTTCAAACACATCGACCGCTTTCACCGCGCAACGAAACAAACTATTACGATCTCCCAGATCGTAATAGCAAATCGAAAGCTGCAGATTGATCTTTCCCACCAAAAACAGGTCTTCGGAAAGCTCCGCTTCCTTCAGCAGCTTTTTTAAACTCTTGACCCGCTGGGCGAGATCCGCGCCAGTATCCTGGAGAACTTTTTCAACCCGTTCATTTAATTCAGATTTACGCATATTCACTCTCAATCATTCTTAAATCATTGCGCTGTCATTTGGCCTGAATTCGTCTGAATTCATGTTCAGAATTCTCCAAAGCATGGTACATGAAAACTGCATTCTTACCGCGATCCTTGGCGTGATACAGCGTTTTGTCTGCATAATTGATCACATCGAGGATGGTATCGTTTGAATTCTGCATATTCACATTGACAAGGCCGATCGACAAGGTAAGCCTCTGCCCGTTCGGATTCTTGGCATGCTCCAGGCCGGAGGTGTGCGCTTTTTCCAAGATGCGCAAGCCCAACTGCTCGAGCTCTTCATCCTTATGGTCAAGTATGATGCCAAAGTACTCGTCGCCGCCATAGCGGAAGAATCGTACCGTTGTGCTTTCTTCGTCCCGGCAGACACGCGCAACATATTTGATCGCCTCATCCCCGGCCGCATGGCCATAGGTATCGTTGTATTCCTTGAAATAGTCGATATCAATAAAGATGGCGCCAAGCGTGATGCCATTTTCTTTTGCGCTCTCGATAAACTCATTTGTGGTGGCCACGAGCGCGGAGCGGTTCATCAGCCCAGTAAGCGGGTCTCGTTCCGCTTTCTCCTCACTCACGCGGACCCGCTGCAGCAGCTTTCCGATCTCTCGGGAGGCCGCCTCAGCATTCTTCTGGCTTTCGTATTGCATTTCGATTTGCTCGCGCATGCGCTCTACATAGAGCATGTTGAGCTCCCGATACAAAGCAAGTGCGCGCTCGGACTCCCCTCTGGCGTCACAGATCCTTGCCTGCACACGCTTGGCAATGATCTGATCCAGTTTATGGGGGTTGGTCTCGGCGTAGGCATTCAGAATGTCGGCGAAACACTGTGCTCTTCGATAATCTCCATTCTGAACCTCAAGCGTCGAGATTTTTTCAAAATCTCGATGGAACTCGTATGAATCATAGCCGGAATTAATTGATGTGATCGTCAAGTCGGCATATTTTTCCGCTTCTTCCAGTCTGCCCATCTTGTATAATACGCAACAGCGTCTGCCGTAATATCCCCAAAGCAGAACATCGCGTGCCAGAAGTTCAATATCCGGT
>JAFOKO010000115.1 GCA_017419715.1 Oscillospiraceae bacterium | reverse complement strand
TGGTGACTGCATTATACCAAATTTGAAGTCCCTTTTCCATACCTTTCGGGCTTCATCTTTTGGGTGAAAGCTCATTTTTTCGTTTTCTCAGTGTTTTCCCAGCGTTCGGCTCCTTACCGACACTGGCGTGAATAATTCAGGTTTTATAAAATTTTTTCCTGATTTCGGAAATTTTATATTGTCAATTCCGATGAAATACGATACAATGGAGAACGGAAAAATACACCTTTGCAAAGGAGGGATCCCCTTGGAGGATCAGATCCAATACAAGCGCGTGCTTTTGAAGGTCAGCGGCGAGGCCCTGGCGGGCGATGCCCATCGGGGACTGGACTTTGACGTGATCGGCCAGGTCTGCGCGGTGATCAAGCGCTGCGTGGAGGCGGGCGTCCAGGTGGGCGTCGTGGTGGGCGGCGGCAACTTCTGGCGGGGCATCAAGGACGGCGGCGACCGCATGCAGCGGGTCCGGGCCGACCACATGGGCATGCTCGCCACGGTCATCAACGCCCTTGCCGTGGCAGATCGGCTGGAGCAGCAGGGCGTCGACGCCCGGGTGATGACCTCCATCGACATGCCCCGGATCGCGGAGCCCTATATCCGGGACAAGGCGGTCTCCCATCTGGAAAAGGGCAGGGTCGTGGTCTTCGGCTGCGGTACCGGCAATCCCTTCTTCTCCACCGACACCGGCGCGGTGCTGAAGGCCGTGGAGATCGGGGCGGACGCCATTCTCCTGGCCAAAAACATCGACGGCGTCTACTCTGCCGACCCGGCGAAGGACCCCAGCGCTGTCCGCTTTGACCGCATCAGCTTTGACGAAGTGCTGGCCCGTCGGCTCGGGGTCATGGACTCCACCGCCACCAGCCTCGCCATGGATAACCACATGCCCATTCTTGTCTTCGCCCTGAAGGACCCCGAGAACATCTACCGGGTCGTCACCGGCGCCAAGATCGGGACCCTTGTCACCGACTAAAGTAAGGAGGAACTAACAATGGCAGTTGACTTTAAAGAATTCACCAGAAAGATGGATCGTACCCTGGAAGTGCTCCAGGAGGACTTTGGCGCCATCCGCGCCGGCCGTGCCAATGCCCGGGTTTTGGACCGGATCGTCGTCCCCTACTACGGCGTAGACACGCCCGTCGGCCAGGTTGGCACCATCAGCTCCCCGGACGCCAGGACCCTGGTGATCCAGCCCTGGGATGGCAGCCTGCTCAAGCCCATCGAGAAGGCCATCCAGGCCTCCGACCTGGGTATCAACCCCCAGAACGACGGCCGCGTGATCCGTCTGATCTTCCCCCAGCTCACCGAGGAGCGCCGCCGCGATCTCACCAAGCAGGTCAAGAACCTGGGCGAGGGCGGCAAGGTCGCCGTCCGGAACATCCGCCGGGATGCCATGGACTATATCAAGAAGCTGAAGAAGAACACGGAGATCACCGAGGACGATCAGAAGAACGCCGAAAAGGAACTGCAGGAGCTCACCGACAAGTATATCAAGAAGGTGGACGACGCCTGCGCTGCAAAGGAAAAGGAGCTCATGGAGCTGTGATAAAAAGGCGGGCTTCGGCCCGCCTCTTTTAAGAATCAAAACGGAAGAAACGGAATCATTTGATATGATGAAGAAGAACGATACGGCATTGGTTGCAGCTGTGGCGTCAACAGCCGAGCCTATTTCCGAAGCCAACGCGGAACGCCGGATGGATACCAGAAGTCCGGCACTGGATGTGATCCGCATCTTTGCGTGCTTCAGTGTGATCGCAATCCATTTTTTGCTCAATAGCGGCTTTTACAGCATACCGGTCGTCGGCGGCAGAATGTATGGAATGGTGTTTTACCGTGCCTTGTTTTCCTGCTGTGTTCCCTTGTATATGATGCTGTCCGGCTATTTGCTCTGCAACAAAAAGTTAGAGCGGAAGTATTACGGGCGAATCTGGAGGATCCTTTTCGTTTATTTGGCGTCCTCCCTGTTCTGTATCTACGGTTACCGCTTTTTGTACCAGCGGTTCTACGGCCTGCTGGGGCTTGCGGCAATGGAGTTTCCCCCCATAAGCTTTTGGGAATTTGGAAGGAAGATCTTGAATTATGAAGGTTCACGATATGCCTGGTATGTTGAGATGTATTTGGGCTTGTTCCTGCTGATTCCATTCCTGAATCTGATTTATCATCATCTCCCAAACCAGAAAACGAAACAATTCCTGATTTTGACGGGTTTTGTCCTTTCCTTCCTGCCGACGCTGGTCAATTCCTTCAACCTAACACAGCCGGGATGGTGGGCAAATCCGACCATGCGCGATCAAAATGGCAGCTTTTATCCGTTTACCAACCTGATCCCGGACTACTGGCGGTGCCTATATCCTTTTACCTACTATTTTGTCGGCTGTTATCTTCGGGAGTATGGACTGAAGCTCAAGCTGTGGACGAACCTCCTGCTGTTGATCTGCAGTGTCGCGCTCTACGGAGGGTTTATTCTGTGGAGATGCAATGGACAGAGCTATATCGACGGAACTTGGAGCGACTGGAACACGCCATTTACCTTGGCAATCGCTGTTTCGCTGTTCTGCCTGTTTCTGAACCGAAGCTACCGCCGGGTCCCCGTTTGGATGAAAAAGCTGCTTTCCCGGCTTTCGGAATTGACCCTGGGAGCTTATCTGGTGTCCGATGCTTTCGACCGGCTGATCTACCCTTCCTTGAAACAGAGGCAGCCAATCGAGGTTCTTCGGATGGATGCGTTTGTGATCATTGTGCCGATCGTGTTCGTTTGCTCTATGTTTACGGCCTGGCTGATCCAGCTGCTGTATGCGCTGCTGCAGCGAGCGGGCCGCTTGCTACATAAAGAATCATGAAAAGACTTGTAATTGTGATGCTGCTGCTGGCATTGTGCGGTTGCGCGAAAACTGAATCAGCGACAATGCGATCTGGAAAGGAGATGCAAACCATGACAACGGAAAACGCACGATCCTCTGCTGATACGATCGTGTTCTTTGGCGACTCCATTACCGCGGACAGCAATTTTGAGGAATACTTTCCGGAATTGACCATTGTGAATCTGGGGGTCTATGGCGATACCCTGGAGGATATGCTGGCCCGGGTGGATCAGGTCCGGGCGGCGAACCCGAAGCAGATCTTCCTGCTGGGCGGCATCAACTGCCTGCAGCCGCACTATGAGGAGGTCTGTCTCACGCAATATGCCGCGCTACTGGATGCGCTGCAGCAGGCCTGCCCCGACGCCAAAATCTGCGTAGAGAGCTTACTGCCCGTGGGGGGCGACAACGACCCGAAGGGCACTGTCAATGCCACGGTCCGCAACTTCAACGAGGCCCTGGTGCCGCTGGCCCAGGAAAAAGGATGCGATTTTGTTGACCTCTATGCCATCTATGAGCAGGAGGGCGTCTTGAACCCCGCCTTGACCCGGGACGGCCTGCACTTAAATTTCAACGCCTACGCCCCCTGGGCCGAGGCGATCGAACCCCTTGTTCATTCCAAATAAATCTTACGCTCTAAATAAGGAAAACATCATGCCTATTTTTCAAAAGAAACAAGAAGCCCAGGAGAGGAAGCTTCCCACTCACATTGCCATCATCATGGATGGCAACGGACGCTGGGCGAAGAAACGCGGCCTGCCCCGGACAGCGGGGCATAAGGTGGGAGCGGAGGCCTTCCGCACCATCGCCAACTACGCCAAGTCCATCGGCCTGCAATACTTGACGGTCTACGCCTTCTCCACCGAGAACTGGAAGCGCTCCGAGGAAGAGGTCAACACCATCATGGGCCTGCTGGAAAAATACCTGCGGGAGCTGCTCCGGGACATGGACAAGAACCGGGTCCGCTTTTGCTTCTTCGGAGACCTGTCCCCTCTGTCTCCCACCCTGCGGGAGGAGGCCCTCCAGGTAGCCGAGCGCTCCAAGCAGTATACGGGTGTGCAGGTCAATTTCTGCCTCAACTACGGCGGCCGGGACGAGATTTTGCGGGCCGCCCGGGCCTTTGCGGCCAAATGCGCGGCAGGCGAGGCCAAGCCGGAGGATTTGACGGAGGCACATTTCTCCGACTTGCTCTGGTCCGCCGGCGTCCCGGACCCCGATCTGGTGATCCGGCCCAGCGGGGAGCAGCGCATCTCCAACTTCCTGCTCTGGCAGAGCGCCTACGCGGAGTACTACTTCACCGACACCCTTTGGCCGGACTTCGGTCCCAAGGACCTGGACCTCGCCATCGAGGCCTACAACAAACGCAACCGCCGCTTCGGTGGCGTGAAATAAAGAGAGCAGAGATCGGGGACCCGGAGCGCCCGATCGCGTTCACATTGACAAAGAAGCATATTTGTGGTAGACTATACACATTATTATAGGGCGTGTTTGCTCAAGATTCAAAAGGAGCTGAACAGGATGAAGACCCGAATTCTTGTGGCGGCGATCGGGCTGCCGCTGCTTTTGCTCGTTGTGCTGGTGCTGCCCGCTGTGGCAACTGCCATTCTGGTGGCCGCTATGTCGATTGTGGCGGTTTATGAGCTGCTGATCGGCGCGGGCTTCTGCAAACATGTGCGCATTTTTGCCTATTCCAGCTGCATGGCGCTGATGATCAGCCTCTGGAGCTGGCAAGTCCAGAACCGGGTGCTGGGCATGACTGCTGTGCTGGTCTATTTTGCCCTCTTGTTCGGGGAGATGCTGGCCGCGCATACCAAGCTGAGCTTTCCGTCCGTCTGCGTGGCGTCCTTCGCCGGTCTGGTGATCCCCTATCTGCTGGGGGCTCTGATCCGTCTGCGGGTCATGGAGAATGGCAAATTCTGGATCATGGCAGCCTTTGTGCTCACGATGGTTCCGGATTCCGGCGCCTACTTTGCGGGCCGGGCCTTTGGCAGGCGGAAGCTCTGCCCTGTCATCAGCCCACACAAGACGGTGGAGGGCGCCATCGGCGGCGTGATCAGCACGGTGATCTTCATGGTGCTCTATGCGCTGATTATGGAAAAGGCCTTTGATTTCCAAATCAAATATCTCTTTGCGGTGCTCTATGGCATCCTTGGCGCGGGTGCTTCCATTTTGGGCGATTTGACCTTCTCCGTCATCAAACGACAGGCCAAGATCAAGGACTATGGCAGTCTTCTGCCCGGCCACGGCGGTATTCTCGACCGCTTTGATTCCACCACCGTCGTCGCCCCGCTGGTGGAAGTGCTGCTGTTGACGATACCGTTTGCAACAAAGTGACAGTTTACAAGTGACAAGTGACAAATCGATTCGGAGCAAAAACCATTCCTTGTCACCTGTCACTTGTTACTCCTGAGGAGATTGATCATGACGAACACACTTTCAATTCTGGGCTCCACCGGTTCCATCGGCCGACAGACGCTGGATGTGGTACGGCACCTGCCCATTCGGGTGGCTGCCTTGACTGCCGGGACCAACGCGGCGCGGATGGCGGAGCAGGTGCGGGAATTTCACCCCCGGCTGGTCTGTATGGCAACGGAGGCTGCGGCGCGGGAGCTGCGCGATCTGCTACCCGACCCTCGGCCGGAAATTCTCTGGGGAGAAGAGGGCCTCTTGGCCGCTGCTTCGATCGACGAAGCCGACACGGTCATCACTGCCGTGGTAGGCATGGTGGGCCTGCGGCCCACACTGGCCGCTCTGGAGCGGGGCAAGCGCATCGGCCTTGCCAACAAGGAGACCATGGTCTGCGCGGGCGAGCTGGTGATGCAGACGGCCCGTGCCCACGGCGCGGAGATCATTCCGGTGGATTCTGAGCATTCCGCCATCTTTCAATGTCTGATGGGCAGCCACGGCAGGGAGGAGATCAAGCGCCTGCTCTTGACCTGCTCCGGAGGTCCTTTCTTTGGCAAAACCCGGGCGGAGCTGGCACAGGTCACCCGGGACGACGCCCTGCGCCATCCCAACTGGAAGATGGGCGAGAAAATCACGATCGACTGCGCGACGCTGATGAACAAGGGCCTGGAGGTCATTGAGGCCATGCGGCTCTATGAGCTGCCGCCGGAGCAGGTGGATGTGGTGATCCACCGCCAGTCCATCGTCCACTCCCTGGTGGAGTTTGTGGACGGGGCCATGCTGGCCCAACTGGGCGTGCCGGATATGCGCATCCCCATTCAGCTGGCTTTGACCTATCCGAACCGGACAGCGAACCCGGCTCCCGGCCTGGACCTGCTGTCCTGCCCGCCGCTGAGCTTCGCGGCGCCAGACCCGGAGACTTTTCCCTGCTTTGCCATTGCAAGAGCTGTGGCGAAGACCGGCGGCAGCGCTTGCGCGGTCATGAACGGGGCCAACGAAGCGGCCGTGGCGAAGTTCCTCCGCCGGGAGATCGGCTTCTACGACATCTCCGACCTGGTGCAGCGTGCGCTGGACGCGGTGCCCTTCGTGGCGGAGCCGAGCCTGGATGAGATCCTGGAAGCGGACCGGCTGGCACGGCGTGCCGTTCTTGCGTGAAAGGGATTTGAACAATGCAGATATCCTATATTTCATTTTGCTTGTTCCTGCGTTACTGTTCCTTTAAATAAAACAATGATAGAATGAAAGGTATCTTGAAACATGTCGCTATTCTATATCTTACTTGCTATCCTGATTTTTGGATTTTTGATTTTCATTCATGAGCTGGGCCACTTCATCACGGCCAAGCTCTGCGGCGTGCGGGTCAATGAATTCTCCATCAACATGGGCCCCAAGCTCTTCGGCTGGAAGCGGGGGGAGACAGACTACTCCTTCCGCCTGCTGCCCATCGGCGGTTACTGCGCGATGGAGGGCGAAGACGAGGCCACCGGCGATCCCCGCGCCTTCACCGCTGCCAAGTGGTGGAAGCGGCTGATCATTCTCTGCGCGGGCTCTTTTATGAATCTGCTCACGGGCTTTGTGGTCATGTGTCTGCTGCTGGGCTTTGCCTGGCCCGGCACCAGCACGGCGGAGATCACCGACTTCGCCCCCGGCAATGCCATGGAAAGCCAGGGCCTGCAGGTGGGCGATACCCTCTATGCCATCAATGGCCACCGGATCTATATGTATTCTGATTTCAGCCTGCTGGAATCCAGACTGAACGCGGACCACTGCGCGCTCACCGTTCTGCGGGACGGGGAGAAGCTTGTGTTTGAGGACTTTTCTCTGATCCGTGCGGTTAAAGTCGTGGATGAAGAGGGCAATGAAACAATGATGTACGGCCTTAGCTTCGGCAAACGGGCGGAGAAGTCTGTCGGCTCCGTCCTGCGCTACGCGGCCTACGACTGCATCGACTTTTCCCGCATGGTTTGGTACGGCCTGGCGGATCTCTTCACCGGAAAGGTGGGGCTCAAGGACATGAGCGGCGCTGCCGGTGTGGTAGATGTTATGGTGCAGTCCGGCGAGAGCGCCAAGACGGTGTCGGACGGCATTGAGAATGTCCTCTATATCGGCGCATTCATCGCAGTCAATCTGGCGGTCATGAACATGCTGCCGATTCCCGCCCTGGACGGTGGCCGGGTGCTCTTCCTGCTGATCAACACCGTCTATACCGCGATCACGAAAAAGAAGATCAACCCCAAATACGAGGGCTATATCCACGCCGGAGCCATGGTCCTGCTCCTGGCTTTGATGGCGGTGCTGTTGGTCAAAGATGTATGGACGATCGCCAGCCGCTGAGCGGCGCGGCTGAGCGATCTCTTTTCTGAGGTGTGACTATGACAAAACAGATCCAAGTTGGCAAGGTCTTGGTGGGCGGCGGTGCGCCGGTCTCCATTCAATCCATGTGCAACACCAAGACCACAGACATAGAGGGCAGCCTTGCGCAACTCAAGGCGCTCTATACGGCAGGCTGCGAGATCGCCCGCTTGACGGTCCCCAGCCTGGAGGCTGCCGAGGCCTTTGGGAAGATCGTGGACCAGAGCCCCCTGCCCCTGGTGGCGGATATCCATTTTGACTATCGCTGCGCGATCGCCGCCGCCGAGCACGGCGCGGCCAAGATCCGCATCAACCCCGGCAACATCGGTGGAGAGGATCGGGTCAAGGCAGTGGTGGATTGCTGCAAGGCCCACCATATCCCCATCCGGGTAGGAGTCAACGGCGGCAGTCTGGAAAAGGAACTGCTGGAAAAGTACGGCCATCCCACGCCGGAGGCCCTGGTGGAATCTGCCTTCGGCCATATCCGCTTGCTGGAGAAATACGGTTTCTATGATACCTGCGTGTCCATGAAATCCTCCAATGTGCCCTTGATGATGGCGGCTTACCGGCTCTTTGCCGCGCAATCGGACTATCCTCTGCATGTGGGTGTCACCGAGACCGGCACCGAGTATATGGGTACGGTGAAATCCGCCATGGGCATCGGCGGCCTGCTCTGCATGGGCATCGGCGACACGATCCGCGTCTCCCTCACGGCCGACCCCGTCCGGGAGGTCGTGGCGGGCAAGGCAATTTTGAAGGCGGCAGGACTGCGCAAGGACGGCATCAACATCGTCTCCTGCCCCACTTGCGGCCGCACCCAGATCGATCTGATCGGCCTGGCGGGCCGGGTGGAAGAAGCCCTGCGCGAGTGCAAGAAACCGTTGACCGTGGCGGTGATGGGCTGTGTGGTCAACGGCCCCGGCGAAGCCCGGGAGGCCGATGTGGGCATTGCCGGCGGCGACGGCTGCGGCGTCATCTTTGTCAAGGGCGAACTGCGCGAGAAGCTGCCCTATGACGAACTCCTGCCCGCCCTCTTGCGGTATGTGGACGAGCTGTAAAAAACCTTATGAACGAAACGATCTCTCTGCTCGACCTCTTCCCGGATTTAGAATTTGGGGATGGGGCCGACGCACTGTTACAACAGAATACCGTGGAGCATGTCGACCTACGCGTGAAGGAGCGGGAGCTTGCG
This sequence comes from Oscillospiraceae bacterium, assembly GCA_017419715.1. Lineage (GTDB taxonomy): Bacteria > Bacillota > Clostridia > Oscillospirales > Oscillospiraceae > JAFRPC01. The sequence goes on along the minus strand of JAFOKO010000115.1, from coordinate 22,350 downwards.
GTTTTGTTGCGCTGTGAAGTCTATCTTCCTCTGCATCTGCTCAGCCGGGTCGAGCAGCAGATCTGCGCGGCCTATGAGCTGCGGAAGGTGACGCTTGAGCCTCATTATGCGCTCGCCCTGCTGGGGCAGTTGGACTATGCCGATGTGACTGGCCTGCTCTCTGGCTTCTACCCGCCCGCCCCGGCGACGCTGGCGGGCTGCCGCTGGGAGGCGGAGGGCAGCACCCTCCACATCCATCTGCGGGCCAACGGTCTGGACGATCTGAAGCCCCATCTTCGCCATGCGGAGGACTGGCTGTCCACCTGCTTTGATACGCCCATCCGGATCGAACTGCACGGAGGCAGGGAGATGAGCGCTGAGGAGCTCTTTGCCGCCACCGAACGCATCCGTGCCGAGGCGGAGGCGCGCTGCCCCGTGGTAGAACGGCCTGCCGTTGCGGAGCCTGCAGCCAAGGCCCAGCCTCAGACGGAAGGCTTGATCTTCGGCAAGCCCAATTTCCAGGACCCCATCCCCATGCGCGATCTGCAGGTGGACATGTTCAAGGTCTGCGTGGAGGGCGAGGTCTTTGCCGTCAACCACAAGGAGCTGCCCAAGGCGAAGGCCTGGGTGGTAAGTTTTTATATGACCGACCATACCGGCTCGGTCTGTATCAATCAGTACATGGAGGAGGCCAAGGCCAAACCAATCCTGGAGGCCATCCATGGTCCGAACGCCAAAAAGCACAAACCCGGCAGTTATATCCGGGTGTTTGGCAAGGTCACCGTTAGCCGCTATGACAACGAGCTGGTGATCCAGCCCTACTCCATTCAAGAGGCCAAGCGTCCGGTGCGCAAGGACAATGCCCCCGAAAAGCGGGTGGAGCTCCACTTACATACGAAAATGTCCGCCATGGACGCCATTACCGATACCGCCGAGGCCATCGCCCAGGCGGCCAAGTGGGGCCACCGGGCCATTGCCATCACGGACCACGGCGTCACCCACTCCTTCACCGACGCCCTGGCCAATTCCAAGACCACGATCGCCGGAAGCGACGCGCCCATCAAGATCCTCTACGGCTGCGAGGGCTACTTCATCAACGATGTGGACAGCGACGCCACGCCGGAGTCCGCGAAGACCTTCCGCACCTGTGTGTTCGGCGACCGGGACGGCCCGCTGAACGGGGAGTTTGTGGCCTTTGATGTGGAGGCCACCGGCCTTTCTGCCGAACGGGACCGGCTGATCGAGATCGGCGCTGCCCGGATGCGGGGCGACCAGATTCTGGAGAAATTCAACACCTTTGTGGACCCGGAACGGCTGCTCTCGGATACAATCGTGGAGCTTACCGGCATCACTGATGCTATGCTGGTGGGCGCGCCTTCGGAGCGGGAGGCCATCACGGCCTTTTTAGACTTCTGCGGGGATCTGCCCCTGGTGGCCCACAACGCGAATTACGATTTGAGCATGATGAAAGCGGCCTGCCGCCGCCTCCATTTGCCCTTCCATCCCACCTGTGTGGATACCCTGGGCCTGGCCTATGACCTGCTGCCCCAGTTCACCAAGCGCAAGCTGGATGTGCTGGCGGAATACTTTGAGCTGCCGGACTTTGCCCATCATCGGGCCACCGACGACGCCATTACCTGCGGTCTGCTCTATGACCGCTTTGCCCGGATGCTGCTGGAGCGGGGGGTGGATCGGCTGCAGGCGGTCAATTCCGCTGCGGGCAGCATGGATTTCGGCTCCCATCCCACCCCCAAGGAGCAGCGCATCCACCATATCATACTCTTTGCCAAGAACTCTCTTGGCCTGCGGAACCTGTACCGTCTGATCTCTTTCTCAAACCTCTATTATTTCCACACCCGGCGCGGTGGCAACGGCGCACCGGTCATCCCAAAATCGGAGCTTCTGCGCTGGCGGGAAGGGCTGATCATCGGCTCCGCCTGCGAGGCAGGAGAGCTGTTTAGCGCAATCGTGCAGAAGAAACCCTGGGAGGAGCTGCAGCGGATCGCCGCCTTTTACGATTTCCTGGAGGTGCAGCCCATCGCAAACAACCGCTTCATGCTGCGCAACGGTCTGGCTGAATCGGAGGAGGATCTGAAGGACTTCAACCGCACCGTGGTCCGCCTGGGCGAGGCCATGGAAAAGCCCGTCTGCGCCACCGGGGATGTTCACTTCTTGAATCCCGAGGACGAGGTCTTCCGCCGCATCCTGCTGGCCACCAAGGGCTTCGAGGATTGCGACAAGCCCAACCCCCTCTACTTCCGCACCACGGAGGAGATGCTGGAGGAGTTTTCCTATCTGGGCAGCGAGAAGGCCCAGCAGATCGTGGTGAAGAACACGAATCTGATCGCCGATATGTGCGACTGGATCCGGGCCACGCCCCACAACCTCTATGCGCCCAAGATCGAGAACTCCGTGGAAGATTTGAAATCTCTGGTCTACGGTAAGCTCCACCGCCTCTACGGCGAAAACCCGCCGGAGCTCATCACCAAGCGCGTGGAAACGGAGCTGGGCGACATTATCAACTGCCATTACGATGTGATTTACATTTCCGCCCAGAAGCTGGTGCAGAATTCCCTGGAGCACGGCTATTTGGTGGGATCCCGCGGCTCGGTTGGCTCGTCTTTGGTGGCCTTCCTTTCGGGCATCACGGAGGTCAACTCTCTGCCCCCCCACTACCGCTGTCCCAACCCGGACTGCAAGTACACTACCTTTGAGGTACCGGAGGGCTGCAACTGCGGCGCGGACCTGCCGGACGCGGTCTGCCCGCACTGTGGCACGGCCTTTGAGAAGGACGGCTTCGCCATCCCCTTTGAGACCTTCCTGGGTTTCGGCGGCGACAAGGTCCCCGATATCGACCTGAACTTCTCCGGCGAATACCAGGCCAAGGCCCACGCTTACTGCGTGGAGATGTTTGGCAAGTCCCATGTCTTCCGCGCCGGGACCATCGGCGGCGTGGCGGACAAGACGGCCTTCGGCTATGTGAAGAAATACCTCTCCGAGCGGGGCTTGAAGGCCAGTCGTGCCGAGGAGACCCGGCTTGCTATGGGTTGCGTGGATGTCAAGCGCACCACGGGCCAGCACCCGGGCGGCCTGGTGGTCATCCCCCAGGAGAACCAGATCTGGGACTTCTGCCCGGTGCAGCACCCGGCGGACGACCACGAATCCGAGTGGATCACCACCCACTTTGACTACCACCCCATGGAGGAAAACCTGCTGAAGCTGGACATGCTGGGGCACGACGACCCGACTATGATCCGCATGCTCCAGGATATGACCGGAGTGGACCCCCAGAAAATCCCGCTGGACGACAAGGACACCATGTCCATCTTTACTTCCTCCAAGGTTCTCGGCTTCGAAAATGACCCCATCCTGGGCCAGACCGGCGCCGTGGCCATTCCGGAGTTCGGCACCGGCTTCACCCGGGGCATGCTCAAGGAGACCCAGCCCACCCAGTTTGACGTGCTGATCCGGCTTTCCGGTTTCTCCCACGGCACCGATGTCTGGCTGGGAAACGCCCGGGATCTGATCCTCTCCAAGACGGCCACCGTCTCCCAGGCCATCGGCTGCCGCGACGACATCATGAACTATCTGATCCAGTGCGGCATGCCGGACAAGCGCTCGTTCAAGATCATGGAGGCCGTCCGAAAGGGAAGAGGGCTTCCGGAGGGCGCGGAGGAGGAGATGAAGGCCGCCGGGGTGCCGGAGTGGTACATCGGCTCGTGCAAGAAGATCAAGTATCTCTTCCCCAAGGCCCACGCGGCGGCCTATGTGATGATGGCTTTTCGCATCGCCTGGTTCAAGGTGCACCGGCCCCTGGCCTTCTATGCGGCCTATTTTTACCGCCGAAGCCAGAAGGGCGGCTTCGACGCCTCCATCATGTGCAAGGGCAAGGAGGAATGCCTGGCCGCGCTGGAGGGCCTGCAGGCCATGGAGGATCGCACGGATAAGGACGACCAGCTGCTCACCACCATGGAGGCAGTCTATGAATTCTATCTGCGGGGCTTTGAATTCCTCCCTGTGTCCATCTATGAATCGGATGCAGTGAAATTCCTTCTGAAGGATGGGAAGCTCCTGCCGCCCTTTGTGGCGATCTCCGGCCTGGGCGAGAACGCGGCCAAGGACATTGCCGAGGGACGCCGGGGCAAGACCTTCATCTCCATCGAAGAATTCTCCGCCGCCTGTCCCAAGGTTTCCCAGAACCATATCGAGACCCTGCGGGCCGCTGGCGCATTTGGGGATTTGCCGAAGACAAGCCAAGTGAGTATGTTTGATTAGGCATTGAAAGGAGAAGCACTATGCAACAGCTGGAAAAGCAGTTTCATATCCACTGTGTGGAAGGGGATGTCGGGCGCTATGTGATCCTGCCTGGCGATCCGGGGCGCTGCGCGGCCATTGCAGCCCTCTTTGACGACGCCCGTCATGTGGCCCAGAATCGGGAGTACAACATCTACACCGGCTATCTGCTGGGCGAGAAGGTTTCCGTCTGCTCCACGGGCATCGGCGGACCTTCGGCCTCCATTGCTATGGAGGAGCTGCACAACATCGGCGCGCATACCTTCATTCGCACCGGAACCTGCGGCGGCATTAACCTTAAGGTCAAATCCGGTGACATCGTGGTAGCCACCGGCGCAATCCGCTATGAGCACACCTCCTGCGAATACGCGCCCATCGAGTACCCGGCTGTGGCCAATCTCGATGTGACCATCGCCCTGCGGGATGCAGCGCTGGCTTTGGGAAAGACCACCCACATCGGGGTGGTGCAGTGCAAGGACGCCTTCTACGGCCAGCACAGCCCCCACAAAATGCCGGTTTCCTATGAGCTGCTGAACAAGTGGGAGGCCTGGAAGCGGCTGGGCGTTCTGGCCTCTGAAATGGAGTCCGCTGCGCTCTTCGTTGTGGCGGACGCGCTTGGCGTGCGCTGCGGTTCCTGCTTCCATGTGATCTGGAATCAGGAGCGGGAAGCTGCCGGACTGGATCAGGACATGAGCGAGGACACCAGCGCCGCCGTGCGTGTTGCCGTGGAGGCCCTCAAGCGTCTGATCGAACAGGACAGAGCGCAATAAAAAAGCAGGCGGGAGCGCGGCTCCTGCCTGCTTTTTTTAAAATCATTCCAACAGCATATCTGTGAAATCCATCAACGGACCGTAGAGCCGATGCGCTTCCCGCTTGAGCTGGGGGAAGCAGAAGGGACACAGCGGTTCCCAGCGGCGGTTGAAGGAACGGCGGCGGATCAAAAAGTGGATGCAGCCTCTGCGGAAGATGACACACAGATCGGGATAGAGATCGGTCATGGACAGGATCTTTTCCGCCATCTCCACCGTAAGCAAATTCCGGAACTCCTCGGGGGAGTCAGCAAAGCAGCGGAACTGCTGGGCCAGGGCTTCATGATCCGGCTGCAGCTCCACCATCTGCCGGGCCAGGCTCCGGTGAGAAAAGCGGTTTTTTGTCCCTCGCGCTTCCAAAATGACCACGCTTTCAAAGTCCATGTTGAGACGGATCGTCAACCACTGCCCTCGGACCTTGATCTTGCGGCTGGTGTAGTCGTCCATGTAAACGCCGCCGCAAATGATCTCCTGGGCGGCGACCCAGCAGTCACGGTACAGGCCCTCCAGGCGGTTGGCAGTGTAGTAGCGCTCCACCGTGCTCAGCAGGCCCACATCGCAAAGGGTCTCCTCCATAGCGCGGCGGCGCTTGGCTTCATAGGTGAAATCGGAAAAGGTTTGCTCCAGGACCTCCGGCATATACTGCTGTTTGAACTCCCGTTCCAGACGGCGTAAACAGAGCCTTGCGCCGCTCAACAGGCCGATGCCGATGCCCAAGACGACTCCGTGTCGGATCAACTGGGAGATGGCCTCCTTGTCGGTCATACCGGTGTTGAAGAATCGGATATACTTGCTCAAAAAGGCCACCCGATCCGGCAGACCGTCTGCGACTTGCGTCATCAGTTCCGGGTTGATGGCGGAGAGCGCGTATTGAATGGCAAACCATATCAGCAGAACGACGGTATACCCGATAAAGCCCACAAAGGCCAGCTCTGCCAGCAGCAGCAGCGCCTTCCCAAGCTCGAATAGGACCATGCGTTTTGTCATAGAGCAGAAACCTCCGAAAAACTCTACATGCAATCACAGGGGACGGTGATCCGTCCCCTGTGTGATATCCTGTGCTGTGGAAACGTCCTTTGTATCTGCGATATATCAATGAACGTCTTCCAGAAGACCGTAGTCGCCGTCGTTCCGACGATAGACGACCGCAAAGGCACCGTCGGCATCTTCGTCGCGGAACGCGAAGAAGTTGTGCCCCAGAAGATTCATCTGCAGAATGGCTTCGTCGCGGCTCATGGGCATCATGGTGAATTCCTTGATACGAATGAGCTTGTAGTCCTCCGTGTCCTCCACATCGGGGACAAAAGAGGTTTCGGGCTCAGCGCTGCGGACGAAGGCATCTTGACGGATCCTGCGGGCCAGACGGGTCTTGTTTTTGCGAATCTGGCGTTCGATGTCGGATACGGCTGCATCAATGGAGGCAAACATGTCCGAGGTGCTTTCACTGGCGCGGAAGTAGGTGTTGGAAGCGTGGACGGTCAACTCCACCTTATTGCGGTTCTTCTCGACGGAAAAAGCGACAAAGGCTTCTGCGTCATCCCGGAAGTAACGATCCAACTTGGAAACCTTCTTATCAGCATAGGCGTGGACATTCTCCGGCAGGGTGACCTTCTTCTCATTCATCTGGATTTTCATATTGCGTCGCTCCTTTCAAGTGCATTGAGAAACCGACTGATCTCTCTGGTATTATTATACCACATTTTGGCATTTAATCAAGGGGAATTTTCATCAGTTTCATTTTTTGTAGTCAATTGATCGGTGATCAACTGATAGAGTTTGTCTGCTTTGGCGGGAAAAGACTTGGTCAGGAAGGCAGCTTGCCGGGAAGAGGGGCAGGTGTACTCAATGGTGAGCAGCGGGCCCATCTCATCGTCCAGGTGCATGACGGCCAGCGCCTCGCCGTTGGGGCGATCCAATACCTCCGTACGCACAAAGCTATCGCGGCGGACCTCGCGGTTAAAGCGCTCCACAGCCCGCTCTGCCCGCTGTATGACGGGAAAAGCCAGGGATTCCTTGGTGATCTCGGCTGCCTCACGGCCCTTTTCGGTGATAACGAAGCCACCGTCCTGCTCTTCCAGGTGGCCGGATGCCACCATCTGAGGCAGGGCTTGCATCACATCAAAATAGCTGAGCTTGTCGTCCTGCAGGCAGAGCTCATAGAGCGTCTGGGTGTCGGCAGGGTAGAGCAAGCGGTTGGTGATGTACAGGATCAGCAGTTTCACATCCAGCATGTCGTTGATAAACCCGTGGGGCATGGTCGCACCTCCTTGCATCACAGTGCTATGATTGACCGAATCGGGGAAAAATACACATTCCAGTGAAAAAACAACCGGTTTTTTAATAGGCAATAGGAGACGCGAGGGATGGGCGGTTTCGGAGAGCCTTCCCCGTCCACATCCACCCGTAGGGGGCGGCGTCCTCGACGCCCCGAGCGTATCGACCATGTCGCCCTCCGAACCCCCGCAAAGCCTTCCCCCTTGGGGGAAGGTGGCCCGAAGGGCCGGATGAGGGGCGCACCGATTGGATTGAGCTGTGCCGGTGAACGAATGCCGGGGACGGGGGGAACGGATTCTTCGCTGCGCTCAGAATGACAGACGGGGGAAGCGGTGCGAAACCGCAACACCCCTCATCCGCCCCAGTGTGCGCACTGGGGCACCTTCCCCCGAGGGGGAAGGCAGGGGGTACGGATTCTTCGCTTCGCTCAGAATGACAGGTGGGGGAATGCGTTCCATGGCGCACACTGTGCGCCGCTGCCGAACACTGTTCTCTGCACCCCTGCGTCCTCTGGTGACTGGTCACTGGTCAATACGCCAGCCTGGATTTAAAATCCCGCGTGTAAGCGTACAAGTGTGTAAGATGAAATGAGGCGCTTACTTTCCGGCTTTCTCTTCCTTGGCCTTCTGGGCCGCCTCTTTGGCTTCGGCGGCGCGCTTGCTCTTTTCCTTTTCGGCGGTGTGGTTGGTCATGACAGACCACTTCTGCAGCTCCATGCGGACCTGATCCTCACCGGTCTCGAGGACGATCTTGTCGTCCTTAATGTCCACGATCTTGCCCATAATGCCGCCGATGGTGGTGATCTTATCGCCCTTGTGCAGGGAATTGCGCAAGGCCTCCTGCTCCTTCTTTTTTCTGTTTTCCGGGCGGATGACCATAAAGTACATGACGGCAAGCAGGGCGACCATCATGATCAGCATGGTGCTGGTGCCGCCCATGGGATTGGCTTCCGTGCTGGCGGCCGCCGACATCATATAAGTTAGCATAGGAAATACCTCCAGATCAAAATCTTTGATATTATACATGGGAAGGACGGAGAATGCAAGCAGAAAATCAGATTTTTCTGCTGAGTTTTTCCGAATACGCGGCGCGGAAGGCCGCGAAGCATCCGGCGTCCAGGGCCTCCCGGATGCGCTCCATCAGCTTGTTATAGAAGTAGAGATTGTGCATCACGCTCAGCCGGAGGGCCAGGATCTCCTCCGCCTTGAACAGGTGGTGCAGATAGGCCCGGGAATAGCGGCGGCAGACGGGGCAGTCGCACTGGGGGTCGATGGGCGTGTCGTCCAGCTCGTACTTGGCGTTTTTCAGATTGATCGCGCCCTCCCAGGTGAAGAGCCGGGCGTGGCGGGCGTTCCGGGCGGGCATGACGCAATCGAAGAAGTCCACGCCGCGCCACACGGCCTCGATGATGTTCGAGGGCGTGCCCACACCCATCAGATAGCGGGTCCGGTCGGCGGGCAGGAAGGGCTCCACGGCCTCGATGATCTCGTACATGACTTCGGTGGGCTCGCCCACAGCCAGGCCGCCGATGGCATAGCCGGGCAGGTCCAGGTCCGCGATCATCTTCGCGTGCTCAATGCGAAGATCGGCGTAGGCTCCGCCCTGGTTGATGCCCCAGAGCATCTGCTGGGGGTTCACAGTGTCGGGCAGGCTGTTGAGCCGGGCGTTCTCTGCCTGGCAGCGCAAGAGCCAGCGGTAGGTGAGGGCCATGGACTGCTTCACATAGTCCCGCGGCGCGGGGTTCTCCACGCACTCGTCGAAGGCCATGCAGATATCGGAGCCCAGGTTGGACTGGATCTGCATGCTCTGCTCCGGCCCCATGAAGATCTTGTGGCCGTCGATGTGGGAGGCGAAATAGACGCCCTCTTCTTTGATCTTCCGCAAGCTGGCCAGGGAAAAGACCTGGAAGCCACCGGAGTCTGTCAAGATCGGCCCGTCCCAGGTCATAAATTTGTGTAAGCCGCCGAGCTGCTTGACGATCCGGTCGCCCGGACGCAAGTGGAGATGGTAGGTGTTGGAAAGCTCGACCTGGCAGCCGATGCGCTGCAAGTCCTCCGCGCTGAGGCCGCCCTTGATGGCGGCCTGGGTGCCGACATTCATAAATACCGGGGTCTGGACCGTGCCGTGGGCGCAAGTAAAAACGCCGCGCCGGGCCTTGCCCTCGGTTTTCAACAGTTCAAACATAGCAGTCACCTCAGTAGATGAACATGGCGTCGCCAAAGGAGAAGAAGCGGTAGCGCGCCTCCACAGCGGTTTTGTAGGCGCTGAGCACGGTTTCGCGGCCCGCAAAGGCGGAGACCAGCATGATCAGCGTGCTTTCCGGCAGATGGAAGTTGGTGATGAGGGCGTCCATGGCCTTGAAGCGGTAACCGGGATAGATGAAGATATCGGTCCAGCCGGATCGTTCGGTGAAGCTGCCGTCCTCGGCGGCAAAGCTCTCGATGGTCCGGCAGGAGGTGGTGCCGACGCAAATGATGCGCCCGCCTGCCTGCCGGGTCTGGTTCAGCAGGGCGGCTGTTTCGGCGCAGAGTATACAGTATTCCGCGTGCATGTGGTGGTCGGTGATCTCCTCGGCCTTGACGGGGCGGAAGGTGCCCAGGCCCACATGGAGGGTGACCCAGGCCAGCCGGACGCCCTTGGCCTGGATGGCCTCCAGCAGCTCCGGCGTGAAGTGGAGCCCGGCGGTGGGGGCGGCGGCGGAGCCGTTGACCTTGGAGTAGACGGTCTGGTAGCGCTCCTGGTCCTGCAGTTCTTCTTTGATGTAGGGCGGCAGGGGCATCCTGCCCAGCTGCTCCAGGATCTCCAGAAAAATGCCCCGGTAGTGGAACTGCACCAGCTTGTTGCCGTCCTCCCGGGCCTCGACGACGGTGGCGGTCAAAAGGCCCTCGCCGAAGGAGAGCTCGGAGCCCACAGGGGTCTTGCGGCCGGGCTTGGTGAGGCATTCCCAGCAGTCGTTCCCCGTGTCCCGGAGCAGTAAGACTTCCACAGCGCCGCCGCTGGCGCGTTTGCCCAACAGCCGTGCGGGGAGGACGCGGGAGTTGTTCAGCACCAGGCAGTCGCCGGGGCGAAGATAGTCGAGAATATCATGGAAATGCCGGTGTTCCACAGCCCCGGTGGCTTTGTTCAAGACCAGCAGCCGGGAGCTGTCGCGCTGGGCCAGCGGCGTCTGTGCGATCAGCTCCGGGGGAAGCTCGTAGTAGAAGTCATGTGTTTTCACGGAAATACCTCGATCAGAAGTGGTTTTTGAACTGTTATTATACAGGACTTTGTGCAGTTCGTCAACGGTATATTTGCGGAAGAAGAGAAATAGAATGAAGCATCCGCGCAAGCAAATACTTCTTTTTTCAGTCTTGGAGGGATTCAGAATGAAACAAGCCATTTTTCGAGGAACCTGTACGGCTCTGGTGACGCCGTTTGACGCCCATGGGATCGACTTCTCCGCGCTGGACCGCTTGTTGGAACAGCAGATGGCTGCCGGGGTGGAGGCGCTGGTGGCGGGCGGGACCACCGGGGAGGCGGCGACGCTGGAGCGCTCGGAGCTTCTGGCGCTGATCGCCCACTGTGTCCGCTTCTGTGACGGCAAGGTCAAGCTGATTGCCGGGACGGGCGGCAACAACACCAGGGCGGTGGCCGAGACGGCCAAGGCGGCGGCAGCCCTGGGCGCGGACGCTCTGCTCTGCGTGACGCCCTACTATAACCGCTGTACCCAGGGGGGCCTGCTGGCCCACTATGAGACGGTGGCGGAGGCAACGGCACTGCCCATCCTGCTCTACAATGTGCCGTCGCGCACCAATGTGCGCATCGAGCCGGAGACTTGCGCGGCCCTGTCCAGGCTGCCCAATGTGGCGGGCATCAAGGAGGCGGACCCGGATGTGGGCCGGGTGCTGAGCCTGCGCCGCCTTTGCGGGCCGGATTTTCCCATCTACAGCGGCTGTGACGATCGCATCCTGCCCTTTATGGCCTGTGGCGCTTTGGGCGTCGTGTCTGTGCTGTCCAATCTCCGGCCCCGGGAAGTCAAGGCCTTGACGGACGCGGCCCTCCGGGGCGAATACGCCCGGGCCCTGGCCCTGCAGCAGGAGCAGCAGCCCATCATCGAAGCCCTGTTCTCCCGCGTGAACCCCATCCCCATCAAGGCCGCCCTGGCCCTGTCCGGCCTTGATTGCGGCCCCTGCCGCCTGCCCTTGACCCCACCCGACCCAGAGCTAAGCGAGCGACTGCAGCAGCTGTTGTAGGAGTGACCAGACACCGGTCACCGGGGATTATAGGCAATAGGAGATGCGTAGGGGCGTTGCGGTTTCGGAGAGCCTTCCCCGCCCACATTCACCCGTAGGGGGCGGCGTCCCCGACGCCCCGAGCGTCCCGACCATGTAGGGACGGCATTTTGCCGTCCGCTCCCCCGTCGAACGCACTCTGCATGATTTGCCTCCGGCAAATGGCATTCGTACCGAATGCCGGGGACGGGGGAACGGATTCTTCGCTTCGCTCAGAATGACAGGCGGGGGAAGCAGTGCGAAGCCAGAACGCCCCTCATCCGCCCCAGTGTGCGCACTGGGGCACCTTCCCCCTCGGGGGAAGGCAGGGAACGGATTGTTCGCTTCGCGCAGAATGACACACCGAGAAAATGCCAAAAGTGCTTTACAAATCCGGTTTTCTCCTGTATAATAAAAACACGCTGCAAAAGCGTGACGAAAGGAGAAAATGACATGAAAAAGTATTTTGCGCTTATCCTTGCGCTGCTGTTGCTGGCAAGTCTGTGTGCTTGCGGTTCCGGCGAGAGCATCACCTTCAAGAATGACAATCTGATCGCAGTACAGGGCGTCTACATTTCTTCCATCGACCAGGAAGAGTGGGGCGATCCGATGAACTATTCCGTGATCAAGAAGGACGCCTCGATCAGCATCAGCTTTGATAAGTTCGCGGGCAACGGCGCGGAGTACGACATTGGCGTTCTGGACGATCAGGATATGCTGTTCGAATTCTACGGCGTACCGCTGGCCGTGGGCGACACCGTGGCCTTCTCCGCCGCCGGAAAGTTCGGCACGCTTACCGTCACCGGCTCGGACGGCAGCGTCGACACCTACAAGGGCCAGGGCGAGGAAGCCCAGTATGAGGACAACTGAAGCAGGCCGAAGCAACGACAAAAAGCGCTCCGTGCGGGGCGCTTTTTTTGTTTGCGCTGCTTTCTGTTTTTTGCCGGGATGAACTTCAAATCCCGCGTGTAAGCGTACGAAATGTGAAAAAGCTCGTTTTAGTATCTTTCTAAGATTCTCTATCTTGACAAAAAGATACCCTTGTGGTATAATCTGGGTATCTTGGAAACGGGATACTACAAGCTTGTGCGCTTGTACGCTTACACGCGAGATTCCAAGTCCAGGCTGTGAAGTTTTCAGATTTTTTCTGCGGTAGGCGGCACTTTCTCAATCTTTCCAGGAAAGGAGGTGTATCTTATGCAAGATATTTTCAAGACGGTCAAGGAGGCTGTGCCGATGCGCGAGGCGGCGCGGCTGCTGGGTGTGGACTGTGACCGTGCCGGGATGGCACTGTGCCCCTTCCACGACGACCATACCCCGAGCCTACGGCTCTACGACGACCACTACTACTGCTTCGGCTGTCATGCCCACGGTGACGCCATCGACCTGGCCGCTTTTATGACCGGCCTTCGGCCCTATCTGGCAGCCCGCTTTCTGGCCTCGGAACTCGGTCTGCCAATTGAAACGGAATCGCAAAACGCAAATCAATCAGAAAGGAGAGAATTGAAATGAACGAAGAAAATACGGTCCAGGCACGGCCTGCCTGGATCAACGGAAAAATGATCGACGAGGTCGCCTTTTGCAAGGAGCTTTTACTCGAACAGCCGCTTGTTTGCGTCCATGGGCATTTTTACACCATGGAGGGAAGAATCCACGACGAAAGCATCCTGGCCAAGCGCATCTACGACAAGCTCAAGCCCTGGATCAAGCACGGCATCGGCGCCCAGGTGGATAAACTGCTTGCCGTTCTGCGGCGGGAGTGCTGGATGGAAGAACTGCCCCGCTATGAGGACCGGATCATGATTGCCAATGGCACGCTCTGGCTCGACGGCGGTTTTACAGAGGACAAATGCTTCTGCCGCAACCGCCTGCCTGTCTGGTATGAGCCTGGCGGACCGGAGCCAAAGCGCTGGCTGGCCTTCTTGCGCGAGCTGCTCTTTGAAGAGGACATTCCGACCCTCCAGGAGTATCTGGGCTACTGCTTGATCCCATCCACCAAGGCGCAGAAGATGCTGATGCTGGTGGGCAACGGCGGCGAGGGCAAGTCCCGGATCGGGACGGTGCTTCGCGCCATCTTTGGAAACAATATGGTCCAAAACAGCCTTGGAAAGATCGAGACGAACCGCTTTGCGCGGGCGGATTTGGAAGGCTCCCTGCTCATGGTGGACGACGACATGCAGATGGAGGCCCTGCCGCAAACCAACTATATCAAATCCATCGTCACAGCAGACGCGCCGATGGATTTGGAAAGGAAAGGAGTGCAGAGCTACCAGGGCGAGCTCTACACCCGTTTCCTTGGCTTTGGCAATGGCTCGATCAAGGCGCTGTACGACCACTCAGCGGGCTTTTACAGGCGGCAGATCATCCTCACGGTCCGCCCCAGGGACCCGAAACGAGAAGACGATCCCAAGCTGGCGGAGAAGCTGATTCGAGAGAAAGAGGGGATTTTCCTCTGGTGTGTGGCCGGCTTACAGCGCTTGATCCAGCAGAACTATGTGTTTACGATCAGCACAAGGGCGAGAGAGAATCTTCGTTGTGCCTTCCGGGACGCCAATAATGTTGGGGAGTTTCTGCGTTCAAAGGGCTATTTCCTCCTCAGCCCGGACGGCCAGACCAGCAGTAAGGAGCTGTATCGGGTCTATCGGCAGTGGTGCGACGACAATGTGACCCATGCGATGAGCGCCAAGGTATTTGTAAGCTGGCTGATCGACCATCAAGAATCCTACGAGCTCGTGTATACGACCAACATCTACCTCCCCGGCGGCCGCCGGGTCCGTGGATTTACAGGCATTGAAGCCCTTGCCTGAAACCTGCCGGGAGGAAGCTTGCGTAAAAATTCGCCGGGATAGACTTCAAATCTCGCGTGTAAGCGTACAAGCGCACAGAGAAAGTACATGTTACACGCTTACACGCGAGATTTTGAATCCAGGCTGGCGCGTTAGGTGACGAGTGACGAATGACGAGTGCCTGGTGCCTGGTGACGAATCACTGCTCCCTTGTCATCACGCGCTCTGTATTCACACAGCGGCCGCTTGCGCTGTCCAGCGTGAAGAGCACGCCTTCGAGCTTGCAGGGGCCGGGGGCGGTCTCGTAGCGGGAGTTCAGCCCGCCACGATAGCTGGTGATGGATTGCTCGACCCGGACGCCCAGCACAGAGCGGACGGGGCCTGTCATGCCCAGGTCGGTCACATAGCCGGTCCCGTTCGGGAGGACCTGGTCGTCCGCCGTGGGGACATGGGTGTGGGTGCCCCAGAGCGCGGAGACCTTCCCGTCCAGATGGTAGCCCAGCGCCAGCTTTTCCGAGGTGGCCTCGGCGTGGAAATCCACCAAGATGATTTTGGTGTCGATCTGTTTCAGCAGGCGCTCCATCAGCAAAAAGGGATTGTCCGGCCCGAAGGCCATGTTGCAGCGACCGATCAGATTCACCACGGTGATGGGGCCGACCTTGCTGTCGTAGACCCCGACGCCCCGGCCGGGGTAGAGGGGGGAATCGTTGGCCGGGCGGAGAAGAAAGTGGCTGTCTTCCAGATAGTCCGCGATGACCTTTTGATTGTAGCTGTGGTTGCCCAGGGTGACGACATCGGCCCCGGCGTCCAGAATCTGCTCCGCCTGCCGGGGTGTAATGCCCACGCCGGAGGCGTTCTCCCCGTTGACCACGCAAAAATCCACGCCCAGCTCCCGCCGAAGCTGGCGCAAGCGCTTCTGCAAATACTGCAGTCCCACGCCTCCGCATACATCCCCAACGGCCAATACCCGAAAGTCCATTCCATCTGCCTCCCTTGCCCGAATTGATTTGTGTGGCATTATTATAGAGGGAACAGGAGGGAATTGCAACAGCTTTTTTGGCAGAGCGCGGAGACATCTTGCGCGCTTGTACGCTTACACGCGGGATTTTGAATCCAGGCTGGCGCGTTAGGGGAACAGGGACGAGTCAGCAGTCACTGGTCACCAGGGAACGCGGGGGTAGGCAATCGTTGAATAGGCAATAGACAATAGGAGACGCGCCCCCCGTAAAGCCTTCCCCCGAGGGGGAAGGCTCTCCGAAGCCGCAACGCCCCTCATCCGTCACCGGGCTTCCGTGAGACGCCCGGCGCCACCTTCCCCCCGTCTGCTAATGCCGATTGCCCAATTATCGCTGCCCGATGCCTGAATTCAAAGAAACTCTCTGAACTATTTACAAAATATTCACCGATTTCTGCATTTTTGCGCTATAATATGCTTAGCTTTTTATGGAGAAGAGAGGAGGTCCTCTGGATGGCAACCAAAATCTTGATCGTTGAGGATGACAACAACATTGCCGATTTGCTTCGGCTGTATTTGGAAAAGGACAATTACGAGGTCTGCATTGCCTCGGATGGAGGCAAGGGGATAGAGCAGTTCCGCCGCTTCCAGCCCGATCTGGTGCTGCTCGATTTGATGCTGCCGGTCATGGATGGCTGGGGCGTCTGCCGGGCGATCCGGGCGGAGTCCAAGACGCCGGTGATCATGCTCACCGCCAAGGGTGAGACGGAGGATAAGATCAGCGGCCTCAAGCAGGGCGCCGACGACTATATCACCAAGCCCTTTGAGATGCAGGAGCTTCTGGCCCGGGTGGAGGCCGTGTTGCGGCGTTCCGGCAATGTGCCGGAGAAGAGTGGCAACCGGCTCGTGTTCGATAAGCTCATCATCGACATGGATTCCTTTGAGCTTACCGTGGACGGCAAGAAGATCTCCACCCCGCCCAAGGAGATGGAGCTGCTCTATCATCTGGCCTCTACGCCCAACCGGGTCTACCAGCGCAACAAGCTGCTCGACGAGGTCTGGGGCTTCGACTACTTTGGCGATACCCGCACGGTGGATGTCCACATCAAGCGCCTGCGGGAGAAGCTGGAGGGCGTGTCCGACCAGTGGTCGCTCAAGACCGTCTGGGGCGTGGGATATAAGTTCGAGGTGGTATAGGCCGTGAAACGAAGCTTTGGCGGACAGATGACGCTCACGGTCTGCTTGATTTTTCTGACGCTCCTGCTCTTGAGCATGGCGACCCAGCTGCTCTACCGCCGCTTGTTCACAGATATGCTGGAGGAGGACTTGCGCGCCTCCGTCAACGCGGCTTCCGGGATGACGGAGCTGATGAGTATGGAAACCAGCCGGGCCAGGGAGCAGCTGTGCGTCCAGCTCAACTACACCGCCCGGGCCACCGGCAACGACACCGTGGCCTGTGACGGGAACGGGACCATCGTGGCCTGCTCCTGCAGCCTGCAAAGCTGTGAACATCTGGGCTATCAGTTTTCCCCGGATTTCCTGGCCGCCGCCAGCACGGACAATGCCTATGTCCGGACGGAGCTGCCGATCAGCTGCTACCGGGAGACACGCATGGCGGCGATTCGCCGGGTCCAAACCAGGACGGGCAATGTCTGCTATGTGATCAGCTCCAGCTCTGCCACGGCGCTGTCCCGGCGGCTGGGCGAGGCGGTGCGCATCAATCTGCTGGTGCTGCTGGTGGTTCTGGCGCTGGCCGTGCCGGTGGTCTGGTTCATTACCCAGCGGCAGATGAAGCCCATCAAGCAGATGACAGCCGCCGCCCGCCGGATGGCCCACGGCCAGATGGATGTCCGCGTGGATGTGAACGACACCGATACTGCCGAGCTCAACGAGCTGTCCCTGGCCTTTAACAATATGGCCCAGGCCCTGGCGAAGTCGGAGCAGAACCGGCAGGAATTCGTGGCCAACATCAGCCATGAGCTGAAAACGCCCATGACGACCATCTCCGGCTACATGGAGGGGATGCTCGACGGGACCATCCCGCCGGAGCAGCAGCCCAAGTATATGGAGATCACCGCCGGGGAGGTCAAGCGCCTGTCCCGCCTGGTGCGCTCCATGCTGGACATCTCCCGCATCCAGGACCAGGGCATCCCGGCTGAGCGCAAGCGCAACTTCGACCTGTGCCAGACGGTGGGCGAGGTGCTGCTGAGCTTTGAGCAGAAAATCAACGGCAAGCACCTGGAGGTGGACGCCCAGCTGCCGGACCAGGGCGCGCCGACCCGCGCCGACCCGGACGCCATTACCCAGGTGGTCTACAATCTGATCGACAACGCGGTGAAGTTCTGCCCGGAGGGCGGCGAGTTGGGCGTCCGGGTGTCCCAGACCAAGGGCGGCAAGTACCTGGTGGCAGTGCGCAATACCGGCCCCACCATTCCGCCGGAGGAGCTGCCCCTGGTGTTCAACCGCTTCCATAAGACAGACAAGAGCCGTTCCAACGACCGGGACAGCTGGGGCCTGGGGCTCTATATCGTAAAAACGATCATTATGGCACATGAAGAGGATATCTATGTGACCAGCAGCGACGGCGTGACGGAGTTCTCCTTCACCCTGCCGAAGGTCAACCCGTAGAACTGCTTGCAAGGAAGGAGGTGCGAGTATGGACGATAAGCGGACTCCCATGGAGGCCGAGGTGCAGGAGCTGCCGGATCAGCGGGAGCCTGCCGAACTGAAAAGCTTCTACGGCACTGCCGCCAAGCCCAAACCGCACCGGGACCATTCCTGGATCTTGATCTGCATCAGCCTGGCAATGATCGCGGGCAGCACCTACTTCATCGTGTCCAACATCACGCGCATGCGCGCACGGAAGGATGGAGGGCAGAACGACTGGGTGCTCGGCTTCCAGGTCACGGAGCAGACGGAAGTGACGGAGAGCACGGCGCAAAATCTGGAAGTCACTGCCGAGGACCTCTATGTTTCCGCCTACAGCGGGGAGAGCAGCGCGGTGGAGCTGCATCTGGCCTCCGGGGAAGGAGAAGAGCTCCTGCCGGAGCAGGTCTATGCCATGGTTTCCCCCGCTGTCGCCTGCATCCAGGTGGAGACCTATTACGGCAACGAATACTATTCCGGTGTGGTGGTGAGCGCGGACGGCTATCTCTTGACTGCTGTGGAGGAACTGGGGCATGCGCTCTCCATTACCGTCTTCTTCCCCAACGGCACCCGCTATGTGGCGGAGCTGGTGCGGGAGGATCGTTCCACCGGGCTATGCCTGCTGAAGGTGGCGGCAAAAGAGCTTCCCACGGTCGCCTTCGCCCAGGATGGCGCATTGACGGTAGGCGAGCGGGTCTACTGCATCTGCAATCCCTACGGCACGCAGATTCCCAACATCTTCTACGACGGGATCCTGGCGGGCTGTGGAAGCGTGAAGCTGAACGGCAGCACTTATTCGGTGCTGCAGAGCACCGCCCAGCTGAACGGCGTGAGCTATGGCTGCCCCATCCTGGACGAACGGGGCCTGGTGATCGGCTTGACGACGCCCATCGGGAAAAAGCTCGCCTCCGCTGCAGGCGCCGACCTGGCGCTCAGCGCGGCGGACCTGGCCAGGACCATTGAGAGCTTCGAGCGGAGCGACGATTCGGTTTCTCTCTGGCTCGGTATTACGGTGGAAGAGATCCCCGAGGACTATCGCTATCTGTTTGAACTCACCGGAAAACTGTGGGTGACCGATGTGGCGGTGGATTCCGCTCTGAACGGGGTGATGTTTCAATATGATGAGATCACGGAGGTCGACGGCGTCCCCGTCAACACGGTGGAAGAGTTTGAGCAGATGATCGCCAAGCACGATCTGAGAGAGAAGTTGCGTTTCACCGTGTTTCGCAACGGGAAAACCTATACGATCTGGTTGACGGTTCTGGTGCGCTGAGCAGGCTCCTGCAAAGGAGCGCTTGGGCCAGGGGCGGGGCTTCGATGCACGGAGCCCTGCCTTTTCGCATAGCATGGAGGGAAAGGTGGTGCTTAGAATGGATCTGCAAACCGAACAGGCTGTATGGGCCCGGGTAAAGGGACCTGGCGGCATACCGGCGGAACAGGCGCTGCTGCCGGAACGCCTGGAGGCGCTGATCTTGGAGCAGCGGGCAGACGCGGCGTCTTTGCGCGCGCTTTCCCGCCAGATGCGAGGACAGGGGAGCGCATCCGTGTCTCGCATGGCCCAGCGCACGGATGCCCGGGCACAGAAGCTTACGACCCTCCATTATCTACTCACGGGAAGGCAGCTCCGTCTGCAAAGCCCGAAGCTTCCGCCCCAGGGCCCGTTGCCGGAGGCCCTACGCCAGGCCTGGCTCCGCACCCGGCAAGCCGCCAAGGCCTACGAAGCCTTGCGGGAGGAGTTTTCCGACTACGCCGAAGACTTTGCGGACTATGCCGCCGATGCGAAAAACGACGGCAGAAGCCTGGAAGGCATCCTGCGCCAGCAGATGGCGAGTGAGAGGCAATAGGCAATAGGAGATGCGTAGGGGCGGCCATTGGCCGCACGCACTCCGTAGGGGGCGGCGTCCTCGACGCCCCGAGCGTATCGACCATGTCGCCCTCCGAACCCCCGCAAAGCCTTCCCCCGAGGGGGAAGGCAGGGAACGGATTCTTCGCTTCGCTCAGAATGACAGGCGGGGGAGGCAGTGCGTAGCCGGAACGCCCCTCATCCGCCCCAGTGTGCGCACTGGGGCACCTTCCCCCGAGGGGGAAGGCTTTACGGGGGGCGTCGGGGATGCCGCCCTCTACAGTGGAGGGGGTAGGCTTTGGGTGCGGGCGTGAAAAACTTACCGGGATAAACTTCAAATCCCGCGTGTAAGCGTACGAGCGTGCGAAAGAACACTGCACATGTTGTACGCTTACACGCGGGATTTTGAATCCAGGCTGGCAACTACAAGGCAATAGGCAATTTGGAATGGGGGGGAGTGATTGGCCACTTGTCATTCCCCCGCGTCCCCGATTGCCGCTACCGAAAAACTTTCCCGTTTTGTAAGATTTTTCTTTTTTTATAATGGAAAGTGTGATATAATACTTTGAAATGAGCAGCCATGCCGATTCGCGGCAATTACATAAGAAGAAGGGAACAGACATGGGACTGATTACAAAATTGTTTGGAACCACCTCTGAGCGGGAGGTGAAGAAGCTCACACCCCTTGTGGACAAGATCGAGGCCCTGGAACCGGAGATGAAGGCCCTCCCGGATGAGGCGCTTCGGGCCAAAACCGACGAATTCAAGCAGCGCCTCGCGGCGGGCAAGAGTCTGGACGATCTGCTGCCGGAGGCCTTTGCCGCCGTCCGGGAGGCAGCCTTCCGCGTGCTGGGCATGCGGCCCTACCGGGTGCAGCTCATCGGCGGCATCATTCTCCACCAGGGCCGCATTGCCGAGATGAAGACCGGCGAAGGTAAGACCCTGGTGGCGATCCTGCCCGCCTATCTCAATGCTCTGAAGGGCGAGGGCGTCCACATCGTCACCGTCAACGACTACCTGGCCAAGCGTGACTCCGAGTGGATGGGCAAGGTCTACCGCTTTATGGGCCTGTCCGTGGGCTTGATCGTCCACGATATGAGCCCCGACGAGCGCCGCAAGGCCTATGCCGCCGACATCACTTACTGCACCAACAACGAGCTGGGCTTCGACTATTTGCGGGACAATATGGCCCTCTACAAGAAGGACCAGGTCCAGCGGGGCCACAGCTTCGCCATCGTGGACGAGGTGGACTCCATCCTCATCGACGAGGCCAGAACGCCGCTGATTATCTCCGGCAAGGGCGACGAGAGCTCGAAACTCTACGAAATGGCCGACTTCTTCGTCTCCCGGCTGAGAAAGCGCGTCTATGCCACCACCGACGACAAGGAATCCCATGACGACGACGATTGCGATTACTATGTCGACGAGAAGGATCGGGCCGTCCAGCTCACCGCCGCCGGTATCAAGAAGGCGGAGCAGTACTTCAATGTGGAGAATCTGGCCGACCTGGAGAATTCCACCCTGTCCCACCACATCAACCAGGCCATGCGGGCCCGGGGCATCATGAAGCGCGATGTGGACTATGTGGTCAAGGACGGCCAGGTCATCATTGTGGACGAGGCCACCGGCCGTCTGATGTATGGCCGCCGCTACAACGAGGGCCTGCACCAGGCCATCGAGGCCAAGGAGGGCGTCCAGGTGGAGAGCGAGAGCAAGACCCTCGCCACCATTACCTTCCAGAACTTCTTCCGCCTCTATAGCAAGCTCTCCGGCATGACGGGCACCGCCATGACCGAGCAGGAGGAATTCAACGGGATCTACGCCCTGGATGTGGTGGAGATCCCCACCAACAAGCCCGTCATCCGGAAGGACAACCCCGATGTGGTCTACAAGACCGAGGCAGGCAAACTCCGGGCAGTCATCCGCCAGATCGTGGAATGCCACGAAAAAGGCCAGCCCGTCCTGGTGGGCACCATTTCCATCGAGAAATCCGAGCTGGTCTCCAAGATGCTGAAAAAGGAGAACATCTCCCATGTCGTGCTGAACGCCAAGTTCCACGAGAAGGAAGCGGAGATCGTCGCCCAGGCCGGTAAGCTGGGCGCCGTCACCATCGCTACCAACATGGCAGGCCGTGGCACCGACATCGTGCTGGGCGGCAACCCTGAATATATGGCCCTGGCCGATCTCCGCAAGCGGGAGGATATGACCGAAGAACTGCTCATGGAGGCCAACGCCTACTCCGAGACGGAGGACCCGGCGATCCTGGCCGTCCGCGCCGACTTCGACGCCCTCTATCACAAATACAAGGAGATCACCGACGCCGAGGCGGAAAAGGTCCGGGCGGCGGGCGGCCTCTTCATCGTGGGCACAGAGCGCCACGAATCCCGACGCATCGACAACCAGCTCCGCGGCCGTTCCGGCCGTCAAGGCGACCCTGGCGAGAGCCGCTTCTACCTGTCCATGCAGGACGATGTCATGCGCCTGTTCGGCTCAGAGCGCATCATGAATATGATGG
>JAFOKO010000114.1 GCA_017419715.1 Oscillospiraceae bacterium | reverse complement strand
TGTTTTGTTTCATAGCAGTTACATTATACCACCATTTGGCTGCTTCCGAAAGGGGGGCGGCCATTTTTTCCATAACAAAAATGAGAAGTCGTGAAGAGCGGCTTCTCATTTTCGTTGTGGGACTTTTTTTACAGCCCCTTGCACGTTTCTATCTTTTGTTTACAGTTTCAGCTTGCTTACATGTCAAAGCTCGGATTCATATAGTAGACATTTTTTTCGTCCAGCCGTTCCCGGAGGCGTTGAATGGCCTCACCGAAGCGCTGGAAGTGGACGATCTCCCGCTCCCGGAGGAACTTGATGACATCATTTACATCCGGGTCGTCGGAGAGCCGCAGAATGTTATCGTAGGTCACGCGGGCCTTCTGCTCCGCGGCAAGGTCCTCGGTCAAATCCGCGATGGGATCGCCCTTGACCGCCATAGAGGCCGCCGACCAGGGGAAGCCAGAAGCAGCGGTGGGATAAACGCCCGCTGTGTGGTCCACAAAGTACGGCGCGAAGCCATCCGCCTTGATCTGATCCTCACTCAAGCTTCTGGTGAGCTGGTGGACGATGGCACCGACCATCTCCAAGTGTCCTAATTCTTCCGTGCCGATATCGGTCAACAGGCCGCGAAGTTCGGGGTACGGCATGGAGTAGCGCTGGCTCAGATAGCGCAAGGATGCGCCAAGCTCGCCGTCCGGGCCGCCGTATTGGCTGATGATGATGGAGGCCAGCTTCGGGTTGGTCGCGTCGATTTTCACCGGGTATTGCAGCTTCTTTTCATATACAAACATGCTCAGCCCTCCTTATTCGCCCGATATTCCCAGGGCCAGGGCGTATCATTCCAGGTGTATCTGCCGTTTTCGAAGGCCTGCTTCTGGAACATGGGGCCGCAATGCTCGGCATAGCGGGCAATCCCGGCCTCATACAGTTCGGTGTACTGGCGGAACAGCTCCGCCGCCTCGGCATCATCGCCGTGGGTGTCCAGATACAGGCCCAGCTCCTGCACCGCAAAGCCCAGAGCCTGGAGCTGGTGCATCATCGTGTCGCTTTTTTCGTCTTCGTTGACCATGCCCAGTAAGGGCAGATCCAGGCAGGGGAACAGGGTACCGCGGATCAGGCCGGTATTGGCTGCGTACTGCTCCTGGCCTTCCGGCTGCCAGGGAACATAGGGATTCGCCAGAGGCGCGTTGGCAGGCAAGACGCCACAGCAGCCGCGAACAACATTGTTTTCCATTCAGATTCCTCCCAGATTTGCGGTTCAAGCGCCATTTTTTGACGCTTTCAAACTTATTCTATGCAAAACTGGGGATTTGTGCTATACTGATTTCAGCATATCGCCGTCTGAGGGCACATAGGCTGTGCCGAGGTGGTTCTATGCGCGCTGGAAAGAAGATGCTTCCGGTTTACCTATGTACAATGCTTATCATCCTGTCTTGTGCTGTGTACGCCTCACAAGGCGTCACAGTCCTGGCCGGGGCGTTTGCCGATCAGACCCCACGGCGCTTGCCTACGCTGGTGTTGGACCCTGGACATGGAGGCGAGGATGGCGGGGCAGTCTCTCCAAATGGCGTTCGTGAGAGCACGCTGAACTTGGAGATTAGTCTTCGAACCCGGGACCTGCTTCGGTTTCTGGGGCTCCCGGTGGTCATGACACGGGAGATGGATGTGTCGATCCACAGCCCCGAGGCTGGGACGATTTCGGAAAAGAAGGTTTCAGACCTCAAAAACCGGGTGCAATTTGTGTCGGAGCAAGCAGACCCCATCCTGGTTAGCATCCACCAAAACATGTTCGCAGAGGCCAAGTATTACGGGGCCCAGGTATTCTATGCCGGGACCGAGGGCAGCCAGGCAATGGCGGAAGGGATGCAGGCGCTGTTTTCTTCCAAGCTGGACCCGACGAACCATCGGCAGGCCAAGCCCTGTGAAAATGTATATCTGCTCAGCAAGATCAACTGTCCCGGGGTGCTGGTGGAATGCGGCTTTCTGTCCAACCCGCGAGAGGAAGGGCTGCTGCAGACGGAAGAGTATCAAAAGAAACTTGCCGCCGTCCTGGCGGCAGGACTTGTGCTTTCAGGAGCGCTTTCAAGCATTTACTAAGCTTCAGAAAAGAGGTTTCCCATGAAAACCAAAACCGTCTATTACTGCACGAATTGTGGCAACGAAACGGCCCAGTGGTTGGGCAAGTGTCCGGCCTGTGGGGCCTGGAACACGCTAACAGAGCATATAGAAGCGCCTGCAAAACCGCAACGGCAGGCGTCTGCGCCAAGGCAGCAGTCGCGAAGGCCAAAGCCACTGTCCCAGATCGTAAGCGGCACGGAGCAGCGCTTTGCTACCGGCCTTGGGGAGCTTGATCGAGTGCTGGGTGGCGGCGCTGTGAAGGGCTCGCTCGTCCTTGTGGGCGGCGCGCCGGGTATCGGAAAATCCACCCTGCTGCTGCAGATCTGCCGGGTCCTTTGCAGGTCCCAGAAGGTGCTCTATGTCTCCGGCGAAGAGAGCGAAAGCCAGCTGAAAATGCGCGCCGAGCGTCTGGGGATCGACGAGGACGCGCTTCTGATCTACGCGGAGACGGAGATGGATGAGATTCTGAAAGCGGCGGCGGAGATTCAGCCGGACACTTTGATCGTGGATTCCATTCAGACTATGTATGCTTCTGAGAACAACACTTCCCCGGGTGGCATCTCCCAGGTCAAAGACTGCACCATGGCCCTGCTGCAGCTTTCCAAGCAGAGCGGTATCACCGTCTTCGTGGTGGGCCATGTAAATAAGGAGGGCTCTATCGCCGGACCGAAGGTTCTCGAGCACATGGTGGATTGTGTGTTGTACTTTGAAGGCGAACGGAACGGTCCCTATCGACTTTTGCGGGCGGCAAAGAACCGCTTTGGCTCCACCAACGAGATTGGCGTTTTTGAGATGATCGACACCGGGCTTCGGGAGATTCCAAATCCCTCCGAGGTCCTGCTGGCAGGCCGCCCCAAGGGGGCTGCCGGGACCTGTGTGGCCTGTGCGATGGAGGGCAGCCGCCCGGTTCTGGCTGAAGTGCAGGCCCTGGTCACCCAGAGCTTTTTGAATGTGCCCCGGAGAACCACAGACGGTTTTGACTACAACCGAGCCGCTCTGCTGGTAGCAGTGCTGGAAAAGCGCGGTGGCCTTCGGCTTTCGGACTGTGATCTGTTTTTGAATGTGATCGGCGGCTTGCGGATCGACGAACCCGGTTCCGATTTACCCGTGGCGATTGCCATTGCTTCCAGCTTCCGAGATGCGCCGGTGGCTGATGATTTGACTGCCATCGGCGAGCTTGGACTAACAGGGGAGACCCGTGTGGTCTCCAATCTGGACCAGCGTCTGGCTGAAATTACGCGCCTGGGCTTTGCAAAATGTATCATCCCCCGCCACGGGACAGAGACGATTGCCGCGCCAAAGGGGCTACAGCTGCTCCGCGTCCGCAACATCCGGGAGGCGATCGAGATCGCCCTGGAGAAGTAAGAACATACAAGGTGAAAATCCTGCCGACTGTCGTCGACAGGATTTTCGCTTTATCGATTGCTTTCATCAAAGCGCTGTGATAGGGAAGGCTTTTGCCTCCCGTATTTCCAAATTCGCCGCTTTACGCGCCGCTCATGCTTTGCCTTTCAGATAAAAAACAGCCAGCTGGGTTCTGTCTCGCAACTGCAGTTTTCCTAAAACGCTGGTCAAATAATTGCGTACCGTGCCCTCGCTTAAAAAGAGGCGATCCGCGATTTCTTTATTGGATAGCCCGTCTGCAACCAGAGCGCACAAATCGTATTCCCGTTCGGTCAACCCAAGCTGGGCGGCCGCCTCGGCGCTGAGGGCTTGCGACGGTTCCACAGTTCTGCTTTGTGCTTCTCCCTGAGCGAGTAGTCCGGGCATTTTTGCGGTGATCTCCTGCCCAAACACGCTTTGTCCCCCTGCAGCGGCCCGAATGGCCGTTGCCAGATTGGAATAATCCTGCTTCAGCAAGTACCCGCTTACCCCCATGCGCAAGGCGCGGATGATATAGGCGTCGTCCAAGAAAGTGGTAAGCAGGAGGATGCAGGCACTTGGATCGCGTTTCAAAATCTCCTCCGCCGCCTCCAGGCCGCCGGGGATATCCGGGCTTCCCGGTTTGTTGTCGGCCTCTTTTTCATATGGCATGCGAATATCGCTTAACAGCACATCCGGCTGATGGGCCACATATAATTGCGCCGCTTCCCGGCCACAGGAGCCGGTGGCACACACACGAAAGTCATTCTCTCCCTGGAGAATGGTCTGCAGGGCAAGGGTAATGAAGGGATCGTCGTCCACGATCACAAGACGGATTTCTTTTTTCATAGCGCCTCCTTCGGTATGGTCAAAAAGATGCGAAAGCCGTTTTTAGCAGAAAAGTGTATCGTACCGGAAAGCTGCTCTACCCGATGCCGCATATTGTTCAGACCGAGGCCGTTTTGGGCGGAAAACGGGTCGGCGGGAGAATCGTCTCCGGTGCGCGCCGGGGCGGTCCTGCCGTTATCCTCTATGCTCATTTGCCAGAGCGCCGGATGCTCGGTGATGGCAATATGGGCCGCCGTAGCGGTAGAATGCTTCTGGATGTTCACCAGAGCCTCTTTCATCACGGCCAGCAGGCAGTAGCTGATATTGCGGGGCACCGCCGAAGAAATGCGGCAGCTCAGCGTGACCGGGCAGAAGCGGAACTCCGCCGCCAGGGCCCCGGCAGCCTGTTCCAGATCGATGGAATCCTCATAAAGATCATGGACGCTTTCCCGGATGGCATCCATGGCCTCATGCAGAGTTTGCTCCAAGACCACCAATTGGCTTTCCAGCGCCGCATCTTCCTTCCGCACGGTTTTCAGAGCGCCGGTTAGAAGAATGGAGCGAGAAAGCATGTGGCCCACATTGTCATGGATCTCGCGGGCAATGCGGTTTCGTTCCGCCAGGGTGGCGGCGTACACTTCCGCGTCCTGTTTTTCCGAACGGGCTTTCTGTTCCGCCCGGTTCGCAATGGCTTTTTCATCCGCCTCGTCCTTGACCCGGCTTACGGCTTTCCGTAAGTCGGTGTTTTCTTTGAGCGCATAAGCAAGCAGGGCAGCCGTCAACGCGCCCCCGGCCACAATTAGGCGCAGCGGCATGTCGAGGGGGAGATACAGCAAAGCAAAGAGCCCGGGCAGGGAAGCGGGGTAGCGTTTTAGTAGCACAGCGTCAAACAAAAAGAAAGGCAAAAAAGCAATCGCGGCAGGGAAGAGGAAGGCGAGCAGACCGCCCAAAACCAGACAAACTGTCTGCCAGAGCTTTTTGCGGAGCAAGAGCGCGGAAAAGGAAAGGTCCAAAACCAGAAACAGGCATAAAATCAAATGATCCTGTTCCGGGAATTGGCTTGCCTGCCACAGGCCGAAGCTCAGCAGCAGCGCCTTTGCACAGAGAAAAAACCACAGTTTCATTGTTCCGATCTTGCTCCCTCGTTCGTTGTCGCGTGTTCTGGCCGGTATTCATTATAGCCCGAATGACAGGGGATATCAAGTCCCATTATCGGGAACTTCCCGGTCAATCGGCCCGAAGGAAAATATGACAAATGTCACCCTGCAATTTGTGACAATCCTCACTACCGTCCCGGCTGCAGGCTTGCTATAATACAGGCATAGAACAGGAGGGAATTGCCATGCTGCAAATCAAAGGACTGGTAAAACGCTACGGGGATGTCACAGCGCTGGATCATCTGGATCTGGATGTGAAGGAAGGGGAGATCTTCGGCCTGCTCGGGCCAAACGGCTCCGGCAAAAGCACGACCATCGGCTGTATTCTGGCGCTGTTGACCTACGACCGCGGAGAGATCCGCCTCTTTGGACAGGAAATGTCTCCCACGGCCTACGAACTGAAAAAGCAAATCGGCGTCGTGTTCCAGGACATCGCGGTGTTTGACCGGTTGAGCGTCTATGAGAATGTGGATTATTTCTGTGGGCTGTATGTCTCCGATCCAGCGAAACGGAAGCAGCTGGTAGAGGAGGCCCTGGCGTCCACCGGCCTGCAGGATTATGTCAAAAAGCGCCCCAAGCAGCTCTCCGGCGGTCTGCTTCGCCGCCTCAATATCGCATGCGGCATTGCCCACAAGCCCCGGCTGATTATTCTGGACGAGCCTACGGTGGCCGTGGACCCCCAGAGCCGCAACCGCATCTTAGAGGACATTGTGGCCATGAACAAGGCTGGCAGCACCATCATCTATACCTCTCACTATATGGAGGAGGTGGAGCAGATCTGCACCCGGATCGCCATTCTGGACCACGGTCGGCAGGTGGCATGCGGCAGCAGCCAGGAGCTGAAGGAAATGATCCGCACCGGGGAGACCGTGACGGTAGAGGGCATCGTGCTCTCGGAGGCGCAATTGGAGGCCATCCGCCGCATGAAGCAGGTGTATGATGTGAGCTACAGTCAGGAAAACTTAAAAATCAAATACGAAAACAGCAGCGGACATTTGATGTATCTGCTTCACTATTTTGAGCAGGAGCACATCGCCTTTGCCAATGTCTTCTCAGCTCAGCCCACCTTGAACGATGTGTTCCTGGAAATCACAGGAAAGGAGCTGAGAGATTGATGACAAGGCTCAAATACCGGTTTTTGCAGACCGTTCGGGACAGGGGTAATATGTTCTGGGGGTTATTTTACCCCATTATTTTAGCCAGCTTCTTCTTTCTGGCCTTCGGCCATCTGGGCACGGAGAGCTGGACGGAGATCCCCGTGGCCTATGTGGCGGGGCAGGAGGAATCGGCCTTTGATTCTTTCGTGGAGCAGCTGGACGGGGAACTGCTGGCAGTGCGCAAGATGGACGCAGGGGAAGCCCGGCAAGCCCTGACAGACGACGCGGTGGAGGGCATTCTCTACGCGCCGACGGAGGGCGGTACGCCCAGCCTGAGCGTGGGAAAAAGCGGCCTTCGGGAGACGGTGCTCGCCATGGTGCTGGACGCCTATGTGAAAAACAGCGCCATGATGGAGGACATTGCCCGCTCCCACCCGGAACAGTTCCCGGAGGCGATGCAGGCTCTGGAATCGAACGCCTCTCATATCCGCGAGGTGACGCTGGGCGGCAAGAGCTATGACAATGTGCTGGAATACTTCTTTTCCTGCTTTGCTATGTTGTGCTTTTTCGGCTGCTTTATGGGCGGTAAGCTTGGGGCGGAAAACGCAGCCAATGTGACCCCGCTCGCCGCCAGACGAAGCATCTCCCCGGAACGGAAATCGCTGGCGGTGCTCCAGGATCTGCTGGTGGGCATCAGCATTCAGTTTGTCAACGCCCTGGTCTTTCTGGCTTTTTTGCGTTTTGTCCTGGGCATCTCCATGAACGGAAACTTCCTGGGCATGGCCCTCATCAGCCTTCTGGGCTCCATGACCGGCGTCTCGCTGGGCATTGTGGTGGGCAGCAGCGCCAAGCTCGCGGACGGCATGAAAACGCTGCTCCTGGTGGCGCTTCCGCTCTTTCTCTGCTTCTTGGCCGGATTGATGGTCGGAAATATGAAATACATCATTGAAGCGCACATTCCGCTGCTCAATCGTGTCAATCCTGCCGCGTTGATCAGCGACGCCTTATTCTTTCTGAATGTCAGCAACGACGCGCACGCGCTGGCGATCCGGCTTTTGCTCCTGCTGGGCTTTGCTTGCGTGATGACGATCTGGGCGTTCTGTTCCCTTAGGAGGACCCGCTATGAAAGCATCTGAGTCCAATCGCACGGTATTTCGCCTGTATCTGGCGATGATCAAAAAGAACATGGGTTATTTTGCCATGTATTTCGGCATCTTCATCGGCATGGCGCTGATATTTTCCAACACGCAGAGCAGCCAGGCAGAGAAGCTGTTCCAGGCGGCGCGTGTGACGATCCCGGTGATCGACCGGGATCAGAGCGAGGCGTCCAAGGCCTTGACGGAATTTCTCGCCCAGGATAATGATGTATACGCCTTTGCAGGCGACGAGGCGGAGCTGAACCGGGGGCTGTATTACCGGGAGATGGACTATATCCTCACGATTCCGGCGGGCTTCGGGGCCTCTCTGGAGCCGGAAGGCGCCCAGGATGTCCAGCTTGAGGTGGTGAAAGTGCCGGATTCCACTGCCGGGTATTATATCGACGCAGATATAGAGCAATTCCTCATGCGCTACCGGGCCTATCTGACTGCGGGATTTTCCGCCCAGGAGGCCGGGGAACACACCCTGGCCCTGCAAGGCAGCGTGGGAGCTGTACAGATCGAAACCGGAACGCAAAACCTCGCCACCCGGCCCAATTGGGCCTACTCCCTCAATTATCTGCCGTATTTATATCTTTCGGTCTTCATTTACTGCATCTCTTTTGTGCTGAAGGCTTTTCGGGACCG
Source organism: Oscillospiraceae bacterium (assembly GCA_017419715.1). Taxonomy (GTDB): domain Bacteria; phylum Bacillota; class Clostridia; order Oscillospirales; family Oscillospiraceae; genus JAFRPC01. Next base: position 6,989 of record JAFOKO010000114.1, on the reverse strand, counting down.
GCATGTGGAGGATCGCTTGCGGGCCAGCCCCATTCCTGCCCGGACCCAGGCTCTGCAGGGCTTCCAGGCCTTCGCGCTGGTGTTTGCCGCCATTTGGCTTCTCTCTCTGCTAATCCCTCTGCTTGCCAAGGGCGCGGACTTTTACACCAGCCCGCACCTGGGGTGGATCCTGCTGAACGCTTTTGTGTTTATGCTGGTGGCGGCCTCCATTGGCTTTCTGATCGGCAATCTGGCCCACAGCGATGTGGTGATCTCGGCCCTTACCAATGTGGTCGGCCTGGGCATGTGCTTTTTGGGCGGCGTATTTGTCCCCCCGGAGCTGCAGAGCGAAAGCGTCCAGAAAATTTCCCGTTTTCTGCCAAGCTGGTGGTATGTGCGCATCGTTGATCTGGTGAGTGTGCGCCAGGGCGCTTTATCTGCCGCGGACACCCGGATCATCGGGGAATCCCTTCTGATCCAACTCGCTTTCGCCGTCGCCATTTTTGCCTTGACCCTGTTCCTGCTGCAGCAGAAGGGAAGGAAAAGTTGATCCAACTATTGAAGAGGCCGTTTTGTGTTTTGCGCACAAAACGGCCTCCGTTTTCCATGGTTTTTTTCACGGAACAAAGGATGGAACAAGCCTGGAACTAACTTTTGCTTGTTCCAGGCTTGACAAAGTCCAACATTGGTACGGGTCACTGCACCACATTCTGTTGCTTGCCGTCCATCCAGGCCTGCAGATTGGCGAAAACGATCTCGGCCCGAAGGGACATGGATTCTTTTGTGGCGAAGGCCACATGGGGCGTAAGCAGAGTATGGGGCGCGCCGATGACAGGGGAGTGGGGGTCCAGCGGTGGCTCCTGGGGGAATACATCCAGGCAGGCTCCGGCAATCGCCCCGCGCTGCAGGGCTTCGACCAAAGCGGCTTCGTCCACCACCGGGCCCCGGGCCACATTGATCAGCAGGGCAGTGGGCTTCATCATCGCAAGCCGTTCGCCATTGATGAGATTGCGCGTGGAATCATTCAGTGGGCAGTGCAGCACCACAAGATCAGAGCGCCGGAGCAAATCATCCAGATCCGTTTGCACCACATAGTCCGGCGCGTCCTTGTGCACACTCCGACTGCAGGCCAGCAGCTTGGCCCCAAAGGCGTGGAAGAGCTCCGCGCTTCGGGTGCCGATCTTGCCCAGGCCAACGATGCCCACGGTCTTGCCCTTGAGCTCCCAGCCCACCAGGCCGTCCTTAGTGCCGCCGGTGCGGCAGCGATCCTCTACAGCCCGAAGATTCCGGGCCATGGACAGGGCCATGCCCAGCACCAGTTCGGCCACAGCCTCGTTGGAATAGCCGGAAGCATTGCTCACCGCGATGCCTCGCGCCCGGGCCGCTTCGAGGCCCACATGGTCCACGCCGGTGAAAGCCACATCAATGAAGCGAAGCTTCGGGCAGGTCCGGATGACCTCTGCAGGCAGGGGCATGTTGGCCAGGATCATCGCGTCCGCGTCCTGGGCCTGGGCGATCAGCTTCGCCGGGTCGCTGCTGCGGGGATAGTCCGCAAAGACTACGCCCTGGGCCTCAAAGGGGGCCTTCCGGGCAGCCAGCTCTTCCTGGCTGATGCCGAGACTTTCCATGATGACTACTTTCATTGGGATCTCCTCCTGTCATGTGTCGATGTTTAATTTCGAAATGGGGTTTGCCTCCGCGGCTATTTTTAATTCGGTGTTTTCAATGTGCGTGTAGATCTGAGTTGTGTTCAAATTCTCGTGGCCCAAAACCTCCTGCACGGTTTTCACATCCACGCCGTTTTGCAGCATCAAGGTGGCCGCCGTGTGGCGGAGCTTGTGGGCGGAGAGCTTTTCCGGGTCCAAGCCGGCCTCCAGGATATGCTTTTTGACCAGCCGGTGCACGGCAGAGACGGAAATGCGGTTGTGATCCCGGGAGCCGAACAGAGCGCGGTTATCAGATAAGACAATTTGATTGCGCTCAATTAAATAGTTGTCAATAGCTGCCTTGCAGCTGGAGCCCATGTAGACGATGCGTTCCTTGTTGCCCTTGCCGACGACCCGGATCCGGTCTTCATATACATCCGTAAGATTCAGCCCCACCAGCTCCGAGCGCCGAATTCCACAGTTGAGAAAGATCATCAAAATCGCAAAATCCCGAGCTTTGTTGGGCCCGTCCACCGAGCGCAGCAGTGCGGCAGATTGCTCCAGGGTCAAATACTTGGGCAGAGATTTCCGCAGCTTGGGATATTCCATGTCCTGCACGGGATTATCATCCAGCTGCTTGGTACGAACGGTAAGGTATTTGTAGAAGGATTTAATGGCGGAAAGTTTTCTGGCTCGACCGGCGGAAGAGATCCCTTTGGACGGCGCAATCGAATTCTCGTTTACGATCCGATCGTTGGCAAGATAAGAAAGAAAGTCAAACACATCCGTCACAGAAATGCGCTGCAGAAATGCCGCGTCAATGTCCCGGATGGAAATGCTTTCCAGATCTGTGTCGTATGGCATCTCGTTTTTGACCAGCTTCATAAAGCGCAAGAACATCCGAAGGTCCAGGTAGTATTCCGAAATCGTCCGGGGCGATTGCCCCTTGATGGTTTCGTGATAGGACAGAAACTCCCGCAAGATCAGCGGACAATCATAAAACCGTTCCATAGGACCTCCCAAAGAAGCACCAGAAGTACTGTAGACATTCTACCACAATTGTTTCTGGATTTCAAGTCTGAACGCAACAAAATTTTTATTTTGTTGCGTTCACGGAGGACAAAAAGAACAGGAGGAAAAAATCCGGCCGTTTTGCGATCCAGCAGCCAAATGCTTCCCTCTTTGTCCGATGGATAAATAGTCCGCTACAGCGGGTACGAAAAAGATGGATTGGTGTGTTTGACAGATGGATCCGTATCCTTGAGGTTATTGCCCCCGAACCACATGCCAGATTACCGGGGTTTCAAAACCGCAGTTCAAATATAGAGCATAGGGATTATTCGGATTGTTCATTCGTCCGGAAACTGTGACAAAATCTGCCCTTTTTACAAGACGGATCAACAGTTCCTCAACGGAAACGCGCTCTTCCTCGTAGCAATGGGAAATATGGGCAGCCATGCTGTGCTCATCAACTGATGTGAAAGAAAAACCGTTGGGAAGAGTACAGGGCAACAAAGCATTGAGCCGATGCAGCAGCTTAAAATATAGGATGTCAATGCTTCCTTCTTGCAGGCCGGGAAACAAATCATCGCGCACAACAGACATAAACGGCGGCAAGGAGATAAGGTTCGTTTTCCAAAACGGCAGGGATGACGCCTTACAAGGATTGCTTAGATACTGCTCCGGATTCATTGCTCTTCCCTTCCTGTTGTTTTTCATATCATCACCAGTCATATTATCGAAGCGAAAATCCTGCCGATAGTCGTCGACAGGATTTTCGCTTTGTGTAAGAAGGAACAAACGTACACTTTCTGATGGAAGAAAGAACAAACGTAACTTGCTGACAAAACGGATGATTCCTTTTTCTCACCTCATGTACTCCGAAAAGTCTATGGGGGAAGTCAGCGCGTGTTCTGCCTCGTTGAGACACGTTCTTATTGCGTCAGGATCTTTTCCTGCCTTTTTCAGCTCTTCCACTCGCGTGTACCAAAGCGGTTTCAGACAGCGATACAGCATCAATGCAGCATCCTTTTCGATATCAGAAAAACGATAGTATTCGGAAGCGATCTTCAATGCTTCGCATATTCCGGATACGCCGTTGCTTTCCCGCATAAGGTAGTTGAGAAAAACGTCCCTGCCGCAGAGATTGAAATCATATACGCCGACGAATCTGCCCTCATCGTCCACAAGGATGTTTGATGCATTGAGGTCGGCTTGAAAGACGGATGTAGGCAGTTTCTTAAATCGCGGCTCAAGCGCGGCTCTGTTTTCCGTCCACATGCGCCATATTCTCTCCACCTGTTTCTTGAATTCATACGGAAGCTTATCCGCATATTCCTTCCATGCAAAAGCGTTTTCTAACACTTCGTCCATCTTGTCGCTGGGGCAGAAGGTTTCAAACAGGCAGTAAGCCGAAGGATATTCCGTATAGTCGAAATACTGCGCTGCGATTCTTGCCGTCATCCGCCAGATGTCCCGCTTATACCTGTCATACAGTGCCTCGTTCTTACCGAAGTCGTCCGAAAATCTGTCTTCGATCGGGCGAAACGGTGCAAACTCCTCTGCGTATGCCGCGCATCTGCGTCCCCTATAATCTACGATTGGAAAATACCCCGACTTGTCTCGAAAAATCCTCGGGCAGAAATAACCGAGCTTCCGAAACTCTTCCGCCGTTCTCTGCCAGACGGAGATCTTTTCCGGGAACGTAAAATCGTTATCGGCAAGCTTTAACACATATTTGCTTCCCACGACTGTTACGATGATGAACGTCGCTCGAAAATCGGCGTCACCCCGGCTTGTATCAATCAGGTGAATTGTGATCGGTGTATCGTCAAAAAACAGTGAAAACACGTTTTTGATCTCATCATTCATACTGTCTTCTCCGCATGTCCAGAATTATAAAATACATAATACCATATTCTTTGGTGTGTTTCAATGAAGAAAACCTCTCTTGTCCTGGCAGACAAAAGAGGTTTCTTTGTTGGCGGAGTGGGAGGGATTCGAACCCTCGGTACGCTTTTGACGTACACACGATTTCCAGTCGTGCTCGTTATGACCGCTTCGATACCACTCCAGATTCAATTGTCCGCGGCGGTCTCCCCCGCTTCGGCACAAACGCGGTCGCCCGTTCATGCTTGCGTATTATACAACATAATCTCTGGTTTGTCAACTGGTTTTTTAAACTTTTTCGAATTGTTTTTACAAAGAACATACAATATTCAAATTCTTTCCCAGTCTGAACGAAACAGGATTGCCGGGACGCCCGAGGCGTTCAGACGGTCCACAAGCGTCTGTTTGGTGTCCCACAGCAGAATGGAGCCGTCCGGCAGGCGGCGGTGGAGGCAACCCAGGGCGGGACACGGATAGCCGGTTTCCGGCATGGCTTTGTCCCAAGGGCATCGGCGTCCGCCCGGATAACACTGGACGCACAGCGGTGCGGCATCCAGGACAATGCGCCCATAGCGCCGCTGCTGTTCGGAGAGCCATGCGCGGTATCCTCCATTCCCCTGCCATGGGCCCACCAATACCCCCGTGTGGGGATAGTCCGAATAGCTTGGCGGCACCACGACGCGCTTGGGCTGCAGACTTTTTATGAGCTCGGCCAGCAGGCAGAAAAACGGACGCTCAAAGTCCAGGATGATTATGCCTTCCCATGCGCTCAGCGCACGGCAGGCAGCCGCAAGTCCGGCCTGGTTCGGCAGGCAGCGATCATCCAGGAGCAGACCGATCTCCTCCACCGGGATCGGCTTGCCGCGCCAGCTTCCGTCCGGACGAAAGCCATATCCGGGCAACAGGCCTGCTCCTTCCTCCGGATTTTTTTGATTTTCCGCAAAATAGACGCATTTTTTCATGGACAATCCCTATATTTAGTGCTATAATAACTTGAAAATTGCAATTCCTCTCCATCATTCTATGAAAGCGGTGCTCTGATCATGCCCTTTTCCCTGCTGCCGAAGCTGATTTTTCATAAGCTAACGGACCTAACGCCGGAGTTTTTGCGCCAGCGGGGGATCGATCTGCTGATGCTGGATTTCGATAATACCATGCTCCCCTACACCTCCCGCATTCCCAGCCAGGAGCTTCTATCCTGGCTCGACCGGATGCGGCAGAGCGGCGTCCGGCTTTGCGTGGTCTCCAACAGCAAGAAGGACAAAGCCGCCAGGTTTTGCAGGGAGCACGAGATCGTCTGCATCACCCACTCCAAAAAGCCCACAGGGCGCGGGATCCGGCAATGCCTGGAACACTTCCATGCGGAACCCCGCCAGACGGCCCTGGTCGGCGACCAGATATTCACCGATGTGCTGGGGGCAAACTGTGCCGGTTCCACTTCGATTCTGGTCAAACCGATCCATCTGCACAACATTTGGCTCAAGCTTCGCCACGGCGCGGAGCAGCCGTTCATCTATCTCGCAAGAAAAAGGAGGATCACATAGACATGACAAATCTGGAAAAGTATCTCTCTCTGCTGGAGCAGGGCCGTTATGACGGACTGCTTCTAACCAGCCCCATTTCCCGCAAATACTGTGCGGAGTTCAATGTGGACGAGGGCGTCGCCATCGTCACCCGGAAGGGCTGCCGCTACTTCACCGATTCCCGTTACATCGAAACAGCTGAAAAGAACCTCCAAGGCTTTGAGGTCCGTATGGTCACCAAAGAAAACGGTTATATCAAGCAGTTGAACGAGGCCATTGAGGACTTTGAGGTTTTCACACTCGGATTCGAGGAGGACTTCCTTACGGTCTCCGAATTCTACAGCTACGAGGAAAAGCTGAACGCCAAGCTGGTCCCCTGCCAGGCTGACATCAACGCCTTCCGGGTGGTAAAGGAAGAATACGAGCTGCAGCGCATGCGCGAGGCTCAGGCAATCACCGACAAGGCCTTTTCTGAGGTCTGCAAGCGGATCAAAGTCGGCATGACGGAGAAAGAGCTTTGCGCGGAGCTCATTTACTGCCTGTATAAAAACGGCGCGGAGGGCCTTTCCTTTGCTCCCATCGTGGTTTCCGGCCCCAATAGCTCCATGCCCCACGGCGTACCCGGCGAGCGAAAGCTGCAGCGGGGCGACTTCATCACCATGGACTTTGGCGTCGTCTATAAGGACTATTGCTCCGACATGACCCGAACCGTCGCCCTGGGCTATGCCACCGATGAAATGCGGGAGGTCTATGAGACCGTTCTTCGGGCACAGCTTGCAGGAATCGCCATTACGAGGGCGGGCGTCACCGGACAGGCCATCGACGGCGCTGCCCGGAAGGTCATTTCCGACGCGGGGTACGGCGCTTACTTCGGCCACGGCTACGGCCATTGCCTGGGCCTGCAGGTTCATGAATCGCCTAACTGCAATCCCTCCAACGACAAGCCCATGCC
>JAFOKO010000113.1 GCA_017419715.1 Oscillospiraceae bacterium | reverse complement strand
CACCGGCGTCCCCGCCATGTGCGGCGCGCTGATGATGCTCACCGGCAAGTGGACCACCCCCGGCGTCCACACCGTGGAGGAGTTCGACCCCGATCCCTTCCTGGCCGCCCTGGACAAATACGGCCTGCCCAAGTCCGAGTCCCACGACCCGGCGCTGGTCCCCTGATGGCGGACCGGAATGCACCCTTCGCCGCTCTGCGTGGCAAGACGCCTGAAGACCTCTTCGGGCGTCTTGCCACGCCCTGTTACATTCTGGATGAGGCTGCCCTGCGGCGAAACGGGGAACTTTTGGCGGGGGTGGCCGCCCGGACAGGCTGCCGCTGGCTCCTGGCTCAGAAAGCCTTTTCCAACTACGACTGCTATCCCGTCCTGGCGCCTTTCCTGGCGGGCACCGAGGCCAGCGGCCTCTACGAGGCCCGGCTGGGCTTTGAGACCCTGCCGGACAAGGAGGTCCATGTCTTCTGTGGGGCCTACCGAGAACAGGATTTTGGCGAGCTGCTACGCTACGCGGGCCATATCGTCTTCAACTCCCCAGCCCAGCTGGCCAAATTTGGCCCCCGGGCCAAGGCCGCGGGCAAGCGCCTGGGGCTACGCATCAACCCGGAAAAATCCACCCAGGAGGGCCACGAAATCTACGACCCCTGTGCCCCCGGCTCCCGCCTGGGGACCACCCGAGCCCAGTGGGACAGGCAAATGACCCCGGAGCTGGTCGCCCTGCTGGACGGCCTGCACTTCCATACCCTCTGTGAGCAGGATTCCGACGCGCTGGAAGTCACCCTCCAGGCCGTGGCGGAGAAGTTCGGGGATGTGCTGCCCCAAATGCAATGGCTCAACATGGGCGGCGGGCACCATGTCACCCGCCCGGACTATGACATTCCCCGGCTGGAGCGCTGCATTCGCTTCGCACAGGAACAATGGAGCGTGACAGTCTATCTGGAGCCCGGCGAGGCCTGGGCGCTGAACGCGGGCTTTCTTGCCTCCCGCGTGCTGGACATCACGGAAAACGGCGGCGTGGTCAACGCGATTTTAGACTGCTCCGCCGCCTGCCACATGCCGGATGTGATCGAGATGCCGTATCAGCCGCCTGTGTATGGGGCGGTCATCGGTCGCCCGCTCGAGGCAGAAGCCTTCCAGGACTGTCATTCTGAGCGAAGCGAAGAATCCGTTCCCTCTGCATCAAAGAATACGGATCCTTCGACTCCGCTGCGCTCCGCTCAGGATGACAGAGCGAACATCTATCGCCTCGGCGGGCCGTCCTGCCTGTCGGGGGATGTGATCGGGGACTACTGCTTCGAGCACCCGCTGCAGGAAGGAGACATGGTTCTCTTTGGCGACCTCGCCATCTATTCCACCTGCAAGAACAACAGCTTCAACGGCATGCCCCTGCCAAACATCTACCGCCGCACCGAAGACGGCAGACTGGAACAGCTCACCGAGTTCGGGTATCGGGATTTCAAGTATCGGCTGGGACGGTAGGAAATGAAGTATTTTCTGTCGCAAATTTGAAATACGGCTTCGCCATATCTTGATCATACTGGCAGATTCTGCCTATATTGCCGAAGGCAATACTTCATCAAAGCGAAGGAGGACCACTATGACCAACATCCCTGTGAAACGCCTACGGGAAAACGCTGTTTTCCCTGCTTACGCCACGGCCCAGTCCGCCGGGGCGGATTTGTACGCCTGCCTGGACGCGCCCGTGGAGATCGGGCCGCAGGAGACAAAAATGATTCCGCTGGGCTTTGCGATGGCGATCCCAGCCGGATGGGCGGGGCTGGTCTTCGCCCGCTCGGGCCTGGCCTCCAAGCAGGACCTGGCTCCGGCCAACAAGGTGGGCGTGATCGACGCCGACTACCGGGGCGAATGGTTTATTCCCATCCACAACCACGGCGCGGAGGTACGCACCTTGGAGCCCGGGGCGCGCATCGCCCAGCTCGTCCTCGTGCCCTGCATGACGGCCAACTTTTTTGAGACTGCAGAATTGGACGATACTGCCAGAGGAACTGGCGGATTTGGATCAACAGGGAAATAAACTGATCGTCGAAAGGAGTGTTTTATGTTTCTTCCCATTTCAAAACGCGATATGAAGCGGCGGGGCTGGGAGCAGTGCGACTTCGTCTATATCATCGGCGACGCCTACGTGGACCATCCCTCCTTCGGCCACGCGATTATCTCCCGCATTCTGGAACATGCGGGCTACAAGGTGGGCATCATCGCCCAGCCCGACTGGAAGGACCCCGCGTCCATCGACGCGCTGGGGCGGCCTCGGCTGGGCTTCTTGGTTATGGGCGGCAACATGGACTCCATGGTCAACCACTACTCTGTCTTCAAGCATCACCGCAAGACGGACGCCTACACCCCCGGCGGGGCCACGGGCAAGCGGCCGGACTATGCCACCGTCGTCTACTGCAATCTGATCCGTCAAACTTACAAAGATGTGCCCATCATCATCGGCGGCATGGAGGCCAGCCTGCGGCGTCTGGCCCACTACGACTATTGGAGTGACAAGATGAAGCGCTCTATCCTCCTGGATTCCCAGGCGGATCTGCTGCTCTACGGCATGGGGGAGCGCTCCATTGTGGAGGTGGCGGACGCGCTGAACGCGGGGCTTTCCGTCCACGATTTGACCTTCCTGGACGGGACCGTCTACCGCTCCAAGACCACCGACCAGGTGGTGGACGGGATCACTCTGCCGGATTGGGAGACCGTCAAGGCAGACAAGACCGCCTACGCTCGCTCCTTCTACACGCAATACATCAACACCGACCCCTTTACCGCCAAGCCGCTGATCGAGCCCTATGGCCGGGAGTTCGTGATCCAGAACCCGCCCCAGAAGCCTTTGACGGAGGAGGAAATGGACCTCACCTACGACCTGCCCTATGAAAACACTTACCACCCCAGCTACGAAAAGCTGGGCGGCGTCCCGGCCATCCGGGAAATCAAGTTCAGCCTTACCTCCAACCGGGGCTGCTTTGGCGGCTGCTCCTTTTGCGCCATCACTTTCCACCAGGGCCGGATCATTCAGACCCGGAGCCATGAATCCATTCTGCGGGAAGCGGAGCGCATGACCAAGGACCCAGACTTCAAGGGCTATATCCACGATGTGGGCGGCCCCACAGCCAACTTCCGCCTGCCCGCCTGTGAAAAGCAGCTCAGCAAGGGCGTCTGTGCGGGCAAGCAGTGTCTCTTTCCCCGGCCCTGCAAGAATATGCGGGCGGACCACTCAGATTATGTCAACTTGCTCCGCAAGGTCCGTGCCCTGCCCGGGGTGAAGAAGGTCTTTATCCGCAGCGGCATTCGCTTCGACTATCTGCTGGCGGACAAGGACGACAGCTTCTTCCGGGAGCTGGTGAAATACCATGTTTCCGGCCAGCTTCGCGTGGCCCCGGAGCATGTTTCAGACCATGTGCTGGACCTGATGGGCAAGCCCCGGAACGCGGTCTACGAGCGCTTTGTGGAGAAGTACAAGAAGCTCTGCAGCCAGATGGGCCTGGAGCAGTATGTGGTGCCCTATCTGATGTCCTCCCACCCCGGCTCCCGGCTGGAGGACGCCATTGCCCTGGCGGAGCATGTCCGGGACATGGGCTACATGCCCGAGCAGGTGCAGGACTTCTATCCTACCCCCTCCACGATCTCCACGGTGATGTACTACACGGGCCTCGACCCCCGGACCATGCAGCCCGTCTATGTGGCAAAGGACCCCCACGAAAAGGCCATGCAGCGGGCGCTGATCCAGTACCGGGACCCGAAAAACTATGCCCTGGTCCACGAGGCTCTGACCCTCTGCCACCGGGAGGACTTGATTGGCACAGGGCCAAAGTGCTTGATTCGGCCCCGGAAGAAAGCCGCGCCAAAGCAACAGAGAAACAGTAGGAAGTGATCTGAAACGGTGGCATTGCTGTGGAACCCTATTTGAAATATCGAACGAGATCCACTTCTTCTCTGAAAAAACGATTGCTTCCGCTGCTGGATGGACTTTCAAAAACGCGCATCCCATAAGCCGTCTTTTGGGTGAAGCCATAGAAGAGCTGATGCAGAAATACGGCGTGGAGCTTCCACCGGAGGAGAAATCCGAAACGCCGGAACAGCGAGCATAAGAAAACGGACCGTGTTGTACGGTCCGTTTTCTTATGCCTATTTTTCTTCCAAGATCTTATTCAGCTCCTGCATGAAGCTGTGAATGTCCTTAAACTGGCGGTAGACCGAGGCGAAGCGCACATAGGCCACCTCGTCCAGAGATTTGAGCTTTTCCATGACCTGCTCGCCGATGAACTCTGTTGTGATCTCCCGCTCCAGGGAATTCTGCACCAGAGCCTCGATCTCGTTCACCGCGTTCTCCAGGTCCTGCATGGACACCGGCCGCTTCTCGCAGGCTCGGAGCATGCCGTTCATGATCTTGTTGCGGTCGAAGGGCTGGCGGCTGTTGTCCCGTTTGACCACGATGATGGGCAGGCTCTCCACCGTCTCATAGGTGGTAAAGCGCTTCTGGCAGTTGAGGCACTCCCGGCGGCGGCGAATGCTGGTCCCATCCTCAGAATGGCGGGAATCGACGACCTTGCTCTCCTGGAATCCGCAATGCGGACACTTCATAATAATCCCCCTCTTATCCTGTTTTGCATATTATAACAAATTGCTTTGCGTCTGTCCAGAAGAATTTTAATCGGGCCTGCCGACAATACCGGCGGGCCCGATTTCGTTTAGTCGCCCACATAAACCCAGGCATTGGGCAGGTAGCGGCCCTGGGGAATGGCGGCATTGGAGCAGCGTATGAGCGGCTCCCCGCGATACCACAAAATGGCAGTGGTGCCACCGTCACAGTTCAGCGCCGTAATGCCGCCGTGCTGCAGCAGCACATCGGAGCAAACCTCCACAGAGCAGCCGGGAGAGGCCTTGGTTCGGCCCTCCACGCAAAGCATCAAGATCTCGCCATGATCGGACTGGCCGATGCAGGCTCTGGGGTTCTGGCTGGTCCAGATCCCGGGGTCCAGGCGTTTGCCGTTGATGAGCAGGCCGGGGGTAAACTCCATGCCGGCCACGGTGCCTTCTCCTTCCGGGTCAAAAGCATCCTTGATATAGAGCCAGCCGTTTTCGTGGAGCTCGATGCGTTTGTATCCGGAGCCGTAGTGACAGCCGTAGCTTTCCCCGTTGCTGCACAGGGCCCAGCCAGCGATCTGGCTGCCGTTGCCCACGCCGCCCTCGTCCAGGAAGCCGGAACCGGTGATGGCCAGCACGCCGCCGTTATCCTCGGCGATCGTGCCAATCGTCTCGCCGCATCGGGGCAATTCGGAAGAAGGGCAGAGGCGGAGGCTGGAGGGATGCTTGCCAACGGCCAGGACGCCGCGGGAGCCGTCACAGTCTACCTCCATAATCAAAATCTGATTATCTGCATCGATTGCCAGGACTTGCTCCCCCAGCTTGGTGCAGATCGTAGTCCCGTTGCTTCTGAGGCTGGATTCGTTGATCAGAACATGGGCATAGCCGTCTTCCAGGCATTCCGGATGGTCCCTGAACCAGGCTTCCGCGCTGGCAATGTCCAGCTCATAGAAGAGGCTGTAGAATTGCTTTTGCTCGGCATTCAGCGTATCAAACAACGCATCCGGTGCAGCCAAACCCGTCATCATGCTCGGGTCGCTCCAGATGCTGTGATCGTCCGCGTTGCGCATGAAAGTATCCAGAGTATTGTCTCCCACCTGGCTTTCCCCTGCTGCTTCCTCCAGGACAATGGTAGTCTCCGGCTCAGAAGCGGCCTCCGTCGTTGTGACTTGTACGGTGGTTGCAGCTTCCGTGGAAACGGCAGTGTTCTGAGTGGCAGGCAACTCCACCGTACCGATGTCTGTGGCAGCGTTGTTGCCGGAGCAGCCTGCCAGCCCCAGCAAGGCGACGAGCATTGCCAATCCAAGTGTTTTTTTCATATTCGCTTTTTACACACTTTCTGCCTGTGTTATTCTCCCACATAGACCCAGGCGTTGGGCAGATAGCGGCCCTCGGGGATCGCGGGGTTGGAGCAGCGCATCACCGGCTCTCCGCGATACCACAGAATGGCAGTGGTGCCGCCGTCACAGTTCAGCGCCGTGATGCCGTCGTGCTGCAGCAGCACATCCGCGCAAACCTCCACCGAGCAGCCGGGGGAGGCCAGGGTCCGGCCCTCCACGCAAAGCATCAGAATTTCGCCGCGCTTGGACTGGCCGATGCAGGCTCTGGGGTTCTGGCTGGTCCAGATACCGGGGTCCAGCTTGATGCCGTTGATCAGCAGGCCGGGCGTAAACTCCATGGCGGCCACGGTGCCGTTGCCGACCGACGCAAAGGCGTCGTTGATGTAGAACCAGCCGTTTTCGTGGAGCTCCAGGCGCTTGTAGCCGTAGCCGTAGTGGTCGCCATAGGTTTTGCCGTTGCTGCACATGGCCCAACCGGCGATTTCGCTGCCATTGCCGGCGCCTTCATCGTCGATGAAGCCGGAACCGGTCATAGCCAACACGCCGCCGTTGTGCTCCGCGATCCCGCCTACCGTCTCGCCCCAGCTGGGCAGGTTGGTGGAAGGATACAGGCCCAGGCTGGAAGGATGCTTGCCGATTGCCATGACGCCGCGAGAACCATCACAGTCCACCTCAAGGATCAAGATCTGGTTCTCCACATCAATGGCCAGGACCTTTTCGCCCAGCTTGGTTCGGATGGTCGTGCCGTCGCTGTCCAGGCTGGATTCATCGATCAGTACATGCTGATAGCCGTCCTCCAGGTCTCCCGGGTGCGCCTTGAACCAGGCCTCGGCGCTGGCAATATCCAGCTCGTAAAACAGCGCGTAGAATTCCTGTTGCTCAGGATTCAACGATGCAAACAGCTTGTCCTGAGTCGTTAGGATAGATTGCTCGTCCAGGTTGGTCCAGGTGTTGTGATCGTCCGCATTCTGTGTGAAGTTGTCGATCGTATTGATGCCCACCTGGTTATCGCGGGCCGCTTCCTCGCGCTTTGTGATCGCTTCCACCGCATCAGCGGGGAAATAATAGGTGGCAAGGCCCTGGTGGCGCATGGTGGACATGGCCGTGGAGATCCAGATCTCCCGGTATTTCTTCACCAACGGAAGATTGGAAAAGGCGACGATGAGATAAACGATCGCGCAAATCAGGGTGATGCAAAGGCTTCGTTTCCATGCTCTGGTGCGCACCACCAGCCAGCTCAGCACCAGAGCGCCGAACGCAAACAGCCCCAGCAGCGCAAGATTGACCGTCTTGCTGGCCTCGAAGGCCTTCTGCTGATGAGTTAGCTGCATGATGATGGTATAGAGCAGGAACAAGTCCAGCAGCAGGAACAGGGAAACAAGGATCTGCTTCCAGGCCGCTGTATGCTTTTTGGTTTTGGCGCCGCGGGAGGAATACTGTCCGCCTCGCGCATTGCCATTGTAATTTCCCATTTTGGGGAACCTCCTTTGGAGTTTTTGAATAAATTGGGATATAACAGAAACTTACGCCAGCTCGCCGCCGCCCAGCACCGTGTCGCCGTCGTAGGCCACGGCGGACTGGCCGGGAGTAATGGCGCGCTGGGGCTCGTCAAAGTCCAGACGAACGCCGCCGCTGGGCAGGGGCGTGAGCAGACAGGGCTGCTCCGCGTGCCGGTAGCGAATTTTAGCCGCGCAACGGATGGGCGCGGAGGGGGCCTCGCCGGAGATCCAGTGAAAGCTTGGCACCAGGGCTGTTCGGGAAAACAGCGCCGACTTTGGCCCCAGGGTCACGGTATTGGCGGCGGGGTCGATGCGAACCACATAGTAGGGCTGGTCGAAGGACAGGCCAAGCCCCCGGCGTTGGCCCACGGTATAGTGCATGATGCCCCGGTGGCGGCCCAGGACCCTTCCTGCTTCATCAATGAAGTCTCCGGGCTCCGGGGGCAGTCCGGTGTGCAGCTGGATCACCCGGGCATAGTCTCCGTCGGGGACAAAGCAGATATCCTGGCTGTCCGGCTTGCGGGCGTTGACAAAACCTTGTTCCGCCGCGATGGCGCGAACCTCCGGCTTGCTCAGGCTCCCGAGCGGGAAGCGGGTATGGGCCAGCTGCTCCTGATCCATCTGGTACAGCACATAGCTCTGATCCTTCTCCGGATCCAGGGCCTTTTTCAGAAGCCAGCGGCCATTGTCCTGCTCGATGCGGGCATAGTGGCCGGTGACCAGCACGTCACAGCCCAGCTCTTTGGCCCGGCGGAGCAGCCGGGCAAACTTCAGGTAATGGTTGCAGTCGATGCAGGGGTTTGGGGTGCGTCCGGCCAGATAGGAGGCCACGAATTTATCAATGACCTGTGCCCGGAAATCGTCGGAGAAGTTGAAGACATGGTGCGCGATGCCGAGTCGGTAGGCCACGGCCCGGGCGTCTTCCACATCGTCCAGCGAGCAGCAGCTGTGCTCCCGGGAGAGGCCCGCATCCTCGTTTTGGTACAGCTTCATGGTGCAGCCAATGCAATCCCAGCCAGCTTGCTGCATCCGAAGGGCGGCTACAGCGGAATCCACGCCGCCGCTCATGGCGATCAGTGCTTTCATCAACGGCCTCTCTTTCTTTCGTCGCTACGGGGCCTGTCCCGGCGAGGCGTCCGGCTGTCCCTTTGCGCGGGACGGCGCGGCGCTCTGCTCCGTGTGGATGGCTGCTGTGCTCGGGATGCTGTGGGCCTTGGGCGGGGCGCGGGGTCCCGTTCGCCCCGCAATCCAGCCATCAGCCGCTCATAGCGGGCAAAGAAGGCGGGGGCAGTGCGTGGGGTTTTCCCCTCCCAGAGCAGCCAATCACAGGGCTCCAGCCTCGTCTTGCCCAGGGTTCCCGCAACGGCGCGGCCCACGCAAAGCGCGTCGGCAAAGGGTAAAATGCGGTAGAAAAATTGCGGATCGCTCTGCAGATTTGTCTCCAGCAGCTCGCGTGGCGCGGAAAGCAGCCAGCGCCGATAGCCCAGCAGCTCTGCCGCCCGGGCGGTGCCGGCCTTCGTCCGGCGTCCGCCACAGCGGAGCAGCAGGCCAACGATCCATTGGACGCTCAAATTGAGCAGCATCAAGGGCATCATGCCGCCGTTTTTTCCAGCCGCCAGCAGAAATGCTACGGACAGGAGGGCCAGGCATAGCGTTCGTAAGCTGTGACGCCGCAAGAGAAAGCCTCCCAGTTCCTGGATGGCACGGCAGGCGCCCATGCCGAGCAGGCTCAGCGGAAGGATGGCGAGCCAGCGCCAGCTCTTGGAAGCGACCCAGACATCAAAGCAGGCCAGGCTCAAAACCAGCCCCGCTCCCAGGGCCAGAAGCCGGAACACCCGCACAGACCCGCCCTTGGGACGGAACATCCGGTCCTTCCAGAACGATACCGTTCTTTCATCGGCCATGCGGCGGGCCCGGAGATACTCCGCGCTCCGCACATCACAGAGGTCCCCGCGGGCAAAGAGGGCGTAGAAGATCTCACACTCATAATCCTTGCGCTCGCTGCCCATGTCAATTTGCCGGTACAACTGAATGCGGCCCTTGGGCGAGCGGCGAAGGGTCAAGTAGCCGAGGCAGGCCCATTGCACGATCATCAGCGCCAGATCCGGCTTGCGTCCGGTGAGCACAAAGGGGATCTCGCCCGCGTTCCCCCCCTCCGGCGGCATGGCCTGCCGTTTGGGGAAGATCGGACGGTTTCGGAGAAAGACGATCCAATAGACGACCGCCGCCAGCGAGAAGAACGCAAACAGCAGCCGGTCTACTTCGACGGTTTTGCCGGCCAGGAAGCGCAAATCGCAAAACCCCTTGGGCAGCTCCAGGCTTACGGTCATGGCCTCGTGATCTCGCAGCGTCTGGGTCCGGTTCAGAACGGCGTGGATCACGCCCGGGTCAATGGTGATCTCCATGTAGTTGTCGATCAGATCTCCGTGATAGCCGGAATAAAAGGCCGGAAGGGATTCAAAGGCGCCGGGCAGACGGATCGTGGCCTCATAGCCGGAGATGGGACAGCTCCAGGCAGGATACAACAGCTGCAGGAAAAACTCCTGATCTGTGTCGTCCTCGGTGACCGTCTCCGCCAGGTGATAGGAGATCGTGACCTCCGTCTTGCCGTAAAGCGGGCCGGTCAAGATCACGAGCTTGCAGCCGTCTCCCTTTTGCAGCATGTGCGGCATGGAGCAGTAGACATCCTTGGCTGCCGGGGAGATGGGAATGGAAAAGCTTTCCGTGCCGGGCGCAAACTCCGCGGTGAAGCGGATGGTAAGCGTGCAGGCGCCGTCGTTTTCCACGGCACAGTCGGTGGACATGGCGGTGATGGATGTGCCATCAGCGAAAGCAGTCGTGGACAGCAGCGTCAACAGCAGCAGCGCCAGCAGGGCGATCCGCAATCCTCGCACATCATTTTCCTCCTTCCCACCATTTTCCGTCTGAAAATGTTCATCATATCATAGCATATAATCTTCGGAAATGCAAGCAAAACCCAAGCAAATCTCTCAGAGAACACAGAAAAGGCAAGCGCTCGCCTTGCGGCAAGCGAAAACTTGCCCCCCGGCAAGCCCGGATTCCGCCTTGCATCCCGGCGGAAGATATGGTAGAATAATCAAAAGGAACCAGCTTTCTTGCATGTGCATACACTGTCAAGGATGGAACCCCGCCTGTTCCACAGAAGCTGCCCGGAGGGAGGTGAAGCGCATGTCTGAGCAAAAGCGGAAGCTGTTCGAAGAGGAAAGCGTCTTTCACGCGGTCTTGCAGCTGGCGCTGCCGACGATCATCAGCCAGATTATTCTCGTCCTGTACAATATGGCCGACACATTTTTCATTGGCCTCACCAACAGCGATGTCATGCTGAGCGCTGTGGCCGTCTGCCTGCCCGCCTTCATGTTCCTCTCGGCCATTGCAAACCTGTTTGGCATTGGCGGCGCTGCCACCATTTCCAGAGCGCTGGGCTCCGGCGACAGGGCGCGGGCGGAGGCCGCGGCATCGTTTTCCTTCTGGGCTTGTGTGACGACGGCCCTGCTCTATTCCCTAACTGCCTTTCTCTTTCGGGATGGCTTCGTCTATCTGCTCGGCGGCATCCATCGGCCCGTCCGGAAGGAAGCCGTCTCTTATCTCAATGTCACAGTCGTCTTCGGCGGGGTGTTTACCGCGCTGAATTCTCTGCTTTCCCATCTTGTGCGCTCCGAGGGCCGGGCTGTCAAAGCTGGCATTGGGATCGCGCTGGGCGGCGTGTTGAACATTGCGCTTGACCCTCTGTTCATGTTCTGTATCCTGCCCCGGGGCCGGGAGGTCTATGGCGCGGCCCTGGCGACGATGCTGTCCAATCTCATTGCCTGCATCTATTTTCTTGCCTTGCTTCCGGGTCTCAAACGAAGAGGCTCTGTGCTGAATCTGCAATTCCGCCCCCGGGCGTGGGAGAAGCGAACCATCGCGGAAGTGTTGAAGACCGGGCTTCCGGCCTGCCTCATGACCCTCTTTGAAAACATCAGCTATGCGGTGCTGGATCACCTCATTGCCTACGGCGGGATCGCCATGCAGGCGGGCATCGGCGTGGCGAAAAAGCTCAATATGCTGGCGCATTCCATCGTCCGTGGCATGGCCCAGGGGGTTCTGCCGCTGATCGCCTACAACTACGGCTGTGGCAACCATCGCCGCATGCGCCGTTCTGTGCTCACGAGCGCGCTGCTTTCCGTTCTTTTAGCCTCCCTGTGTATGGCGGTGAATTACATTTTTGCCGCGCCGCTGGTGGATCTGTTCACGCCGCACGGCCCGTCCCAGCGCACCGGAACGGCCTTTCTTCGCATCCTCTGCCTGGGCTGTCCCTTCTCCGCCTTCGGCTATGTGATCATCAGCTACATGCAGGCAGTCAACAAAAACGCAAAGTCCTTCCTCTTGGCCGTCTTACGAAAAGGGGTGCTGGACATTCCATTGATGTTTCTCCTGTTCCGCCTCGTCGGCGTGGGGAGCACCGTCTGGGCCACCCCCGCCGCGGACTTGTTCTGCTGCATCGCCGCAATCGGACTCTTCGCGGGCTCCCTCCGAACGCTCAATAGCGCGGAGGCGCGTTGTGACCAGGGCGTAGTTGCCAGGGGAGTTGAGCGTTGAAAACGGAAGGTTGAAAGGAAAGGCGTTTCCGCTTCCGGCGTGTTCTATCTGTTTTCATTTTGCAGATAGCAATATGCAAAATACCGACATTTTCAACTTTCAACTATCCTATCCCTATGAGCACCAGGACGGCTCCTTGGCTTTTTAAAAGCCAAGGAGCCGTCTCTTTTCTTATTTGCAGCGTGCGGTTCAGAATTCCACCGTTCTGGGCGCTTCGGTGAAGGAACTGAAGGTGGCGACGCCGTGCTTGAGGTAGAACACCTCCGTGTTGTCGTCGTTCTCGTCATACATGTTCCGCAACATGGGATAGGAATCCAGCATGTGCTTCTTGGCTTCCAGCCGTTCGTCGGCTTCCAGCTCGCAAGCCACGCGGAGCCACTTGCCCTCATGGAAGGCACAGATCTCCGCCTTGGGATTGGCGTGGAGCTGCTTGGAAACAGGCTTCACCTTGCCGGTCTGGATGTAGATCTTGTCCTCGAAGAGTTCCACGGTGCCAAAGGGACGGACCCGGGGCTGATCGCCCTCTACGGTTGCCAGGTAGTAGGTGTCGGCTTTTTTGAGAAACTGATAGACTTCGTTCATCTTGGGTGTACTCCTTTCAAATCGTTTGTTGTGTATCGTGCGCTCAGCTTCTGCCCTTGGGAGCCGTTCGCTGGACGCCGTAGATGCCGATCAAAATCAGAAAAATGCAAAGCAAAGACAGCCAGGAAAAGGGCTCATGGAGAAAGACAACGCCCGCAAAGACCGCTACAGCGGTGGTCAAATTGGAAAAAACGGTCTCCTGGGCCACCGGCAGACGCGTGATGGCGTAGCCCGAGAGGAAGAAACTCACCACAGAGCAGAGCAAAGAGAGAAACAGCACTGAAAGCAGGTAGGAACCCGTCTCAAAGGCTTGCAGATAGGCTGTGAGGCTGCCTTTACAGTGAATCAGCGCCAGCACTGTAAAAAAGGCGGCCCCCACGCCCATCATTGCATAGGTGCGGACAAAGGGGGAGCTTTGCTCCGAAAGGCGTCTGGCCAGGAGCGTGTAGGCTGCAGCCCCGGCCACCGCCACCAGCAGGGCGACCACGCCGATCAGATCCAAGCGGCCGGAGTTGTCGTTCATCAGTCCGATGCCGATCACACCGCCCACAGAGAGCAGGCTGAAAAACAGCTGTCCGCCTGTCGGCCGTTCCTTCAAGATCGGCCAGGCCACCAGGGTGGCGACCACTGGGATCATGGCGATCATGACGCCGGAAAAGCTGGTGGTGGAGTGGAGAATGCCAAACTGTTCGCCCAGAAAGTAGATCACCGGCTGGGCCATCCCCAGAGCCAGGAGGGGCAGAAGCAGCTTACGGGCCTCCCGGAGCTGGCGAAGCTGCCGGGGGAAACAATTCATCATCAAAAAAGAGAGCAAAAAGCGGTGGCTCAGCAGTACAAACACATGGGCCGTGTTCAGCCCTGTGCGCGAGGCCAGGAAGCTAAAGCCCCAGATGGAATGACAGATTATGGACGCCAGCGCCCCCCGAAGGGCAGCACGATCACGGTGTTTCATTCTGTTTCTCGATTTCTGTTGCATTTTTTGGTTTTCATCGTAAACGAGGCGTTCCTTGGACAAGACATCCGACACTGCCCCGTGGTGAAAGGTCCGTATGGAAAGCGGCGGACAAGCGATGCCTGTCCTTACGGGGTGATGTACGAACGGGGAAGCATGTGCGTGTTGCAGGCGGCCGATGGCCGCCCCTACAGAGCTGTGTGTGGGAAACGGCGGACTCGCTCAAGTGCAAGGAATTCCTGTTTCATCATAGCATATACGGTCAAATTCTGCAAGCACAGATGTGGAAAAAGTCACACAAATTTGGCATTGCAATCCGTCCGGCGCTGTGGTATGCTTTTCCTGGATCGTTACAAGGGAGGAACATACCATGAGCAAGTATCTGGAAAAAGCAAAAGAATTGCGGGCCATCGTAACGCCCCATTACAACTGTGGGCAATCCGTTGTGCTTCCCTTTGCGGAGGAAGTGGGGCTGAGCGAGGCACAGGCTTTGGGCATTTGCGCCAATTTCGGCGGCGGCTTGAAGCGCGGCGCTGCATGCGGGGCCATCACCGGCGGTCTGGTGGTGCTGGGGCTGTTCGGAATTGACAACCCCGCTGAATACTATCAGGCCCTCCGCGCAAGCCACGACGGGATGCTGGAATGCGCGGAGCTGCTCCGCCGGAACCAGGCGCTGGGCGGCGAGAAAAAGCCGCATTGCGACGCGATGGTGTATGAGTGCGTGACCCTGGTGGAGCAGATCTTGCGGCAGCGCGGAAAGCTCGCATAACGGAAGCCCGACAAAATACGAAACGAACAGGACGAAAGACTATGAATATCGCACAGATCCTCGCGGCCGAGCTGGGCCGCGAGCTGAAGCACATTGAGAATGTGATTACCCTGCTGGACGAGGGCAACACCATCCCCTTTATTGCCCGCTACCGCAAGGAGCTCCACGGCTCCATGGACGACACGGCTTTGCGTACGCTGGAGACCCGGCTGCAATACTTGCGGAGCCTGGAGGAGCGGCGGCAGACCATCGAGAAAGCCATCGAAGGCCAGGGCAAGTTGACGGAGGAACTGCAGGCCGCACTGGCCCAGGCCGCGACCCTCGCGGAGCTGGAGGACCTTTACCGGCCCTACAAGCAGAAGCGCCGCACGCGGGCAACGATTGCAAAGGAAAAGGGTCTGGAACCGCTGGCGGCACTGCTTTTTGCCCAGGCCCGGGACTGCCCCCAGCCGGAGGCGGCGGCAAAAGATTATGTCAACGAGGAAACAGGCGTTGCAAGCGTGGAAGACGCCCTCACCGGAGCCTCGGACATCCTGGCGGAGTGGATCTCCGACGATGCGGAGCTTCGGAAATCGCTGCGCCGCCTGTTCACGGAGCAGGCAACGCTCCACACCGAGGCCGCCTCGGAGGAGGACTCCGTCTACGCTCTGTACTACGACTTCTCCCAGGCCGTCTCCCGGCTCCAGGGCTATCAGATCTTGGCCATCAACCGGGGCGAGAAGGAGAAGTTTTTGAAGGTCTCCGTGGAGATGAACGAGCAGCTTGCCATGCAAACGGTCCGCCGCAAGGTGGTCCAGCCCGGAAGCCCCGCGATGAACTTCGTGATCGGCGCGGCCCAGGACGCCTATGATCGTCTTATCTTCCCCTCCATTGAGCGGGAGCTTCGGGCTGATTTGACGGAAAAGGCTTGCGATGGCGCCATTGGCCAGTTTGCGCTGAACCTTCGGCCCCTGCTGATGCAGCCGCCCGTGAAGGGCAAGGTCACGATGGGTCTGGACCCCGGCTATCGCATGGGCTGCAAGGTGGCTGTGGTGGACGCCACCGGCAAGGTGCTGGACACTGCCGTGGTCTATCCCACCTACGGCGAGCGGCAGAAGCAGGAGGCCATCACCGCCCTCTCGCGTCTGATCCGGCGCCACAATGTGGAGCACATCGCCATCGGCAATGGCACGGCCAGCCGGGAGACGGAGCAGATGACCGTGGAACTGATTCACAAGGAGCGGGAGGCTGGACACGCTGTTAGCTACATGATCGTCTCCGAGGCCGGAGCCTCGGTCTATTCCGCCTCGGAGCTGGCGGCGAAGGAATTCCCCCAGTACGATGTAAACCTTCGCTCGGCGGTGTCCATCGCCCGGCGCTTGCAGGACCCGCTGGCGGAGCTGGTGAAGATCGAGCCCAAGGCCATCGGCGTGGGCCAGTATCAGCACGACATGCCCCCCAAGCAGCTGGATGCCGCCCTGGACGCCGTGGTGGAGGACTGTGTGAACGCCGTGGGCGTGGATCTGAACACAGCTTCTCCCTCCCTGCTGGAGCGCGTCTCGGGCCTCAACGCCAGCACGGCAAAGAACATTGTGAGCTTCCGGGAAGAAAACGGCGCGTTCTCCTCCCGGGCACAGATCAAGAAGGTCCCCAAGCTCGGCCCCAAGGCCTTCGAGCAGTGCGCCGGCTTCCTACGGGTTCCGGAAAGCAAGAACATTCTGGACAACACTGCCGTACACCCGGAATCCTATGACGCGGCCAAGGGCCTTCTGGAGCTGCTGGGCCACAGCCTGGCCGATGTCAAGGCGCAAAAGCTGAAGGATCTGGCCTCAGAGCTCAAGGCCTATGGCGAAGCCAGGGCCGCCGAGACCCTGCAGATTGGCCTGCCCACCTTGCGGGATCTGATCGCTGAGCTGCAAAAGCCCGGCCGCGATTTGCGCGACAGTCTGCCCCAGCCCATCCTCCGCACCGATGTGCTGGAGCTGAAGGACCTCAAGCCCGGCATGGTGCTCTCCGGCACGGTGCGCAATGTGATCGACTTTGGCGCCTTTGTGGACATCGGCGTGCACCAGGACGGTCTGGTCCATATCTCGGAGATCGCCGACCGTTTCATCAAGCACCCCTCCGAGGCCCTTTCGGTGGGCGATGTCGTCCAGGTGCGCGTTCTGGGCGTGGACGAAAAGAAAAACCGCATCAGCCTGTCCATCAAGCAGGCCAAGGAAGCTTAAAGCAACTGCCCCGAATCAGCCTGATCGCGCTGGTTCGGGGCTAATAATTGCATATATTATTCTATTGCATCCATTATTCTATTGATATTTATGCGCCGCTGTGATAAAATGGAAATGCTGATACTGCAGCATATCGAAACATCCGAATTCACCACAGAGCAAACGATGAAAGGAGTAAAAACCATGCACAAAAGAATGATTTCCCGGTTCCTCATCTTTGCACTTCTTCTCGCGCTTCTCCCACACATCTCGCCCTCCGCCCATGCGGAAAGCTATTCCGGCACATTCAACGATTCCATTACCTGGACGCTGGATACCGAAACCGGTCTTTTGGTCTTTGAAGGCAGCGGAACGCTTGGCGCTTCAATATCTTACAATGCATCAGGCGAAGACCTTCCCTCGCTGCCCTCTGATTTGATCCCCCAGGTCAAAGCAATCTCGATCCCGGAAGGGATCACCCGGATCTACTACGGCACATTTAGCGACTACACCGCCTTGACGGCAGTAAATCTTCCGGAGGGCTTGCAATCAATTGGTTCTTGGGCATTCTACAACTGCTCCGCCTTGACGGCAGTAAGTCTTCCGGAAGGCTTGCAATCAATTGGCTCTGAGGCATTCTACAACTGCTCCGCCCTGGCAGAAGTAAATCTTCCGGAAAGCCTGCAAACGATTAGCTCCTATGCATTCCTCAACTGCCCCGCTTTGACCGGCGTATCGATCCCAGGCGGCGTGACAAACATCCGCACGAATGCCTTCGGCTGGCTTCAGGACACCAACTGGCAATTCACAAAGGTGGACGGCTTCACCATTTACGGCTACGAGGGCACCGCCGCCCAGACTTATGCGGAAGAAAACGGATTCACCTTTGTTCCGCTTGTTAGCGCGCCTGTCATTACGGAGCAGCCTGCATCGGTGGACGCGCCGCTTGGCGAGGCCGTAACCTTTACCGTCGCTGCTACCGGCTACAATCTGAGCTATCAGTGGCAGTACAAAAAACCCAGCGCGCTTTCCTGGACCAACTGGTCCGGCAAGAAAGAAGCCAGCGTTTCTGTCAAAGCCGGCAACGCCAACAACGGCTACCAGTACCGCTGCATCGTTTCCAGCGGCACCGCCTCTGTTAGCTCTGAGGCGGCAACGCTGAATGTTTATATCCCGTTTGCCATCACAAGCCAGCCAGTATCTGCCCGCGTGGCTGTGGGCGAAACCGCGACCTTCAGTCTGATTGTCAGCGGTGAAAATCTCAGCTATCAGTGGCAGTACTTAAAACCCAACGCCAGCACCTGGGTCGACTGGCCCGGCAAGACGGAAGCAAGCGCTTCTGTCAAGGCTGCCGGTTCCAAAGACGGCTTCCAGTACCGTTGCGTTGTTTCCAATGGCGTTGAGACCATCATCTCCGATGTCGTAAGCCTAACGGTCATCAGCCTCCCCAAGCCCACCATCAGCACACAGCCTGCATCCGTGCAAGTGGCGCTGGGCGAGACCGCAAGCTTCACCGTCGTTGCCAGCGGCGAGGGTCTGAGCTACCAGTGGCAATACAAAAAGCCCGGCTCCAGCACCTGGACCAACTGGTCCGGCAAGACTGCCGCCACCGCCACGGTGAAGGCGACGAACGCCAACAACGGCTACCAATACCGCTGCGTTGTGCGCAACGAGGCCGGTTCCGTAAACTCCGAGCCCGCGACCCTTACCCTCGCTTCCGGCTCCGCGCCTACCATTACGACCCAGCCCGCATCCGTGGAAGTCGCCCTGGGCGAGACCGCAAGCTTCACCGTCGTTGCCAGCGGCGAGGGTCTGAGCTACCAGTGGCAATACAAAAAGCCCGGATCCAGCACCTGGACCAGCTGGTCTGGCAAGACCAGCGCTTCCGTAACGGTCAAGGCCTCCAACGCCAACAACGCTTATCAATACCGTTGCGTGGTAAAAAATGATGTAGGCTCCGTTAGTTCTGCTGCCGCAACGCTTACCGTCATCGCCCCTGCCGACAACACCGTTCCTGTCAATCCATAGCACCCTAAGGCAAAGCCTGCCTGCCGTGTCCATTCGCACGGCAGGCAGGCTTTTGATTGGATTGAAAATCTTGGTTGGCATTCGTCGCAAAACGAGGATCTCATGTGTAAAGGGCATCCGGGACCAGGGGACGCGGGGGTAGGCAATCGTGGGATAGGCAATAGGAGACGCGGGGCGGTGCGGGTTGCGGGCGGCCAATGTGCAGTGTACCCTTTGTCAAGGACAATTTAATTCTTAGGGGTAGTATTTTTCAAAAAGATCGTGTATACTGGTTTCCGCTTTACCATCACGGAGGATAGTGCAACGCTGAGGAGCGACATGAGCGCCGGGATGGGTTTG
>JAFOKO010000112.1 GCA_017419715.1 Oscillospiraceae bacterium | reverse complement strand
GCTTTGGTAGATGACCGCCGCGTGCTCCCGGCGGTAGCGGTTGAGGTTGATCTGGGAGGTGGGCTTGCCCTCGAAGAGGATCTCGCCCGAAGTCGGAAGCATGAGCCCGGCCATCAGGGAGAGCAGGGTGCTCTT
Organism: Oscillospiraceae bacterium; assembly: GCA_017419715.1. Taxonomy (GTDB): domain Bacteria; phylum Bacillota; class Clostridia; order Oscillospirales; family Oscillospiraceae; genus JAFRPC01. The sequence goes on along the minus strand of JAFOKO010000112.1, from coordinate 3,997 downwards.
GCCGGAGCCGGACTTGCCCACCAGGGCGTAGAGCTGGCCCTGATCAAAGGCACAGTCCACCCCGTTCAGGGCATTCACGGTCTGGTATTTGTTCCTGTACTGAAACGATACATTGTGAACTTCTAAAATCGCCATAGCAGTTCTTCCTCCTGGATATTTTTTCCTTTTATAGAATAGCACATGCATTCCTATTTGTCAATCATTATTTTGTATAAAATAGTATTTACAGACTACTATTTTTCGATTATAATAGGATGGAAGAAATTAGGAAAGGGAGGAAAGCACCATGAAACAAGAGGGCATGCAAACGCATTTTAAAAAGGGCGTGACTACTTTGTGCATTCTTTCGCTGCTGCAGCGCAGAGAGATGTACGGCTATGAGCTGGTGCAGGAGACGGAGCGGGTGAGCGGCGGGCTGTTGTCCTTCCAGGACGGAACCCTTTATCCCGTGCTGTACCGGCTCCAGGAGCAGGGCTATATCGCCGACCGGAAGGAACTTACAGGCAAACGGATGACTCGCGTCTACTACCGGCTCACAGAGGAAGGCGCGGCCTATCTGCAACGCATTTTGCAGGAATATGAGCAAGTTAGTGAAGGCGCTCGCCGTATCCTGCAATACGGGCAGGTCCGCCATGAAACAGCTTGATCGGCAGGCTGCGGCCTACTGCCGCAGGATCGGGAGAGAGCTCCCCTTCGGCGGACAGCGAAAATGGGACTACCTGCAAAGCCTGCAGGATGACGTAGGCCGCTATCTCTCCGCCCATCCCTGGGCCAAGCCGGAGGAGCTGGCGGAGACCTTCGGAACTCCGGAGCAGATCGCGGTGGCGTTCCTGTCGGAGATGGACGACAAGGAGATCTACCGCCGGATCAGCGCACGCAAGCGCGTGGTCCGCTTGGTGATCCTCGGTCTCGGGCTTGCCATCGGAATGCTGGCTGCCGCGCTTCTTTATATGATCCTGCGCAATAAGTATGACATGGAAGGACACTTTATCATCACCCAGGCGTGTGGGTGGTTTCGAGGGAGGATTGGTCTATGAAGCGGCGTCTTCTGCGGGTCCTGGCCGGGCTGACGATCCCAGCCTTCTGCCTGCTGACCAGTCCCAAAGCTTGGGCGGCAGGCGCTTCCCCCGTGAGGAACAGCGCCGAAGGGCAATGCCTCGGCGTCAGCCTGTCGGCACGGGCTGACACGCAGCAGTCCGATCTGTCCCCTGCGGAGACCAGGCTCGCCTTCTCCCGGGATCTGTTGGAGCGCTCAGAGCGGCTCTGGGGCAAGCGGGTGAACCGCGGCATCGTGAAGGACACGCTGTTCCTGTACCGGGTGCAGGTGGACGGGGAAACGGTCCTGGATCGGGTCGGCAGCGGCTGCATTGAAGAAAACTATTACATCCGTACTTCGGACCTCTCCGACATCAGCGTCAGCAGCCGGAGCAGGCGGGCGCCGGATTGGAAGACACCGGAGGAAGCCGAACTGGCGGAGCCCGTGGGCGAAGGCGCGAACATGCGCCTGCGGGGCTATCTGTACATGCAGGACTACAAGCTCTACACCTGCCGGGAGATCACCATCACCGCAAAAAACGGGGAGGTGGTCTACTACGATCTCGATCAGCAAAGGTCCGCCAAGGACGAGCACTATACCTTCCTGCTCTCCACCTCCGGAAGCGCTCATTCGTCGGAACCCGCACCGGACCCGGCGCTTCCGCAGACGGTACAGCGGGAATGGACCTACGCCAGCAGCGACGGGCGTGAGCTCTGGATGGTGGCCCTCCAGGGGAGCTTCCAATACGGCTACTGCCTGGAAGCCTCCGGCTCCGCGAAGGCCATCTCCGACGACTGGGAGATGGAGGACTCGGAATTCCGTGCGCTGGACACCGAGGCGGTGGCCTACGTGACCGTCTCCCGCCGGGTTCTTGGCATTACCGTTGCCAAGGAGACCTATGAATTCCATTTGACAACACAGTAGTCTGCAACGAATTGCATTCGCATCCTGTATACGATGCCAGAAAACCCACGACCGTTCATCAGGTCGTGGGTTTTTCGCCGGACTGGGCCGGGCGCGGGGGCATTTGGATCTCACAGCGGTGGATGGGGATCCCAAGGGCGTGGAATTTTTCCTCATAGCCGGTCATCACGCCCACAATGCCGTCCTTGTGCAGATCGTCGGTGACATTGCAGACCGGGTAGCCGTAGCGCTCAAACTCCTCCAGCGACCAGGCAAAGAGGGCCGCGTTGTCGGTCTTGAAGTGGATCTCCCCTTCCGGCCGGAGCACGGTGCGGTACTTTTCCAAAAAAGTGTGGTAGGTCAAGCGCCGCTTGGCATTCTTGCTTCTGGGCCAGGGGTCGCAGAAATTCAGATAGATTCGATCCGCCTCGCCGGGCGCAAAGAGCTGATCCAGCTCTGCCGCGTCCACCGACAGGAAAAAGACATTTTTCAGCCCCATGGCGATGGCCTTTTCCATGGCCAGGACCAGGGCCTCCTTGACCCGCTCCACGGCAAGAAACAGGACATCCGGGTGCAGTTCCGCCATCTCCACCGTGAATTTTCCCTTGCCGCATCCGATCTCCAGGTGCAGTGCCCGGGCCTCGGGCAGCAGGCTCCGCCAGTTGCCCCGGTAGTTCTGAGGCTCCCGGATCCACACCGCGCCGCAAGCCTCCAGCCGGGGCTCCAGATTGTTTCGTTTGCGCATTCGCATAGTTGATATACTCCTAAATGGGATATTTGAACAATTTATTTTAACAGATGTTTGCCCGATAGGCAAGCCCTACTTTTTTATTTCCCGCATTTTTTGTAATGTTGCAGAATTGCCGGAAACATGATATGATGGAGGGGAAATCACTCCTTTGCGGGACAGAAAGGCGGAACAAGCATGCTTTACGCATTCGGTGTGGATGTCGGCGGCACCACGGTCAAACTCGGTTTTTTCTCCATAGAAGGACAATTGATCAAAAAATGGGAGGTCCCCACGCGGCCGGAGCAGGGCGGGGCGGCCATCCTTCCGGACATCGCCCAGTCCATGGAGCTCTGCCTTCAACGACACGGGGCGGCGAAAGAACAGGTCACAGGCATCGGCATCGGCGTCCCGGGTCCGGTGGACGACGACGGCAATGTCAATCGCTGTGTGAATCTGAACTGGGGCGTGTTCAATCTACGGGAAGCACTGCAGAGCTTGACCGGCCTGCCCGTCAAGGCGGGCAACGACGCCAATGTGGCCGCGCTGGGTGAATACTACGACGGCGGCGGCAAGGGCAGCCGCTCCATGCTGATGGTGACCATCGGCACCGGCATCGGCGGCGGCTTCATCTGGAACGGCCAGATCCTCAACGGGGCCCACGGCGTGGGCGGCGAGATCGGCCACCTCTGTGTGGACCTCAGCCCGGACGCGGAGGCCTGCACCTGCGGCAAGCGGGGATGCGCCGAGCAATACGCCTCGGCCCGGGCCCTGGGCAGAATTGCACAGCGGGCCCTGGCGGCAGAGCCGAAGCGCCCTTCCCTGCTGCGGCAAACCGGGGAGATCAGCTCCAAATCCGTGTTCGACTGCGCCGCCCAGGGCGACCCTCTGGCGCGGGAGCTGTTGGATCGGCTCTACGATGTGTTGGGTATGACCATCGCGGGGGGCTGCTGCATCCTGGACCCGGAGCTGGTAGTCCTGGGCGGCGGCATGTCCAAGGCGGGCCAGGTCCTGCTGGACGGAATTCTGCCCCGCTTCCGTCACCACATGTTCCACGCCTGTCAGGACACCAGATTTGCCCTGGCCCAGCTTGGCAACGACGCTGGCATCTACGGCTGCTTCCATCTGGCCTTGCAGGCGGCGTGCAAGTGAAATTGCAAGCATTTCGCAGCAAAATGACCTCCGGAACGCACCGGAGGTCATTCGTCATCTTTCGGAGGATCGGGGCGGTATTCTACAATATCTTGGATCGGGCAGTCGAGGATCCGGCAAAGCTTATCCAAAATCAAGGTCTTTACCACTGCGTTTTCCCGCAGGCGTTGAAGCTGGGC
>JAFOKO010000111.1 GCA_017419715.1 Oscillospiraceae bacterium | reverse complement strand
GGCCAGCGGCCGTCCGCGACCCGCAAAGCCTACCCCGTCCACTGTAGGGGGCGGCGTCCTCGACGCCCCGAGCGCCCCGACAATGTAGGGACGGCACTCTGCCGTCCTCCCCTCGTTGAACGCACCCGGGCAGAATTTACCTCCGGCAAATGGCATTCGTTCACCGGCACAGCGCAATCCAATCGGTGCGCCCCTCATCCGGCCCTACGGGCCACCTTCCCCCGAGGGGGAAGGCAAGAGGACGGGGGTACGGATTCTTCGCTACGCTCAGAATGACAGACGGGGGAATGCATTCCATGGCGCACACTGTGCGCCGCTACCGAACTCTGCACCGCACCCTCTGTAGGGGCGGCCAATGGCCGCCCGCGACCCGCACCGCCCCCGCGTCTCCTATTGCCGATTGCCTATTCAACGATTGCCTAAAGACTTTGTTTTGCGACGAACGCTTTACCAAAAAGAGACCGGCGGCAGATTGCTCTGCCGCCGGGTTTATTTTAGGGTCTCGGATGCAACACTTGCATGCTTGCCGAATTATGCGGCCTCTGTCCGAATGCCGTTTGTAGCAGTGCCAACGGTAAGCTCTGCAGCCTCAGAGGTGACGGAGCCAGTGTCATTGGACACCACGCAGCGGTACTGCCAACCGTTGTTGGCGTTGGAAGCCTTGACGGTCACGGAAGCGCTGGTCTTACCGGACCAGGTGGTCCAGGTGGAGGAACCGGGCTTCTTGTACTGCCACTTGTAGCTCAGGTTTTCGCCGGTGGCAACGACGGTGAAGGTCGCAGTCTGTCCAAGCGCAACTTCCACGGATTCGGGCTGGGCTGTGATGGCGAGCGTGGCAGCCTCAGATGCGAGGCTCAGCGTTGCGGCTTCAGAGGCAACGGAGCCGGCGATATTGGACACCACACAGCGGTACTGGTAGCCGTTGTTGACATTTGTCGCCTTCGCGGTCGCGCTTGCGGCGGTCTTGCCGGACCAGTTGACCCAGGAGTTGGAATTGGGCTTCTTGTACTGCCATTGATAGCTCAGATCGTCGCCGGTGGCAACAACGGTGAAGGAAGCGGTTTCGCCCAACATTACGCTGGCGTTTTCGGGCTGGGTCGTGATAACCGGCCTGGCAGCAACGACTACCGTCAAGCTTGCAATATCGGAGTACACCGTGTCCACTTCGTTGGAAACGATGCAGCGGTACTGGAAGCCGTTATTGGCATTCGTTGCCTTCGCGGTCACGGAAGCGCTGGTCTTGCCGGACCAGTCGACCCATTTGTCGGTATTGGGCCGCAGGTACTGCCACTGATAGTTCAGCTCGTCGCCGGTGGCGACGACGGTGAAGCTTGCAGTCTCACCCAGCGCCACGCTGGCAGACGTCGGCTGGCTTGTGATGACGGGCCTTGCAATGGCGTTCAGCGTTGCGGGCTCCGAGTAGACAGCGCCTGCCTCGTTGGACACCACGCAGCGGTACAGATAGCCATTGTTCGAACTCTTTGCCTTGACAGAAGCGGTATCCGAAGTCTTGTTGGACCAGTTGACCCAGGAAATACCGTCGGGCTTCTTGTACTGCCACTGGTAGCTCAGATTCTCACCGCTGGCGACAACAGTAAAGGTCGCGGTGTCACCCAGCGCAATCAGAACGGATTCGGGATCTTCGATGATTTTGGGTAAGCTTATCAGGGAAACGAAGGTGAATCCATTTTCTTCCGCATAAGTCTGGGCAGCGGTGCCTTCGTAGCCATAAATGGTGAAGCCATCTATGCGTTTATATCCGCCATTTTCGTAATACCAGCCGAACGCCTTGTTGCCGATGTTCGTCACGCTGTCCGGGATTGTCACGATCGTTAGGGAGCTGCAGCCTTCGAACGCATAGTTGCCGATGCGTGTCACGCTGTTTCCAATCATCACACTTGTTAGGGAGCTGCAGCCGTCGAACGCATGGTCGCTGATGCTCGTCACACTGTCCGGGATCGTCACGCTCGTCAGGGAGCTGCAGCCGTAGAACGCATATTCGCCGATGCTTGTCACGCTGTTTCCAATCGTTACACTCGTCAGAGCGCTGCAGTCGGAGAACGCATAGTCGCTGATGCTCGTCACGCTGTCTGGGATCGTTACGCTCGTCAGGGAGCTGCAGCCGAGGAACGCGCAAAATCCTATACTTGTCAGACCATCCGGCAGGCTGATTGCAGTAATTGCATTATGATAATCAGCCCATGGAGTATCATTATAATTGTAACTCCCCATTGCGCCGATGCCTTCAATGGTCAGCAGGCCAGTGTCGAGGTTTAATGTCCAGGTCAGATTGCTGCCATCTCCTCCTGCACCGCAGTTGCCAGAGGGTGTATTGGGGTCGCCTGGTTCAGCTGGTGTTTGCGCAAGTGACACAAAGTTAAATCCATCTTGCTGCGCATAGCCTTGGACTGCAGTATTTTCGTAGCCGTAAATGGTAAAGCCATCTACGCGCTCATAATTATTCATTTGACTGTTCCAATACCAGCCGATTGCCATGGGACCGACATATATCACACTGGCCGGGAGTGAAATGCTCGCCAGTGAAGTGCATTCGTAAAACGCACTTTCGCTGATCCACATCATGCCATACCGAATTGTCACGCTCACTAAGGTGCGGCAGTTGGAGTAAGCATCAGTGCCGATGTTCTTTGTGCTGCTTGGGATCGTCACGCTCGTTAGAGCTTGGCAGTTGTAGAACGCATAATCGCCAATGCTCGTTAACCCTTCCGGCAGGTCCACGGCAGTGATCGTTTCCCGGTAGTTGTACCACGGTGCACCATCCGAATCATAGTCCGCCATCGCACCGCTGCCCTCGATGCTCAGCAGGCCGGTGTCTGTGTCCAGCGTCCAGGTCAGATTGCTTCCGTCACCCTCCGCGCCGCAAGTGCCGGAGTAGCTTTCCGCGTGGGCAAGCAAGCCCATCTGTGGTAGCAGGCCGCAGAGCAGGGCAAACGCGAGGAAAAGAGATAGAATTCGCTTTTGCATAGGTTTACCATCCTTTCTGTTGTCTGTTCTGTCTTTGATCCGCGCACCCGAACAAATAAAAAGTGCGCAGCCGGAGCCGCGCACGAAAAAAACACGGCTTCAATTGCTGCAACACAAGTCTCACTTCCAAACGAAAGCATACGAAAAAAAGCCCGTGTTTTTACCAAAAAAGGTAATAATCGCAGACTATCGCTTGGAAAAAGTATGGACTTGTGTTGCTAGTTCATTATATCAGAAATATGGGGAAAAAGCAAGCAGTAATTGTCCCCGCAGCATTGGCCTGAGGAATACGGATTCTCCCCCAAGTGTGCATACAGGGTTTGGGCGGGCCCATACTCCATGAAAGAAAGCGCGTCAAAATCCTCTTCTGTTCAACGGCAGAAGAGGATTTTGACAGTGTCGTTTTGTTAATACCCGATAATCAAGCCGCCGCGTTCGGCATAGAAGCTGTCCAGGCCGCGGGTGGGCAGAATATCGACCGAGATCCCGGAAAACAGCTCCTGCATGCCTCGTTTGAGCTCCAGGGCGGCTTCTTCATTGAAGCAATGACTGATGATGATCTCTTTCCCCGCAACGCCGGTCTCTTTGATCTCGTTCAGCAGGAAGCGGATCATATTCTTGACGCCTCTCGCCTTTCCGCGCATGGCGATCTCTCCGGCTTCGTCCCCGACGCCGATGCCCCAGAAACCAAGGTGCCCGGCTACCAGGGCCTTGAGCTTGCTCACGCGGCCGTTCTTGATCAGATTGTGGTAGGATTTCAAGGCAAAGATGATATGCGTGCGGTCCGCCGCCTCATGCAGGCGCTCTGCAATGTTTTCAAAGCTGAACCGTTTCTCCACCAGGGATCGGGCCAGACGGATCAAGATCGCAAGCTCCGGGCCGGTGGCGCGGCTGTCGATGATCTCGATCTGCTTGTCGGGTTCCGTTTCCATCAAAAGCTGTTTGGCCGCAACAGCGCTGTTGTAGCTTCCGGACAGTGCGCTGGAAATCGTAAAAGCCAGCACCGGACCTGGCTTGCTGAATTGATCGAGCCAAGTCTGCAGAGAGGGGCAGGCCGTATGCGCCACTTCCGCGCTGCTTTCATTTTCACGCAGCATCGCGTCGATGTCCATTTCCTGCTCATCCAGAAAATCATGTTTGCCAATCTGAATTGCAAAAGGAACCGTGGAAAAGTCGAAGCTCTCCCCTGCTCCCTCCAGCTGAAACAAATCGCAGCTGGAATCAGATACCAAATGCCAAATCATATTGCTTCCTCCCCTCATAAAGGGCAAATTCTCTTTGAATTTTACACATGATGCAGTCAAAAGTCAACAAAAATTGATGCTTTTTTCCATCAAAATAACAGAAGCAAAAATACAAAAAAGTTTTTCTTGATTTTTCAGAAATATGTGTTATAATACATCTCGCAACGGAGGCTTAGCTCAGCTGGTTAGAGCGCCTGCTTCACACGCAGGAGGTCACTGGTTCGAGTCCAGCAGTCTCCACCACCAAAAGCAGCAATTTGTCTACCGGACAGATTGCTGCTTTTGAACAATCCGTTCCTCTTTCATGCGAAAAGCAAGAGAATGCGAGGGGCGGTTTTTGCCGATGAAGTGATATCGCTTCGATCTGTCAAAACTCAACTGATTATAGGTATGGAGGGAACCACCATGATGATGGATGGCTACATTACTTATCTGAAGCACAATAGCTACTATCGGATGGTGGGGCCGCTCAAGTCTCGCAAGCCGCCACTGCTAATGCTCCACGGCGGGCCAGGCTCTACGCACAACTATTTTGAAGTTTTGGATCGCTTGGCCGAGGAGGACGGACGGCAGCTTATCAGCTATGACCAAATCGGTTGCGGTAATTCGTACTTGGACGGCCAACCCGAACTCTGGACGATGGAAACCTGGATCGGCGAATTAAAAGCCGTCCGGAAGGCGCTGAATCTGGAAGAAGTCGTTTTATTGGGCCAATCCTGGGGTGGGATGCTGCTTTTGGAATATATGTGCCGTCATGAACACAACGGTGTCAAAGGTATCATTCTCTCCAGCACACTCCCCTCTTCCCGCCTCTGGGGAGAGGAACAAGCTCGTATGATCCGGCAGCTCCCGGCTGAGATGCAGGAAGTGATTCGTGACGCCACAGAACGAAACGACTATTCCTCCAAGGCATATCAGCAGGCGGAGGCTTTGTATATGGAGCTCCACGCTTCCGGCAAGCCCGATCCGGACGCACCGGAATGCTTGATGCGAGAAAAACGCCTCGGGCGAGAGAGTTATTTTACCGCTTGGGGCCCCAATGAGTTCTCTCCCATGGGAACGCTTAAGGACTACGATGTGACAGAACTGCTTCCCAGCATTGATGTTCCTGCCCTGATTATTAGCGGCGGAAACGACCTGTGCACCCCCTTCATTGCAAAAACCATGTACGATCTCATTCCCAATGCCCAATGGGAACTGTTCCGCGACTGCCGCCATGCCTGTTTTGTTGAGGATACGGAGCGGTATATCCAACTGCTAAAGACATGGTTGAACCAGGAAATCCATGCTTAGAATCTTTTTTAAAAAAATAAAAATAAAGCTTGCATTTTGGAACAAGATGTGCTATTATAATTCCCGCAAGAGAGATCCGGGTGTGGCGAAGTTTGGTATCGCGCTTGAATGGGGTTCAAGAGGCCGCTGGTTCGAATCCAGTCACTCGGACCAAGATAACCGCTGTTTTCGAAAGAAAACAGCGGTTATTCATACCCTTTCGAGAAATATCAGTGCCAATATACTCATAGATGTAGCGAAAGTGGTAACAAGTGAAAACCGTCAACCGACATCGCTCAGAAGATCGTCAAACTTTTGGAAAGAATAAATGAATCCAGGACAGAAGTAGCCAATTACTGCCTCCGTTCAGGCCAGCCCGGCCACTTCGCTTCTTTTCCCCAGATCATATCTCCGAGGAAATAAACCGTATCGCTTGTGCTTACGGTCTGATTCCAGTTTTGGATGATCGAGTGGTGCATTTCATCCAGATTCACAAAGGGAACGGTTATGTGAGTGTTGGTATCAAGTGGAAGTCCTCCATGATGATTTCAGCAGCCATATCCTCGTCCACGGTGTGCAGACTCGGCCATGCCCGGATCAGCCGATCAATCGGCACCTTCTCCCACAGCTCCCGGCTCTGCAAGCCGGTTTCAATCTGGAGCTGCCGGTAAGTAAAGCCAATCCAGCCGGCAACATTAATCGGCAAGGGACGCTGTTGCCACGGAACAGGCTGCAAGGTAATTTTCTCACATTTCAGTAATTCCAGCCAGTTTATAATATCTGCATACTGATCGACAGAGTAGGGCTTGTCCAGAGAACGATTGCAGAAATTGGATTTCATAAACGCCTCGGCAAAGGCAACAACATCGGCGTTTTGCTTCTGGACATATTCAAACAGTTCCTCCTGCTGTTTGCAGATATAGCGATAGATATTGTCAAGACTCATAGCTCTGCTCCCCTTTCGATGTTTCCACCTTGAATTATATCGTAAACTCTTTGCTAACGCAAGGATGGCAATTTCCCATAAGTTTTTCTTCCCAAGTTTTAGACAACATTTCTGATGTCTCTTTCTACAATGATAAAACGCAAAAACTCTGGGATTGCCTCTTTGAGCGCTTCTATTATGAAACCAATGTCACCGAGCCTTTTGAGTTTGTGGCATACATTACATTTGAATAGTTCAAAAGAGCTGCGTTTTTCCAGATAGGGATCTAATAACTCTTCCAATGAAAAATGGAGATCTTTAGCCAAACGATACACTGTTTCCGCACTGCATTTTGTCAAGTGCGTTTTACCGCTGCAAATATCGTTTAGCGTTGTATATGGGACACCGCTGCTCTTGGCTAAGCTGTATTTCGATATGCCCCGCTGAGCTAATAACTCCGTTAATAGCATTGCCAAAGCCTCCCTTGATTTTGCTTTCTGTTCTTCTTCTAATGCCCCAAATTCGTGAAGCCGATAAAGAGGCGGGGGATTTTGCCTACGCACAGCGTACCATTGAGGAATATCTCCGTTAGGAACGCAATGAACAGCAGCAAGACCGCAAGCGAAAAAAAGAGGATGAGGATTTGGAGTGATATTATTCAAATAGCTTTTCGGAACAGCATTGGCAGAAAGTATATCTGTCACCGTCATTTGATTTGAAAACCTTCACGCTTTTTTCGGCACGAATGATACTGTTGCAATGGTAGCAGCGGAGCATAACGCAGTCGAGTTTCTTGTCAAATAATTCTTCAATACAAGTGTTATAAAGATCACCGTATTCTATTACGCCGTCCTCCGTCCACTGATATGGAACACGGCTTTTAATCAGTATCTTTTTGAGCATCTCCCTTATGTGATTGCTTGTATTCTTCCAAAGCCGTGAGCAACAACTTATTCACGCTCATACCCTGAGACTCCGCATAAGCCTTGATCTTCTCACGCGCTCCCTTTGGCACATTGACACGGATATAATCGTAATGTCCCTTGAGGTATTCGGTGTTCGGAGCTGATTTCTTACGCTTCTTACTTGCGGTACACTCCTTGCAATATTTCTGTGAACCGGAAGTAACAGTATAGGTCTTACCGCAGATCGGACAAACCTGTTCGCTGCCGATCTTCACGGCATTGCCGGACTTCTTCTTCTCAGCGTATGCACGATTACGGGCAGCCTGCGCCTTGTCACGGCAATAGATACAGTATTTTGCACGGGTGTTGTTCGTCTCAAACTCCAAACCGCACATCTCGCATTTATGCTTAAACAAGAGTATTCTCCCCTTAGTTTTTTTCTTTCTTCTATTCTATCAAAAGTTGGGTGCAAAGTCAAGCATAATGTTATTACAACTTTACTTGCACCGCCTGAAACCGCAACGCAGATGCGATACTATCGTTTATAAATGCATATAGTTCTTCGCTTGAAAGTATTCCTTAATCCGCCAACAGGAGAAATAGGTTCGTGCAACATCCATCAGGTCATGAGTTTCTCAAAGCCGGGACGAGAAACACACTGCACGAAACTGGAAGGGAGAATGGCGCTCCGGAAAACCGGAGCGCCGTTCTCCCATGTACACAATTCCGGAAGCTCGAACAAAGCCCATTTTCTGCGTTTCGCTGAAATTGTTTCCCCGGTAATAGAAGCGATTCAAAAGCCCTTAACTTTCGCGAAAAAGTCTGCTATACTGCCTGCAGACACATAGAGGAGGGATGTAATTGACCAATCGGGAACTTCTCCAGACATTTTTTCCAGAAACGAGGCAGCGATATTCGACGGATCTGAGGCTGATGGAAAGTGTGAAAGACAGTTGCGTTCAGTCGTTTTGTATGGAGGCTCCGAGCGGAGCGCGCACGCCGCCGCAGGAGATGTACTGTTTTGTGATGTATTGTTTTTTGGTTTAGATTCAAAGTGAGGACCTGACCCATTTATGGGACAGCATCCGGTGTACAATAGGGTCATCAAGAGCAAGAGAGCGACAAAAATGACCCACAGAGCGTTACAGACGATGCTGAAACAGCTCAGTGAATACCAGAAAAATCAAATCAGCCAGACGATCCAGCGCTTTCTGGCACTGAATCAGGAGCTGACCGAGATTGAGCCGGATACCTGTCCGTGCTGCGGCGAGCAGAATGCCGTCTTCATTCGCAAGGGGATTCTGCGTGGGAAGCAGCGCTTCCAGTGCAAATCCTGCGGCAGGAAGTTCACCTACGACACCAAGCAGTTG
>JAFOKO010000110.1 GCA_017419715.1 Oscillospiraceae bacterium | reverse complement strand
GCGTCGGCGGCGACCAGGTTCTGCACCCAGTCCGCAAGGCCGCGCAGCGGCTGGCGCACGATCAGATACTCGAACACCTGCAGCAGCAGAACCTTGGCGATCAGATAGCTCAGGCCGACAGAGACGAAGAACATGATCCACCACCAGCGGGATATCTTCAGATTCCGGAAGGTAACAAAGCGGTTGAGCAGGAAGGACAGAATCGTCTGCATGGCAAATTCGATGATGAGACTCATATCCTCGCTCACATGAAAAACATGGTGCAGCACCAGCATAATGGCGTTGCAGATGCCGTAATTCAGAATTCCCAGGACCACATAGATCCAAAATGTTTTGTCAAGAATCTTTTTGAGTTTGTTCATATTCTTCCTCCGGTGCGTACATTAAGTTCATATCCACGACCATGTCGATCCCGTCCACATGTCCCTGGCCAGTAAACTGCCAAAAATCCGTCTGGAAGCCGAAGCTCTGATTGTCCTCATACTCCGCGATCCAGAAGGAATAGTCTGTCAACTGCTCCAGGTGCATGATGGAGTAGCCATACTGCTGGTTAAAATAGACCCCAGCTTGATAGCCGCCCGCGGTGATGGCCTCGCAAAAGGCCAGAGCCCATGCGCCTACCTCCGAATTGGCTTTTCCGCCGGTGCGGCCCTCGGACGCCTCCTCCCAGTCAAAAAAGACCGGAAGCTCCAGGGGCACGCCGTCCAGTTGCCGGAGCACGAAGGCAGCCTCCTCCCTGGCCTCGGACTCAGAAACAGCCTGGGAATAGAAGTAGGCTCCCACGGAAAGGCCGGCTTTCCGGGCTTCCACATAGTTCTCGGCAAAACTCTCATCCACATTCAGTCCGCCTGCAGTATTGCCCCGATAGCCCAGGCGTAGGATCGCAAAGGACACGCCGTCCTCCCGAACTCGCTCCCAGTCGATTTTCTCCTGGTGGACCGACACATCCACCCCCAGCACCGCGCCGGGATAGGATGGGCGACCCTTCTCGTCCAGGGAAAAATCTGCCGCCAGATGGGTGTTGCGGGGGGCTGTGGGTCCCCTCGTCTCCTCTTCCGAAACAGAGCAGGCAGACAAAAGGAACAGAATCATAAGTACTGCAATTAGGCTTCGCCGCTTTTCAATCATGCAAATGCTCCTTTTCTTTGCGCGTTTTCCTGGTATTATACCATATAAGTTTCAAAAATCCAACTAAAAATAAAAAAATCGTTGAGTTTTTTGTGCTTGTGTTGTAAAATATTTGTTGTGTCGATTATTTGTCCGGAGGATGTGCCATGCCCTATTCAAACTATAACCTGGAAGAACAGCTCCGGCAGGACCGGCGGCTGAGCAATGCCCGCCGTTGGAAGCGCCGACTCCGTCGCCTGCTTCCCCTGTTCCTGGTGGCCTTGCTGCTTGCGACCGCTGTTTTCTACCTGCATGCCCAAAAAGGCAACGAAGAAACGCCGCCATCCACCGAGGCTGCCATCCCCGGCAGCGCTACGGCGACCTTGCACTTTGTGGGAGACATCTGCCTCGATACGGAAACAATGGAGCACTTCCGGACACAAACCGGTTTTGATTTCACGCCCCTGCTTCGCAAAATCGTTGCCAGGCTTGCGCAGGCCGATTTGACCATAGGCAATTTGGAGGGCAATATCAGCGAAGCCGGCACGCTCTCAGATTACTGCTACCCCCCTGCCCTGCTGCAGGCGCTCTATGCCGCGGGCTTCGACATTCTGCAAACCGCAAATTCCTACACCATCCAAAACGGGATGACCGGGCTGGTCGCCACAAAACAGGCCATCCAGGCTGCCGGCATGGACGCCCTGGGCACCTGGACCTCCCAGGACGACCGGGAAGAGAACGGGGTTCTGATCCGGGATGTCAACGGCATCCGTATCGCATTTCTTGCCTTCACCAAGGGTATGAGCAACCTTCGGCTCCCAGCCGGCGCGGAATACTGTGTCAACCTGCTTTACGAGGACTACGATACAAATTACACCAGGGTCGCCCGCTCCGCTATCCAGAAGGTCGTGGAAGAAGCCCGGCTGCTCAATCCCGATCTGATCGTCGCCATGGTACACTGGGGCAGCGAATATGACCGCCAAATCGCGGATTCTCAGGAAGAAATCGCCGAGCTACTCTTTCAAAACGGCGTCAATCTCATCATTGGGGCGCATTCCCACTATGTAGGGCCCATGAAGCTGGAGGACGCGCACATCACCTCCTTTGGAGGCAATTTGATTGCCTACAGCCTGGGAGATTTTATTTCCGCGGCAGATTCTTCCTCCGCCCGGCACGGGTGCATTCTCTCCGTGACGGTTCAGAAAGACGGCAATGAAATCCGTATTTCCGATTTGACCTACATCCCCACCTATTCGGCAGCCCCCTCGGCGGATTTGGAAATCCAGAACTATGAGGTGCTGGATACGCTTGGCGCCATCAGCTTCTATGAGGATGGGTACTACGACCGGGTCTCCGACGCGCTCTACGAAGATCTGGTCTCCGAACTGGAGGACATCCGGGAGCAGACCGGAATGCCGGACAATCTGGCAAAAAAATAGGCTACCCCTCCGGACGCACTACGATAAAAGCGGCTCCCGTGGGAGCCGCTTTTGCTGTCTTTGTTATTCTGCAGAGATCAAGTAGTAGTAGACCGGCTGGCCGCCGTTGATCAAGCTGATCTCAGCATCCGGGCAGGCTTTTTCAAAGATCTTCAAAGCCTTCTCCGCCGTCTTCTCTTCAATATCCGCGCCGTAGAAGATCGTGATAATCTCCTTGCCCTCGCTGGCAACCTTTTCCGCCAGCTCCTTGAGCAGGCTGTTGACATCCCGGCTGGTGCCGAAGAGGGCGGAGCCGTAGAGGGCCAGGTAGTCGCCCTCATGGATGGCATAGCCGTCAAAATCGGAGTTCCGGGCAGCGTAAGTGACCTGCATGGTGGACACATTGTGCCGGGCCTCCCGCATGGTCATCAGGTTCTTCTCCACAGAGGCGTCGGGGTCGAAGGCCAGCATGGCGCTGATACCCTGGGGAATGGTCCGGGAGCGAACCACCACCACTTCCTTCTCCGTCAAGGGCTGAGCCTGCTCAGCCGCCAGAATGATGTTCTTGTTGTTGGGGAAGACGAACACCGTCTCCGCCGGGGTGCGGTTGATGGCCTGGGCGATATCCTGGGTGGAGGGGTTCATCGTCTGGCCGCCCTTGATGACCTGGTCCGCGCCGAGATCCTTGAACACAGAGCTCAGGCCCTCGCCAGCACAGACGGCCACCATGCCGTATTTTTTCTCGGGCTTTGCGACTTGATTGTTCTTCTCCGCCTCGGAGAGCACCTTTTCCGTGTGCTGCAGGCGCATATTCTCGATCTTGACCGTCACCAGACCGCCGTAGGTCAAGGCCTTTTCAATGACCTCGCCGGGGTGGTTGGTGTGGACATGCACCTTGATGATTTCGTCGTCGTCCACCAGCACCAGGGAATCGCCCATGGTATCCAGCCAGGCGCGTAGCTCTTCCGGATCGCCATCGCCGTCCCGGGAGACGATGAACTCCGTGCAGTAGCCGAAGGTGATGTCCTCGGTGTCAAAGTCGGAGAAGTTGGCCTCGTCCTTGGTCGCTGCCTGCTGGCCGCCCTCGGGCGCGATCACATCCTCCCCGCGCAAGGAGGAGAGCATGGCGCTGAGGATCGTGATCCAGCCCACGCCACCGGCGTCCACCACACCCGCCTTCTTCAGCACGGGGTTCTGGTTGACGGTGTTTTCCAGGGCGATTTTGCCCTCGGCGATGGCGGCCTCTACGGCAAACTCCACATAATCGTTTTCCCGTACAGCCTCCCGGGCCCCGGCGGCGGCCAGGCGGGCCACCGTCAAGATTGTGCCCTCAGCCGGCTTCATGACGGCCTTGTAGGCGCTGTCCACACCGGCTTGCATGGCCTCGGCGAAGCGCACTCCAGTGGCCTCCTCCGCCCCCTTCAGCTCCTTGGCAATGCCCCGGAAGAGCAGGGAGAGGATAACGCCGGAGTTGCCGCGGGCGCCCCGCAGCAGGGCGGAGGCGGTGATGTCGGCTGCTTGCGTTAGGGTCGGGTCCTCGGCACGCTTGAGATCCGCCACGGCGTTATTGAGGGTCATGCTCATGTTCGTGCCGGTGTCGCCGTCCGGAACGGGGAAGACATTCAGTTCATTGATGTGCTGCTTGTTGATCTCGATGGCCGCGGCGGCACTGATGATCATGCGCCGGAACGCGGCGCCGTCTATTGTCTGTCTCAACTGTATGTACCTCCGTTATGCACCGACGATCATAGAGTCGACGAAGACATTGACTGTCCGCACCTTGGTCGAGGTAGTCTTTTCCACCACATAGCTTACCTCGGAGATGATGGACTTCGCGACCGCGGGGAGATTGACTCCGTGGTCCACGATAATGTGCAGGTCGATGGAAATGGTGTTGTCGGCGTGGAAGTTGACCAGCACGCCCTTGCCCATGGCTTCCTTCCGGAGCAGATGCACCAGGCCGTCCGTCATGGAACGGACCGCCATACCCTTGACGCCAAAGCAGTTGGAAGCCGCGATCCCCACGATGTTGGTAAACACCGCGCTGCTTACACTGATGACGCCCTTTTCAGTTTGCATTTCGATCATAGAAAAACCTCCTGTCGGTGGTTAGTTTATTCGCCTTTGCTTCTGTATATTGTAACCGATTTTGCTTCAAGATACAAGCATTATTTTTGCAGCTTGTGCAGGCGGGCTTCGCTCTCCTCCAGCTGCACCAGAAGCTTCCGGCTTTGCTCCAGCTTTTCCCGCTGGGCCTGGATGACATTGGCCGGAGCACGGGAGACAAATTTCTCGTTGGAAAGCTGCCCCTCGGCCCGGGCAATCTCCTTCTCGGTGTTCTCCCGCTCCTTGGCGATCCGAGCCAGTTCCTTCTCCAGATCCACCAGCTGGGCCAGGGGCAGATAGAGCTTAGCGTCCGGGGTCACGGCCTGGGCCATATCCTCATGGCCTTCAGGTTCCTCTGCCGAGACGAAGACGCGGTCGGCATAGGCCAGACGGGTGATAAAGGGCACGCCTTCGTTGAAAACTTCCTGCTTTTCCGTCACCACATAGAGGTCCGCCTTCTTGGAGGGCGGCACATTCATCTCGGCCCGGCGGTTGCGCACGGTGCGGATAGCCGTCATGACGGAGTCCATGTGCTGCTCCTCGCTGGGATAATGCAGCGCGTCGTCCCAGTGGGGCCATTCGGCCACGATCAGGGCCTCGCCCTCATGCGGGATGGCCTGCCAGATCTCTTCTGTCACGAAGGGCATGAAGGGGTGCATGAGCCGCAGGATCTGGTCCAGCACATACAGCAGCACCTGCTGAGCAGTCTGCTTGGCCTCCGCGTCCTCGCCGTAGAGGCGAGCCTTGGTGAGCTCGATATACCAGTCGCAGTAGTCGTCCCAGATGAAGTCGTAGATCTTCTGGATGGCCACGCCCAGCTCGTATTTTTCCATGTTCTCCGTGGCTTCCCGGATGGTCCGGTTGAGCTTGGAGAGAATCCAGCGGTCGGCGATCTCCAGCTTCTCCCGGGCGGGCAGCTCGTTTTTGTCCAGCTCCAGGTTCATCATCACATAGCGGCTGGCATTCCAGAGCTTGTTGGCAAAGTTGCGCATGGCTTCGCAATGCTCCACATAGAAGCGCATATCGTTGCCGGGGCTGTTGCCGGTGATCATATTCATGCGAAGCGCGTCGGAGCCGTAGCGTTCGATCATGTCCAGGGGGTCGATGCCGTTGCCCAGGCTCTTGGACATCTTGCGTCCCTTGTCGTCGCGCACCAGTCCGTGGATCAGAACCGTGTGGAAGGGCGGCTTTCCGGTGTGCTCGTTGGCGGAGAAGATCATCCGGGAGACCCAGAATGTAATAATGTCGTAGCCGGTGACCAGCACATCTGTGGGATAGAAGTAATCCAGATCCGGGGTCTTGTCCGGCCAACCCAGGATCTCAAAGGGCCAGAGAGCGGAAGAGAACCAGGTGTCCAACACATCGGGGTCGCGTTCAATATTCTTGCTACCGCACTTTTCGCAACACTTGGCGTCCTCGCGGCTAACGGTCACATGGCCGCAGTCGGCACAGTACCAGGCCGGGATCTGATGGCCCCACCAAAGCTGGCGGGAAATACACCAGTCATGCAGATTTTCCATCCAGTTGATATAGTTCTTGGAAAAGCGTTCCGGCACAAAGCGCGTTTCCCCGTCCCGCACCACACGGATGGCTTCCTCCACCATGGGCTGCATCTTGACGAACCACTGGGCGGAGATGATCGGCTCCACATCGTTGTGGCAGCGGTAGCAGGTGCCCACATTGTGGGAATAGTCTTCGGCCTTTTCCAGCAGGCCCAGCGCTTCCATATCCGCCACGACCGCCTTACGGGCCTCGTAACGGTCCATGCCGCAATACTTGCCGCCGTTTTCGTTGATTGTGCCGTCGTCGGCAATGACCTTGATGGATTCCAGATTGTGGCGCAGGCCCACCTCAAAGTCGTTGGGGTCATGGGCAGGCGTCATCTTGACGCAGCCGGTGCCGAAATCCATTTCCACATATTCATCCGTGACAATCGGAATCTCACGGTTCATCAGCGGGAGCATGCAGGTCTTGCCGACCAGATCCTTGTAGCGCTCGTCGTTGGGGTTCACGGCCACGCCGGTGTCGCCCATCATGGTCTCGGGACGGGTGGTCGCCACGACCAGATAGCCGCTGCCGTCGGCCAAAGGATAGCGCATGTGCCACAGGTGACCCGG
>JAFOKO010000109.1 GCA_017419715.1 Oscillospiraceae bacterium | reverse complement strand
CTCAGCGTTGCACTATCCTCCGTGATGGTAAAGCGGAAACCAGTATACACGATCTTTTTGAAAAATACTACCCCTAAGAATTAAATTGTCCTTGACAAAGGGTACACTGCATTGCGGTTTCGGAGAGCCTTCCCCCGAGGGGGAAGGCAAGGGGACGGGGGAAACGGATTCTTCGTTTCGCTCAAAATGACAGGCGGGGAAGGCTTTACGAAACTGCAACGCCCCTCATCCATAGCGCTTAAAGAATGCGGTCCGTGGAAAACTCTGTGGATTACCTGTGGAATACTTGTGGAATACCTCAAACATCCTGTGGAATTCCGGTGGATTCGCTTTGGACGCCTGTGGGAATGTCCGTGGAAAAGCGGTGGAAATCATGCTGTTTGGAAGAAGCTTTATAAAAATGAAGTCCATTTTGCAGTCCGGGCCCGCGTTTTTGCGGAACGCATTGCGAGTTAGCGTCCAGCTTTGGTATTCTGTGAGCGGTTTCACCCGGAATTTTTCCCAAGCCTCCCGGAGCAATCCAATAGAAGCCTTCCTTGCTTCGAGACGCGGAGGGATGTCTGGAGAGAAGGTGTGCGATTTTTAAAAAAATTTACAAAAAAGAAGATTTTTGAGCCACCTGTATCTTGACAAAATACTACCCCTGTGGTATAATTGAAGTATCTTAAAAAGGTGCTGAAAACCGTGTGAAGCAGCAGGAAAGGAGCTTAAAATGATGCATCAAATGGAAACACAAAAACCTGCGGGCGCACGCCCCGAAACGGCGCTGGGAGCAGGGGAGAAGGGAAGCCTGCAGCGGGGCCAATTTACCTTCTATCACTCGTTTTTTGAAGCAGTAGACAGCCTTCCCAAGAGCCGCCAGCTGGAGGCCTACCGGGCCATTGTCCGGTACGCGCTCTTTGGCGTGGAGCCGCGCCTGAGCGGCAGTGCCAACAGCGTGTTCAGTGCGGTCCGCCCGGTGCTGGAGGCAAGCCGCATCAAAGCCGAGGCAAGGCTGAAAAAACAGACAGCCGGTGAATCCGAACCGACAGACGCCCGCCCTGTTTCTCCCAACGGCAGAGAGTAGAAAAAGAGTAAGGGTAAGAGTAAGTGTAAGGAAAAGAGTAAGTGAAAGGGTAAGGATAAGAGAAAGTGTAAGAGAAATGGAAAGAATCAGCCTTTCTCTTTTCAGGGAGAAAGGAAATACGGAGGGCAAAACCCGAGAATTGCTTCGTGTTCGTTGCAATTGTAGGAGACGAAGACGCGAAAAGCTCCGGCGGCGCCCATTGTACACCACGGGAAGCAGTCCGAACCCGGAACGCCCCTCATCCGTCATCGGGCTTGCGTGAGACGCCCGGCGTCCCCGTGTCTCCTATTGCCTATAATCCCCGGTGACTGATCCCTGGTGACTTGCCCCGTCGCCGTTTCGCCCCTCGTCCCCTATTGCCTATTGCCAGGCGACTGGCCACTACAGTGGACGGGGACGCTCGGGGCGTCGGGGACGCCGCCCCCTACATTCCGCGACCCCTATTGCCTATTCGACTATTGCCTATCGCCTGTTCAACGCTTTGTGCGCACTATAGCATAGCATTTCAATATGACAGCTTGTTTATCTGGAGCTTACAGTTTTGTCACCTGGAAGAAGCTCCAACGGAAAGCAGCCGTGCGGTGAACCTCTCCTTGCGGCGGTTCACCGCGAGCCGTGAAGTTTTACTTCTTGCACGCATTACCTTTTTTCCACTTCTTTCATAAAAAATATCTATTTTTCCCTTTACTTTCCCGCATTTATCTGGTAAAATAGGACATGTACTATGGACGAATTGCGTCCGGTAACGACCATTTGCTATTACGATTTAGGAGGTAAGTTGCATCAAATGGCTTGTAAAGTAACGACCGTTCCCTTCCGTGGCACGAAGGAACAAGAAGAGAAGCTGCTGGCCGTGATCGCCGAGCTCCGGGATACCCCGGGCGCGCTCATGCCCATCATGCAGAGAGCCCAGGACATCTATGGTTATCTGCCCATCGAGGTCCAGACCATCATTGCAGATCAGATGAATGTTCCCCTGGAAAAGATCTACGGCATCGCCACCTTCTACGCCCAGTTCGCGCTGGCGCCCAAGGGTGAGTATCGGATCTCCGTCTGCCTCGGCACTGCTTGCTACGTCAAGGGCTCTCAGCCTGTTTACGACAAGATCTCCGAGCTGCTGGGCATCAAGGAAGGCGAATGCACGCCCGACGGCAAGTTCTCTCTCGAGTCCTGCCGTTGCGTCGGCGCCTGCGGCCTGGCTCCCGTCATGATGATCAATGACGATGTCTACGGCCGCCTGGTCCCCGATATGATCCCGGACATTCTCAAGAAGTACGAATAAGGAAGGAGGATACTGCGATGCATAATATTTCCATTCAGGAGCTGGAGGCCATCCGTGATAAGATGGCGCCCCACATCAACTTCCGCCACGAAGAGATGATCGGTAAGATGGACGACAACTACCGCATTCATGTCTGCGTCTGCGGCGGCACCGGCTGTACCTCCTCCGGTAGCGAAACGCTGATCAAGGTCCTCAACGAGGAGCTCGAGAAGAACGGCCTGACCGACCAGGTCCAGATCGTCAAGACCGGCTGCTTCGGCCTGTGCGCCCTCGGCCCCATCATGATCGTGCACCCCGAAGGCAGCTTCTACTCCCGCGTGACCCCCGAGATGATCCCCGAGATCGTCAAGGAGCACCTGGTTGGCGGCAAGCCCGTGACCAAGTATCTCTACAAAGAGACCGTGACCGAGAACGGCACCATCGGTTACGACCAGACCCATTTCTATGCCAAGCAGAACCGCGTCGCCCTTCGTAACTGCGGCCGCATCAGCCCCGAGAAGATCGACGAGTACATCGGCACCAACGGCTACTTCGCGCTGAAGAAGGTCCTCACCGAGATGAAGCCCGAAGATGTCATCCAGGTCCTGCTGGATTCCGGCCTCCGCGGCCGTGGCGGCGCTGGCTTCCCCACCGGCCTGAAGTGGAAGTTTGCCCGCGCTTACGACAATGACCAGAAGTATGTCTGCTGCAACGCGGACGAAGGCGACCCCGGCGCTTTCATGGACCGTTCCGTCCTGGAAGGTGATCCCCATGTCGTCCTCGAGGCCATGACCATCGCCGGTTACACCATCGGCGCTTCTCAGGGCTACATCTATGTCCGTGCCGAGTACCCCATCGCTGTCAAGCGTCTGCAGATCGCCATCGAGCAGGCCCACGAGTACGGCCTGCTGGGCGACAACATCCTGGGCACCGGCTTCAAGTTCGACATCGGCCTGCGTCTCGGCGCCGGCGCGTTTGTCTGCGGCGAGGAGACCGCGTTGATGACCTCCATCGAGGGCAACCGCGGCGAGCCCCGTCCCCGTCCTCCCTTCCCCGCTGAGAAGGGCCTGTTCCAGAAGCCTTCCATTCTCAACAATGTCGAGACCTGGGCCAACATTCCCCAGATCATCCTCAAGGGCGCTGCGTGGTTCGCCTCCATGGGCACTGAAAAGTCCAAGGGCACCAAGGTCTTCGCTCTGGGCGGCAAGATCAACAACACCGGCCTGGTGGAGATCCCCATGGGCACCACCCTGCGCGAGGTCATCGAAGAGATCGGCGGCGGCATCCCCAACGGCAAGAAGTTCAAGGCTGCCCAGACCGGCGGTCCTTCCGGCGGCTGCATCCCCGCGGAGCACTTCGATGTTCCCATCGACTATGACAACCTGATCGCCATCGGCTCCATGATGGGCTCCGGCGGACTGATCGTTATGGACGAAGACAACTGCATGGTCGACATCGCCAAGTTCTTCCTGCAGTTCACCGTGGATGAGTCCTGCGGCAAGTGCACTCCCTGCCGGATCGGCACCAAGCGTCTGCTGGAGATGCTCGAGCGCATCACCAAGGGCCAGGGCAAGCTGGAAGATCTGGACAAGATGGAAGAGCTCTGCTACTACATCAAGGCCAACGCTCTCTGCGGCCTCGGCCAGACGGCTCCCAACCCCGTTCTCTCCACCCTGCGCTACTTCCGCGACGAGTACATTGCCCATGTCGTGGACAAGCGCTGCCCGGCCGGCGTCTGCAAGGACCTGCTGAAGTTCGTGGTGGACAAGGAGAAGTGTGTTGGCTGCGGCCTGTGCATGCGCAACTGTCCCGCTGGCGCCATCACCCGCACCGAGTATGTCGCTCCCGGCCACAAGCTGGCTTCTGTGGAGATCGACCCCGACAAGTGCGTCAAGTGCGGCGTCTGCATGGGCAACTGCAAGTTCAAGGCCATCAGCAAGCAGTAAGGAGGACAGAAGATGGAACAGTATACTGTCAAAATCAATGGCATTGAGGTAACTGCCCCGAAGGGTACCACCGTTCTCGAAGCGGCCCGGATGGCCGGTGTGACCATCCCCACCCTCTGCTACCTCAAGGACATCAACGCGATCGGCGCTTGCCGTATCTGCGTGGTGGAGGTCAAGGGCGCTCGCGGTCTGTGCGCCGCCTGCGTGTATCCCATTGCCCCCAATATGGAAGTTTTCACCCACACCCCCCGCGTCGTGGCCTACCGCAAGAAGACCCTGGAGCTGATCCTCTCCGATCATAACTGCTCCTGCCTGTCCTGCGTCCGCTCCGGCAACTGCGAGCTCCAGGCCCTGTGCAAGGAGTACGGCGTTGAGAACGAGGACGCCTATGCCGGCGCGAAGAACCCCTCCGAGCTGGACGAGTCCGCTGTCCACATGGTCCGCGACAACTCCAAGTGCATCCTCTGCCGTCGCTGCGTAGCTGCCTGCGAGAAGAACCAGGGCATCGGCGTTATCGGCGCCAACGAGCGTGGCTTCAAGACCAAGATCTGCTCCGCTTTCGAGATGGATCTGGCCGATACCTCCTGTGTCTCCTGTGGCCAGTGTATCGCTGTGTGCCCCACCGGCGCGCTGTATGAGAAGTCCAACATCGACGACATCTTTGCCGCCATTGCCGACCCCGACAAGTATGTGGTCGTGCAGACTGCCCCCGCTGTCCGTGCCGGTCTGGCCGAAGAGTTCGGCAAGCCCATCGGCACCAATGCCCAGGGCAAGATGGCTGCTGCCCTCCGCCGCCTCGGCTTCGACAAGGTCTTCGACACCAACTTCGGCGCCGACCTCACCATCATGGAAGAGGCCAACGAGTTCCTGGATCGCGTTCAGAACGGCGGCAAGCTGCCTCTGATCACCTCCTGCTCCCCCGGCTGGGTCAAGTACTGCGAGCACTACTACCCCGAGTTCACCGAGAATCTGTCTTCCTGCAAGTCCCCCCAGCAGATGCAGGGCGCCATCACCAAGAGCTACTTCGCCGAGAAGATGGGCATCGACCCCAAGAAGATCGTGTCCGTCTCCGTCATGCCCTGCACCGCGAAGAAGTTCGAGATCGGCCGTGACAACCAGTCCGGCGCCGGTCTGCCCGATATGGACTACACCATGACTACCCGTGAGCTGGCCCGCATGATCAAGCGTGCCGGTATCCGCTGGGACGACCTGCCCGAGGAAGATTTCGATCATCCTCTGGGTGAAGGCACCGGCGCTGCCGTCATCTTCGGCGCCACCGGCGGCGTTATGGAAGCTGCCCTGCGTACCGCTGTGGAGAAGCTTACCGGCGAGACCCTGCCCCGTCCCGACTTCGTCGAGGTCCGCGGCACCGACGCCATCAAGGAAGCGACCTACCATGTGGCTGGCATGGATGTGAACATCTGCGTCACCTCCGGTCTGGCCAACGCGGCCAAGGTCCTGGATATGGTCAAGTCCGGCGAGAAGAACTACCACTTCATCGAAGTCATGGCCTGCCCCGGCGGCTGTGTCAACGGCGGCGGCCAGCCCCAGGTCCACGCCTCTGTGCGTAACTTCACGGACATCCGCGCCGAGCGCGCCAAGGTCCTCTACAGCCTGGACGAGGCCAACACCATCCGCAAGTCCCACGAGAACCCCGAGATCATCGAGCTCTACGACAAGTTCCTTGGCAAGCCCGGTTCTCACAAGGCCCACGAGCTCCTGCATACCACCTATGTCAAGCGCGTGGTCAACAAGAAGTTCTAAGGGATCCCTCGACCTGCTTCCGGTTCGCCGGAAGCAGGTTTTTTAGATCAAGGGCAGTCATGAAAGCCTGCAGGGACAAGCCCACTGCCCTTCATGGGGACTGCATGTCCGACCGTCGAGCCCCCCGTAGGGGCTGCCATCGGCCGCCCGCAACCCGCAACGCATTTCCCGTCCACTGTAGGGGGCGGCGTCCTCGACGCCCCGCGCGTATCGATACCGTAGGAAAATAAAGGAACGAACCCATTTCCCAAATCGCACGCACCCGTAGGGACGGCACCCTGCCGTCCGCAAGCACCGCACTATCGGCAGCGGCGCACATCGTGCGCCACGGGAGGCAGTCTGAAACCGTAACGCCCCTCATCCGCCCCAGTGTGCGCACTGGGGCACCTTCCCCCGAGGGGGAAGGCAGTGCGAAACCGCAACGCCCCTCATCCGTCACCGGGCTTGCGTGAGACGCCCGGTGCCACCTTCCCCCGAGGGGGAAGGCAGTGCGAAACCGCAACGCCCCTCATCCGTCACCGGGCTTGCGTGAGACGCCCGGCGCCACCTTCCCCCGAGGGGGAAGGCGTTCTAAAACGGCACCCCCTGTGGACAAGCGATGCCTGTCTCGCAGGGGGTGCTGAACGCTATGTTTTTGTCAGCGCTTATTCCACATGCATATACCGCAACATGGCGGCGGCGGTCTCTTTGGCGGCTTGCACGGCGTGCACGACGGTCAAGGGGCCGGTCACCACATCTCCGGCGCCGAAGACGCCATCCACTGTGGTCATATGGTTTTCGTCCACGATCATCAAGCCCTTGGCGTTGCCCTCCAGATGGTCGGTGCTCAGCCGGAGCTTGTCCTTGGGGCGCTGGGAGATGGCAATGATGACGGAATCGGCGGGGACCAGCTCTTCCTCCCCGTCGCATCCGGTGACCTTTCCGTTTTCATCCAGAACGGAGTTCCGGAAAACCGGGCCCTCGGGGCGGATCGCCACGATCTGCTTGCCGAAGATAAACTCCGCACCGTCCAGGGCGGCATAGCTCATCTCGTGGGAGCTGGCGGTGGCGTGCTGGCCCCGGGAGAAGAGCATGACCCGTTCCGCGCCGTGGCGGAAGGCCGTGCGGGCCACATCCATGGCCACATTGCCCATGCCGATGATGGCGACGGTCCGACCAAGATCCGTGTTTCCGGCGTTCTCCAGGTAGGAAATGCCGAACTGGACATTGGCCCCACATTCGCCGTGGACGCCCAGCGTCTTGGGCCGCCATGCGCCGGTGCCGACAAAAATCGCGTCGTAGCCGTCGCGGAGCAGATCCTCCAGCTTCAGCGCGCCGCCGATGGTGGTGGCGGTGCGGACATGGACGCCCAGTCGGCCCAGCAGCTTCTGATAGCGATCTAAGATCGTCCGGGGTAGGCGGAAATCGGGAATGCCGTAGCGGAGCATGCCGCCGATGTAGTGCTTGCGCTCGAAGACCGTCACCTCACAGCCCTTCTGGGCCAGCAGGATGGCCACCGTCAAGCCGGCAGGGCCGGAGCCCACCACGGCCACATGCTTGCCGTTCTTCTCTGCAGCAACCGGTTTGTATCGGTCCAGGTAGGAATCGGAGATGTATTTTTCAATGTCATAGAACTGCACCGGCGTGCTCTTCTTGCCCAGCACGCAATGCCCGGCGCACTGCAGCTCATGGTTGCAGACGGTGGCGCAAACCACGCTCATGGGGTTGTTTTCAAACAGCTCCTGCCCGGCCTCCATCACATTTTTTTCCTTGAACAGCTGAATGATGTGCGGGATCGGCGTGGAGATCGGGCAAGCCTGCTGGCAGAGGGGAACCTTGCAGTTGAGGCAGCGGGCTGCCTCGTTTTCAATATGAATGGCCATCGTGCTTCCTCCCTATGATAGCTCTGTGTATCTTCTCATAATATACCACACAAACAGCCCGTTGGCAAGATGCGGGCGCTGTGTTTTCCTTTGAAAAGATACAAAGAATCGGGATTGCAGTTTTTTGTTGTATCGTGTATAATGG
>JAFOKO010000108.1 GCA_017419715.1 Oscillospiraceae bacterium | reverse complement strand
CAAGAAGTACGGCCTGGCTGCCACGCTGATGCCCAAGCCCGTCTACGGCGAGGCCGGCAGCGGCATGCATGTGCACATGCTGCTTCTGAAGAATGGCGAGCCCGTATTCTCCGACGACAACGGCTATTCCCACCTGTCCAAGGAAGCCCACTGGTTCATGGGCGGCCTGCTGAAGCACATCTCCTCCCTGTGCGCCATCACCAACCCCTCCACCAACTCCTTCAAGCGTCTGGTGCCCGGCTTCGAGGCTCCTGTCACTGTTGGCTACGCCACCTCCAACCGTAGCGCCGTCATCCGGATCCCGGCCTACGCCAAGTCTCCCAAGCTTCGCCGCTTCGAGCTTCGGAACCCCGACGCCACCTGCAACCCCTACTTCACCTACGCTGCCATTCTGATGGCCGGTCTTGACGGCATCAAGAACCAGATCGACCCCCACGCCAACGGTTGGGGCCCCTACGACATGAACCTCTTCGATCTGCCCGAGGAAGAGAAGAAGAAGCTCCATCAGCTGCCCACCCGTCTGGAAGACGCCCTGGACGCCCTGGAGCAGGATCACGACTACCTCACCGCCGGCGGCGTGTTCCCCGAGGAGCTCATCAAGAACTTCATCAAGACCAAGCGCGCCGAATGCGCCGAGCTCTCCCGGATCCCCCATCCCGCCGAGTTCGAAAAGTATTTCAACCTGTAAGGCAGAACAAAAACGCCCCGGAGCAATTCGCTCCGGGGTGATTTTTCACGAAGTTTGCAGGCACCAGGGACGCGGGTGCGGTGCGGGAACGGGCGGACAAGCAATCCCCATGAAAGGCACAGGTGCTTGTCCCTGCTTCCTGCTGCTCTCTACTGTCATATTTCTGCACGAAAAAATTTTCCGTTCCACGCAAAAAAGGCTTTACTTTTGCCGCTCGCTTTGCTATAATATTTGCACAAACGCGCCGGTGGCTCAATGGATAGAGCATCAGATTCCGGTTCTGAGGGTTGGGGGTTCGAGTCCCTTCCGGCGTGCCAAAGAGAGGACATCCATAGGGTGTCCTCTCTTTGGCATGTTATATTCATTTGGCGTTCATCGCAAAACGAGGACTTCATGTATAAAAGCCAGCCGTGACCAGTCACCATGGATCATGGGCAATAGGCATTAGGCAATAGGAGACGCGTAGTGGCGTTGCGGTTTCGGAGAGCCTTCCCCCCTGGGGGAAGGTGGCGCCGGGCGTCTCACGGAAGCCCGGTGACGGATGAGGGGCGTTGCGGCTTCGGAGAGCCTTCCCCATCTGTCATTCTGAGCGTAGCGAAGAATCCGTACCCCCGTCCCCCGGCATTCGGTACGAATGCCATTTGCCGGAGGCAAATCATGCACGGGTGCGTTGTTTGGTTTGATTTCCGTAGATCGAACATGCTTGGATCGCCCTTGCGGGCGATTGTTCGCCCGAGGCGAACCGGACGGCCGATGGCCGCCCGCAACATGCGTTTGTTTTCAAGCAGCTCCTCAAATCGCAACGAACACGATTCATTTTCCCTTCCGCTTGGCGTTTTCGTTGAGGGTCATCATATCGCGCAAGTCGATGTGCTGGGTCATGGAGGCGCGGGGGTTGGGGAGGTAGTGCTCCAGGATCGGCAGCAGGATCAGCGTGGTGATGCCAGCGGTGAAACCGCCGTTGTAGAGCATCAGCCCGCCGTGCAGCGCGGCGGTGGCGGGGGCCAGGGAGGCACAGAGCATTCCGGCGGCGATGCCGGGTACGACGCCGTAGCGGCCCACCAGCGGACACAGGCCGGTGGCAAAGGCGACGCTGTTGATGTAGCCCTGGGTCGAAAGCGTCCAGCCTACTTCACCCCCCACCAGAATGTTAAAGGCGTTTGCAAACACGAAGAGCATCAGATAGCCGGCGTAGATCGGCCAGACATTGCGGGGATGCTGGCCCATGGCGGTAAAGGTCAAGGAGGCGAAGATCACGCCGAAGGTAGGGCCGGTGAAGCCCGCGCCGGAGGTGAAGCGCTCCACCAAGCTCACATACACAAGAAACAGCGTGCCGTAGATGCCGACATTGATCAGACACAGCGGCATACCGTATTTGCCCGCAAAGTTGCTCTCATAGCCGGTGTCGGTGAACAGGCGGGACAGGCCACGGAAGCTTCGGTCATTCAGAAAATACCCCGCCGTCACACATCCGGCAAAAAGCAGCAGGAAGTAGGCATAGCCGAAGCCGCGATAGGAGCAGCCGAAGCTCTCATAAACCGGGTTGTCAAAGACTGTGGCCGCCGGCGCGTCGACGCCCACGGTGCGGTAGAGCAGGTTGAACAGGAAAAAGCCCAGCATACCGAAGGCCAGACCGCCGTTGTAGAGGTTGTAGCCCTTGTGCCAGGCCCGGGTCCCGGGCAGGATAGCGGGGGCCACGAAGGCCAGCACCAGAATGAAGCAAAGCGTCAACAGAATGCCCGTCACGGTGAGGGTCACCGTGCCCGGGGTCCAGCTTTGGCCCTGGGTGTAGCGGAAGAGCAGTTCGCTCACAAAGGGGCTGAAACAGGTGCAGAACATGCAGATATGCAGGTTTTCGTTGTAATCCAGTCGGCGGATCCGCAAATAGAGGAAGGGCGCCAGGAAGCAGGGCCACATGTTCAAAAAGTTCAGCCCGTAGAAGGCGTGGGCGATGACCAGAAAGTAGCCGGCGAAGGTGTTGACATGGGACGGCCCGGGCAGGAGCGCCATAAAGGCCCACATGGCAAGGCCACACAGCCCCGCGTTGAGGAAGGTCGCAGCCAGACTGCCCACGCCGAAATAGTCGGTGATCAGCGGGCCTGGAGAGCTCAAAATGCGAAAAAAGTCTGCAAAAAGCGTCCGCCCGGTGCCAGTGTAGAGGGCAGCGGCTGCGGAAGCCGCCAGGAGCGACAGGGAGATGCACAGCACAAACCCGTCGATGATCTTACTGTTTTTTTGTTCGGAATCTATCATTATTTTCCTCAGTCGCGGAAGCGGATATGGTCTGGCTCGGCTTCGTCAATGACGGCCAGGGCGTGGTAGTTGACGCCCATTTCTCGCAAGCGGTCGCCGCCGCCCTGGAAGCCCTTCTCCACGGCGATGCCCACACCGACCAACTCCGCGCCAGCCGCGGAAACCAGCTCGCACAGGCCCCGGGCGGCCTCGCCGCGGGCCATGAAGTCGTCAATGACCAAAACCCGGCTGCCGGGCGCCAGCCATTCCTTGGAGACGATCAAGGTGACCTTTTTCTTGTAGGTGTAGGACATGATCTCGCTCTTATACAGACCGCCCTCGATGTTGTCGGATTTTGCCTTCTTGGCAAAGACCATGGGCTTGCCCCAGCGATAGGCGCAGATGGCAGCCAGGGCAATGCCGCTGGCCTCGGCGGTGAGGATGACATCCACCTGGGAAAGATCGAAAAGCTTGGCAAATTCATCTGCCAGCTCACCCAGGAAAGCACAATCCACGCGGTGGTTCAGAAAACCGTCGATTTTTACAATGCCCCCGGGGAGCACCTTGCCCTCGGTGACGATGCGTTGTTTCAGCTTGTCCATGATACGCTCCTTTTGGTATGTATAGTTTAAAGATACGGTTTCGTAAAGCCTTCCCACTCGGGAAGGCTTTGGGGAGGTGTGGTGCGGGGCGGGACGGACGGCAAAGTGCCGTCCCTACGGGTGCGTGCGATATGGGAACGGGTTCGTTCCAAATTTTTCCTACGGCACCGATACGCGCGGGGCGTCGCGGACGCCGCCCCCTACAGTGGACGGGATAGGCGTTGCGTGTTGCGGGCGGCCGATGGCCGCCCCTACATTCCGCGTCTCCTATTGCCTGTTGCCTGTTGCCTGTTGCCTCTTGCCTACTTGTAGCACTCTTCCTTGATCACGCCGATATAGGGCAGGTTGCGGTAGTAGTCGGCGTAGTCCAGGCCGTAGCCTACGACGAAGGCGTCGGGGATCTTGAAGCCGTAGTAGTCGACGCGGAAGCGGTCTGGTTTGTTGACATTCTTGTCCAGCAGGGTGACAGTGGTGATGGACTTGGGGCTGCGGGTCTGGAAGAGCTTGACCAGGTATTCCAGGGTCAAGCCGGAATCCACGATGTCCTCCACGATGACCACATGGCGGTCCTGCATGTCGATGCCGGAATCCTTCACCAGGCGAACGGTCCCGCTGGACTTGGTGCCCTTGAAATAGGAGGAGGCGGCGATAAAGTCCATATCCATCAGGCAGTCCATCTCCCGGCACAGGTCCGTAAAGAAGAAGGTCGCGCCGCGAAGGACGCAAATCATCAGCGGCTTTTCGCCCCGGAACTTCTCGGTGAGCGTTTGCCCAAGCTCCCGGCAGCGGGCGGCGATCTGCTCGCGGGTAAACATGACGGATTCAATGTCTTGCGCGGCATTTCGAATCAGCATAATGGCTCCCCTTTCTTTAAAAAATCGAATGTGGCTATTCAGTTCCCCCTTCCCCTCGTAGGGCGACCAGAGCTCTGGCCGCCGGAAACATGTCAAATTGGGGGCACGGCGGCCTGGGGGCAGGCCGCCCTACGGAGCAACTGAATCGATGCAATCGAATTAGAGTTTCGTAGCGGCACAAGCTTTGTGCCGCTACGGATGGCTTATTCGTTGGTGTAGTTGTCAAAGTAGCCCTGGATGTAGACGATGGGGGTTCCCTTGTCGCCGGAGCCGGAGGTCAAGTCGCACAGAGAACCGATCAGATCGGTGAGCTGCCGGGGCGTGGTGCCCTCGGAGACCATGTGACCCACCAGGCTCTCGCCGGTCTTGGCGCGGATGCGTTCAGAAATCGCCTCCCGGAGGGCGTCGCCGGAGAGATCGCCGAAATCGTTGTCGGCCAGGTACTTGAGCTTCAGCTCGTTCGGGGTGCCGCTCAAGCCCCTGGTGTAGCCGGGGCTCACGACGGGGTCGGCCAGCTCCCAGATCTTGCCCACGGGGTCCTTGAACGCGCCGTCGCCGTAGACCATAGCCTCGATGTGCACGCCGGAAGCGTCGGACAGGAGCTTGGAAATGCGCTCGGCCACGGTGATGCAGTCCCGGGGGAAGAGCTTGACGCTGTCCTCGGTGGCCTTGTTGGAGCCCAGCAGACCGTAGGTCTCGTTGTAGCCGCTGCCGTCCACGGGGGCGGTCATCAGATCGTCCAGACCCAGGACGATCTTGCACCCGGCGTTCCTCAGCAGACGCTTGGAACGGGCGCGGGTGTGGATGTCGGCGGTGATCACGGCGTCGCACAGGGGGATCAGAGACTGGATGTGGTTGCCCAGCAGGATCTCCGCCTCCGCGCCGGAGCTCTCGATCAGGCCGGTGTAGAAGTCGATGTAGTCCACGCCGGTGAAGGGATGGAGGATATGCCCGAAGTGCTTGCGGAACTCGGCCACCGTCAAGGTGTCGGAATAGGGGTTGATGCCTTCCTTGTCCAGCAGGTCGATGTCGACCAGATGGTTGCCCACCTCGTCGGAGGGATAGGACAGCAGCAGCACGACCTTCTTGCAGGCCATGGAGATGCTCTTGAGCAGCAGGGAGAAGCGGTTGCGGCTCAGGATGGGGAAGGCGACGCCCACGGTGCCGCCGCCGGTCTTGGCCTTAACATCGGCTGCGATCTGGGTGAGGCTGGCATAGTTGCCCTGGGCGCGGGCCACGACGGATTCGGTCACTGCCACGACATCCCGGTTTTTGGGAGAGATACCAGCTTCCTTCCAGGCTTCCTGAACAGCCTGAGCGGTGATGACGGCGATGTCGTCGCCCTGCCGGATGATGGGCGCACGCACGCCCCGAACAACGGTTCCGATGGTTCTCATTTGACAGAATCTCCTTTTCGGACAAAATAAGTTTGAAAATCGAACGCGCCGCTGGGATTTTACAATTTATTATATAATTAAATGTCAAAAAAATCAACAGCCAGAAAGCATCTCGGAAAAATTCGGAAGAATGACGAAAGAACCAGAGGCGGACAGCAGTGCGGTTTGCTGAGCAGGGACAAGCCCCTGTGCCTCTCACGGGTCTATTGCCAGCCCGCCCGACGCCGCACCCTCCGCAGGGGTGGCCATCGGCCGCCCGCAACCCGCACCGCACCCCCGAAAAGCCTTCCCCTTGGGGAGGTGGCCCGTAGGGCCGGATGAGGGGCGCACCGATTGGACTGAGCTGTTCCGGTGAACGAATGCCGGGGACGGGGGTACGGATTCTTCGCTTCGCTCAGAATGACAGGCAGGGGAAGCAGCGCGAAGCCAGAACGCCCCTCATCCGTCACCGGGCTTCCGTGAGACGCCCGGCGCCACCTTCCCCCGAGGGGGAAGGCAAGGAACGCGCCCCCGTAAAGCCTT
>JAFOKO010000107.1 GCA_017419715.1 Oscillospiraceae bacterium | reverse complement strand
GCTTCTTCATTTCCTTGACGCCGCCGAGATACTTCTCGAGCTTGGCGATCTCGCCCTGGTGCTTGATGACTTCCTTCTTGGGAAGCATGGCGAAGGTGCCGTCGGTCTCCATTTTGCGGAGCTGAGCCAGACGGTCGATACGGGTGCGCATGGTCTTGAAGTTGGTGAGCATGCCGCCCAGCCAACGGGCGTTGACATAGTACATGCCGACGCGCTCGGACTCTTCCTTGATGGCGTCCTGAGCCTGCTTCTTGGTGCCGACGAAGAGGATGCTCTCGCCGTTCTCGGCCAGCTGACGCACGAAGGCGTAAGCTTCCTCGAGCTTCTTCACGGTCTTCTGCAGGTCAATGATATAGATACCATTGCGCTCGGTATAGATGAACTGTGCCATCTTGGGGTTCCAGCGGCGGGTCTGGTGGCCGAAGTGGACGCCAGCTTCCAGCAGCTGCTTCATGGATACGACTGCCATTTGTGTATTCTCCTTTTTGTTTTTTCCTCCACCCCGATCATCTTTCCGGCTGACCGCCCAGCGGGCGGCACACAGACGGAAATCCCCGGGTGTGTGAGTTGCAATGTCACGGCATGATTACCGTGCCGACACATTATACCCGATTGTGTCTCGGATTGCAAGTGTTATTTTGCCCATTTTTCCAGATTTTTACACAAATCAATCTTCTCTCCACCGCCTGCCGGGCCTTCTGCAGCGGCAGTCCCGCAGAACCGCGTCCACCAAAATCATATCGCTGCCGATCCGCTGGATGCGCTGCCAGGGAATGCGGTAGTATCCGTCGTGGCCGAAGAGCCCCAGCCAGCGCCAAGGGCCCGGTACCCAGATGGCGCAGACGCGCCCCTCGGGGAGCTCCAGCTCCACATCGCAGACGCAGCCCAGGCGGCACCCGTCGCATACATTGATGACTTCCTTGCATCTCAGATCTGTATATCTGCATGGCGGCATAATGATCCCTCCCGCTTGCCAATCTATGCGCCGTCCGGGCAGGATATGCCCGCAAGGCTGGAAGCGCAGGGGAGCTCCGCCTGCGCCAGGTCTACTCCCTGGTAGTACCACTTGAGAATGGTTTCAAAGTCGTTTCCGGCCTGGGCCATGGCGGCGGCGCCATATTGGCTCATGCCCACCCGGTGGCCGTTGCCCCGGGTGGTGAAGATCGCGCCACCCCCGTCCAGCGAGAGGGAGAAGGCGGTGGAGCGCAGGCCGAAGGCCTTTCGCAGGGCGGTGCCGGAAAAGCTGTGCCCGCACAGCACGGCCTGTCCCACGCCGCCGCCTGCCGTGTATTGCACGGATTCCAGCCAGGTCCCCGGGTCGTCCGAAAAGTGGATCTTGTCGTCCAGGCCTTCCAGAGCAGCACAGAAGTCTTCCAGAGGAAGCTGCAGCTCGTCGGTAAAATGGGCGGCGTCTTCTTCTCCCGGACTTGCCACCGCCCGAAGATAGGGCAGATCGCTCCCCCAGACGGCTGCCGCGTCCTCGGTCCTGCCTCCGGAGCAGGAGAAAAAGGTGGCGTCGATGAGCGTGCCGTCATACTGCAGCACGAGCCCGTCAGTGGCCTTCACGGCGGCCTCCGCCAGTTCCCGGGCGTCCGGGTCTGCTTCCGCCGGGTCTGTCCAGCCCTGGCAGCAGTGCGGGTCGGTGCAGACGGCCGCTTCTGGGTGGCGGCTGTTTTGGCAGCGTCCAAGGGTGTAGGTCCTGCAGGCGACGGCCTGGGCCTTCAAGGCTTCTTCTCCGAAGGAGACCGGCATCTCCGCCAGAAGGACCCCGGTCAAATAGTGCTGCAGATCCATCGTCCGGACGCCGTCTTGTGTTAGGACGGCAAGCTGGCAGTTTGTGTCAAAGACCGCGTCCGCAAAGACGGCGGCAGCCGGATCGAGCGCCGGTTCATTTGCTTCCGTTTCCGGGCCTGGAGCCTGGGCAGAAGCCGGTTCGGCGGCAGCTTGTCCAACCGGGAGAGCCAGCAGCGTGAGGGCAACCCAGAGCAGGGCTGCGGCCAAAGCAGATAGAACAGAATAACGCATTTTACCTCCTGTTTCGGGAAAACCATTGACGAATGGCTTTTTATGTGATAAAATGAATGCAATTGGTGAGCTGAACAGAGCTCTCCAGAATCTATGCCGGCCTGATCCGGCGTAGAACCATCCTGCATTTCAGGGAAAACCAGCCGAACGGAGTGGTACTTACATGAAAACAAAAAAACCTGATATTTTTCTCGGAATTACGATGTTCATGCTTGTCGCGGCGGTGTTGCTCTGCATCGTGATCCTCAAGACGCAAAAAGACAAGAACGAGACTGCAACGACGGAGACGGTCCAGGCGACGACCACGGAGGCCCCCATTGCTTCCGGCGTCTTCCCTCCGGTGCAGACCGAGCCCGTCGTGACCACGGAGAGCGTTTCCGTGCAGCCGCAGAACTTGACCCCCATTGAAGATGCCAGACTGCAGGCGGAGCTGAATGAATCTCTCGACGGTTTGACCAGCGAATGGCAGGTCATGGTCATCGATCCCGCTGTGGGTACGAAAGTCGGTTCTACGGTCAATTGCGATACGGAAGACTGGATGACAGCCAACCGTATGGCCCAGGTCTTTATCATGGGCGCGATCTTCCAGCAGGCCGAGAACGGGGAACTGACCCTGGATGCGGAGATGGACGACATCAAAGCCATGATCACCGCCAACGATACCTACGCGGCGGACCGGTTGACGGAGAAGCTCGGCGGAGGCGATGCGGCCAAGGGCCGCGAGGCTGTGAAGTCTTTTGCCGTTGCCAACGGCGTCAAGCTTGGCCTCAACCGCTCGCTCAGCGGTTCGTCCAGCGAGAGAAACTTTGTGACCGCCCAACAGACGGCTGAGATTCTGAACCTGATCTGCTCCGGAAAGCTGGTCAGCGAAAACGCCTCCAGGCAGATGCTGGACATTCTGTTGACCCCTGTCGATGGCCTGGAGATCGAGACCGGCCTCACCGGCGACGGCGTGCGCTGTGGCTTCATTACAGATATTGAATCCGATGTCTGCATCTGTGCGATGGGCGTCGTGCAGCTGCCCAACCGCAGCTTTGTCATCAGCGTCGTCTGCAACGAGCCTGTGACCACCGACGGCGCCAAGAAGAAGATCACCGAGCTGATCTCCCTGGTGCAGCCGTACTTCGCGGAGTAACACAAAAAACGACTTGGGCCGTCTCGGATGTGAGACGGCCCAAGCTTTATTCCTCTTTGCGCCAATGTCTTCTCCGAGGCCGCTGCAGGCGAAGCCTTGCGAAGAACTCTGAGAGCAGGGTGCTGCATTCGTCCTCCAAAACACCACCCTCCAGAGCGGGTTGATGGTTGAAGGGTAGGGAAAACAGGTTCACCACTGAACCGCAGCAGCCGTTTTTGGGATCGGCGGCCCCGTAGACGACCCGGGGGATCCGGGCGTTGATAATGGCCCCGGCGCACATGGGGCAGGGCTCCAGGGTGACGAAAAGACTGCATTCCCAGAGCCGCCAGCCGCCCAGCGTCCTGCAGGCGGCGTCAATGGCTTCCAGCTCGGCGTGGCAGAGGGCGTTTTTCGCGCCCTCCCGGCGGTTGCGGCCCTCACCCACGATCCGGTCCCCCAAAGCGACCACGCAGCCCACAGGAACCTCTCCTTCCGCGGCCGCCATCCGGCCCAGCTCCAGCGCCCGCCGCATCAGCTCCTCATCCGTCAAACTTCCTCGCCTCCTGCCAGTTCGTTTTCTATATCCTAAACCAAGCGCCGCGGATTTACAAGGGGAAAAGCAAAGAATTTGTAAAAAATTCGGAAAAGGGCTTGCCAAGCTTGGAAGATTGTAATATAATGAACTGAAAACCGTGGAAACCTGTTTGCAAACTGTCAAAATAGGGGATCCTTCCGGAACATACAAAGGAAGTGTGCTATGTCTACCGCAAAAAAGAATACCAGTTCCGCCTTTGAATCGCTGAGCGGCCCAATTACTGCCCTGATCGCAAAAGGAAAGAAGGAAGGCATGATCCAGGCCAGCGAGCTGAACAACGAGCTCTCCAAAATCCCCTGCACGGTCGAGCAGATCGAGCTGGTCTATGAGATGCTGGAGGGGATGGGCATTCAGATCGTCGGCGCTGAGCTGGAGCTGGACGATGATCTGGCCATGGACCTGTCCGGGATAGATGCGGACGAAGAAATGATCGACCCCGTGGAGCTTGCCGCGGAGTATAATCTGGACGATCCGGTCCGCATGTACTTAAAAGAGATTGGCCAGGTCCCGCTGTTGACCCCCGAAGAGGAAATGGAGCTGGCCGAGAAGGTCTCCAACGGCGACAAAGCGGCCAAAAAGAAGCTGACGGAGGCCAACCTCCGCTTGGTGGTGTCCATTGCCAAGAAGTATTCCGGTCGTGGCCTTCATATTCTGGATCTGATCCAGGAGGGCAATACCGGCCTGATCCGCGCCGTGGATAAGTTCGACTATACCAAGGGCAATAAGTTCTCCACCTATGCCACCTGGTGGATCCGCCAGGCCATCACCCGCGCCATCGCGGACCAGGCCAGGACGATCCGCGTCCCCGTCCATATGGTGGAGGTGATCAATAAGGCCACCCGCTGCAACCGGAAACTGGTGCAGGAGCTGGGCCGCGAACCCACGCTGGAAGAGATCGCGGAAGAACTGGGCCTGCCCATCGAGAAGATCATCGAGGCCAACCGCACCGCAGCCGACACCCTCTCCCTGGATACCCCTGTGGGCGACGAAGAGGATACTACCATCGGCTCCTTCGTGGAGGATGATAACACTCCCGGCCCGGCGGAATCCACCTCCAATACCATGCTGGCCGAGGCCTTGACCGAGATTCTGGGCACCTTGACCCAGCGCGAGGCCGATGTCCTGAAAATGCGCTTCGGCATGTACGATGGCCGGAACCACACCCTGGAAGAGGTGGGCCAAAAGTTCGGCGTCACCCGCGAACGCATCCGCCAGATCGAAAATAAAGCCATCCGCAAACTCCGCCACCCCAGCCGCGCTAAGAAGATCAAGGATTTTTATTGCTGAGCGGATTAATTGGGTCGCCCAAATCTTTTGTCAGAGAGCGCATTGGTGCGCCTGTTGAGATGATCCTTGCTTAGATAATTCTGTCTGAGATAATTCTGCCTGAGATTATTTTGTCTGAGATAATTCTGCCGAGTTGATCCTTGTCGAGATAATTCTTGCATTTGTGTTATGGCTCAGTCCCTCCTGAGCCTCTCCCTCCGGCAGCCGACTTCGGTCGGCTGCCATTTTTATATCCCGCACCCCGTAGGGGGCGGCGTCCTCGACGCCCCGAG
>JAFOKO010000106.1 GCA_017419715.1 Oscillospiraceae bacterium | reverse complement strand
TGTCTGCCTGGCCTCCGAGCCCGACACCCTGGACCCCGCTCTGAACTCCGCTATTGACGGCGCCAGCTTGATCGCCCATCTGTTCTCCGGTCTGGCCAAGTGGGCCCAGGACAGCAACGGCAATCTGGTCATTGTCCCCGACGCGGCCAAGGAGCTGGTAGAAGGCGTTGAGAACGCCGACGGCACTGTGACCTACACCTACACCCTCCGCGACGGCCTGAAGTGGTCCGACGGCAAGGATGTCACCGCCAACGACTTTGTCTTTGCCTGGCAGCGCGCCGCTTCCGATGCACTGGGCGCCGACTACGGCTATATGTTCGAGGTCGTGGACGGCTACGGCACCGACGCTCTGAATGTCAAGGCTCTGGACGACAAGACCATCGAGGTCACCCTGTCCAACGCTGTTGCCTACTGGAACGAGCTGCTGGCCTTCCCCACCTACTTCCCTGTTCGTGAGGATGTGGTCTCCGACGAAGCTTGGGCCACCGATCCGTCCACCTATGTCTGCAACGGTGCTTACACCATGAAGGCTTGGGATCACAACAGCGTCATCACGCTGGAGAAGAACCCCAACTACGCCGACGCCGACAAGATCACCATGGATCAGATCGAGTTCTATCTGTCCGATGACTCCAACAACATGGTCGCCAACTTCAAGAACGGCACCTGGCAGCTCATCGACGATGTGCCCACCAACGAAATGGCTACTCTGAAGGCTGATTATCCCGACGAGTACAAGGTTGCCGGCCAGATCGGTACCTACTATGTCTGCTGGAATGTCAACCAGGACATTCTGCCCGCCGACAGCGGCTTGACCGGCGCTGAGGCTGAAAAGGCCCGCGCTGAGATCCGCAACGCCATCAGCCTGCTCTTCGACCGCAACTACATCGTAGAAGAGATTGGTCAGGCCGGCCAGGTTCCTGCCTCCTCTTTCGTGGCAATGGGCATGACCAACCCCGACGGCACTCAGTTCTATCAGACCGCCGGTCACAACGACGGCTATGAAGGCTACTACAATGTAAGCAAGGACGCCATCGAGAGCAACTTCAACACCGCCATCGAGACGCTGAAGAAGTACTACGACTACGACGGCGCCAAGTTCACCAACTTCCCTTCCATGACCTACCTGTACAACACCTCTGAGGCCCACAAGGCCATCGGTGAGTACCTGCAGGCTCAGCTGGCCAACATTGGCATCAGCATGAACATGGAGAACCAGGAATGGGCAACCTTCCTGCAGACCCGTAAGAGCGGCGACTTCACCATCGCCCGCAACGGCTGGCTGGCCGACTACAACGACCCCATCTGCTTCCTGGACATGTGGGTCACCTCCTCCGGCAACAACGATGTGCAGCTGGGCAAGGACGGCCACGCCAATGTCGCCATCTACAACCTGGATCTGACCGACCTGGGTTACGATGTCAAGGTTGAAAACGGCACATGGGCACAGACCTACGATGTGCTGATCAAGACCATCAAGTCCTGCACTGACAACGCCAAGCGCTACGAGCTGATGCACCGCGCTGAGGATCTGCTGATGTCCACCGGCACCATCTGCCCCCTGTACTTCTACACGGACACCTATATGATCAGCAAGGATGTGCACGGCTTCTTCT
The DNA here is from genome assembly GCA_017419715.1 of Oscillospiraceae bacterium. Lineage (GTDB taxonomy): Bacteria > Bacillota > Clostridia > Oscillospirales > Oscillospiraceae > JAFRPC01. Next base: position 1,036 of record JAFOKO010000106.1, on the reverse strand, counting down.
CCAATCCTCTGGGCTACAAGTACTTCATGTACTGCACTGTCGGCTAAGCGCCGAAACCAACATCGCAATGAATGCGGGGCCGCATGGCCCCGCATCTTGTTTTTCTTGACAGCGGCGGAAAATGGCAGTAAGATAGACTCATGGAACAGGAAAGAGGGATGCTATGAAACTTGATCTTTGCCTCATCATCTCCGGCGGTGAATACTGTGAACTTCCAGACGAGCTTCGTCGGGCGGACTATGTGATCGCATGTGACCGGGGCTGGCAATATGCCGCGCAAATGGGGCTTCGGCCGGACTGGATTGTGGGCGATTTTGACTCCGCGCCTCAACCGGAGACGGAGATCCCCGTCACCCGCGTCCCCACGCGGAAGGACGACACGGACACCATGCTGGCCGTGCGGCGGGCCTTTGAGCTGGGCTATCGGGAGATTGCCATCCTTTGCGCCTTTGGCGGACGGCTGGACCACACACTGGCCAATCTGCAAACAGCAGCCTGGCTGGTTTCCCGCGGGGCAAAAGTCCGCCTGGTCGGCGCGGATACGGACGCTCTGGCCTTCACACAAGAAACGCTTCGTCTCCCCCGCCGGGAGGGCTGGTCGCTCTCGGTGTTTTCGCTCTCCGATGCCTGCACGGGCGTGACGATCCGCGGCGCAAAATACGAATGCGAGAACGAGACGCTGAGCAACCGCTTCCCTCTGGGCATAAGCAATGTCTGGGCCTCCGACGCGGCGGAGATCAGCGTACAGAGCGGCATTCTGCTGGTACTGCAATCCCGCCTGTCACCGGGAGAGCACATCTGAGCTCGTAAAAAGAGAGTTGTGCGCAAGGACGCACAGCTCTCTTTTTGTGTTGCTTATTATGGTCTTCCGTCAAGCGTTTTCGTCTTCCCGGTTCTTCCGGTTGCGTTGCCGCCACAGGCCCAGCAGGATCAAGACCGCGCCGGACACCAGCAGCAGGGGCACGGGCCACCAGAGCTGGCCCGTCTGGGGCAGACCGGGCTTGCCGCCGGGGCTGGGGGGCGTGGTGGGCTCCGG
>JAFOKO010000105.1 GCA_017419715.1 Oscillospiraceae bacterium | reverse complement strand
CCCCTCATCCGCCCCAGTGTGCGCACTGGGGCACCTTCCCCCGAGGGGGAAGGCAGTGCGAAACCGCAACGCCCCTCATCCGTCACCGGGCTTCCGTGAGACGCCCGGTGACACCAGCGCGGAAGGATGCCAGTTGCGCCAGCATAGCTGTCGCACTGGCGATAAAACCCACAACAGTCCCCCGGACTGTTGTGTCCCCCGAGGGGGAAGGCAAGGGGACGGGGAAACGGATTCTTCGCTTTGCTCAGCATGACAGACGGGGAAGTGCATTCCGTGGCGCACATCGTGCGCCGCTACCGAACCCTGCACCGTACCCTCTGTAGGGGCGCCATTGGCCGCCCGCAACCCGCACTGCCCCCTACGGGCGGGGCCGAAGCTGCAACATCCTTGCCTGTATATTGATTCCGTCCTTGCGATCAATTGCGTTCCGTGCTATAATATCCCAAATGTGTCTATTCAGTTAGCGCTTCCCCTCGTAGGGCGGCCAGAGCTCTGGCCGCCGGTAACATATCAAATCGGAGGGCACGGCGGCCTGAGGGCAGGCCGCTCTACGGAGCGACTGAACAGATACGCCCTAACTACAAAAGAAATGAGGCGGTTCTTATGCATTATGATTTTACGACGCTCCCCGATCGGCGGGGGAAGGACGCGATTGCGGTGGACATGGTGGGACAGCCCGGGGGCTTTGCCCCAGCGGGGCCGAAGGCGGGCTTTTCGCTGATCCCCATGTGGGTGGCCGACATGAATTTCCTGGCCTGCCCGTCCATCCAGGAGGCCATTGTTCGCCGCACCCAGCACCCGGCCTTTGGCTATTTCCAGCCGTCGGAGGAATACTTTGACAGCATCATCCGCTGGCACAGGCGGCGCAACGCTGTGGAGGGCCTGGAGCCCCGGCACATCGGCTATGAGAACGGCGTGCTGGGCGGCGTGATCTCCACGCTGAATGTACTCTGCTCCCGGGGCGACGCGGTTCTGGTGCAGAGCCCGACCTACATCGGCTTCACCCATTGCCTAAAAAATAACGGCTATGAGATCGTCCACAATCCCATGTACCGGGACGAGACGGGCGTCTGGCGGCTGGACTACGAGGACATGGAACGAAAAATCGTGGAGCGGAATATCCACGCCACGATTTTCTGTAGCCCGCACAACCCCTGCGGTCGTGTCTGGGAGCGCTGGGAGATCGAGAAGGCCATGTCCATTTTTGAGAAGCACAATGTCTGGGTGGTCTCCGACGAGATCTGGTCCGATCTGATCCTGGAAGGCCACAAGCACATCCCCACCCAGTCCGTAAGCCCCTGGGCCCGGGAGCATGTGGCGGCGATGTACGCCCCCTCCAAGACCTTCAATCTGGCTGGCCTGGTGGGCAGCTACCACATCATCTACAACGACTGGCTCCGGGACCGCCAGGCCAAGGAGAGTTCTCTGAGCCACTATAATTCCATGAACGTGCTGTCCATGCATGCCCTCGTCGGGGCCTACGGCGAGACAGGCCAGCTCTGGGTGGACGAGTTGCGGCAGGTGCTGAGCGAAAATGTGCGCTATGCCTGTGACTTCATCCGCGCGCACTTCGAGGGCGTCACGCTGATGCAGCCCGAGGGGACCTATATGCTTTTCCTCCACTGTGAGGACTGGTGCAGAGTCCACGGCAAGACCATCGACGAGCTGCAAAAACTGGGGACTGATGTCGGCGTGGCCTGGCAGGATGGCCGCATGTTCGAAGACCCCTGGGGCATCCGCATGAACCTGGCCCTGCCCCTGGCTACCGTGCAGGAGGCGCTTGAACGATTGCGGAAGTATGTGTTTTGCGATTAAGCAATGGGGTTAGGCAATGGGGTTAAGCAATAGGAGACGCGTAGGGGCGGCCATTGGCCGCCCGCAACCTGCAACGCCTACCCCGTCCACTGTAGGGGGCGGCGTCCTCGACGCCCCGCGCGTATCGATGCCGTAGGAAATAATTGGAACAAACCCATTTCCCGAATCGCACGCACCCGTAGGGACGGCACCCTGCCGTCCGCCCTCTGTCGAACGCCCCCCGCATGATTTGCCTTCAGCAAATGGCATTCGTACCGAATGCTGGGGACGGGGGAACGGATTCTTCGCTTTGCTCAGAATGACAGGCGGGGAAGCAGTGCGAAACCGCAACGCCCCTCATCCGCCCCAGTGTGCGCACTGGGGCACCTTCCCCCGAGGGTGAAGGCAGGGGACGGGGAACGGATTCTTCGCTTCGCTCAGAATGACAGACGGGGAAGTGCATTCCGTGGCGCACACTGTGCGCCGCTACCGAACTCTGCACCGCACCCTCTGTAGGGGCGGCCATTGGCCGCCCGCGACCCGCAATGCCTCCGCGTCTCCTATTGCCTACTTAACGATTGCCTATTCAACGATTGCCTATCCCCGCATCCCCTGGTGACTGTGGCCTTACTGTTTTTTCCGCATCAGCTGCCGGATGGCCGGGATCGCACCGAAGAGGACGGCCGCGACGGGCCAGATGACCCAGGAGATGCCCCAAGCTCCGGCAAGTAAACTCCAGGCCAGGTAGATCGCGGTGACGATGGACCAATAGGTGACGGCAACAGGATCAAGGCCGTTGCCCATGCCGGTGGCTTTCTTCGCGCGGGAATAATCCCCCTCCTCCAGGAGCACCTGGAAGCCGCCCCAGACGGTGCAGGCGTGGACGATCAGATAGACCCCCGCGCCCGTTAGGGCCAACAGAGCGCCCATGGACAGCACATGAGGGAAGGATTCCGCCGGGGTATTCCCCTCGCCGAAGAAAATCAGACACAAAAAGAGCGGAACAATGGAGAGCACGCACAGCAGGATGCCGAGTGTGAGCCGGAGGTTGTAGCTTCCGCGGAACTTTTCGCGGCGGTCCTTGACCATGCCGTCCACACCGTAGGCGGTCTCGATCGTTTCCTTTTCCAGATATTGAAAGCGGCTGCCCTTGAGGCCGGTGAGCACGAAGAGGGCTACGGCGGCGGCCACCAGAAGCAACAGCGCGACCATGCCGATCCCGCCCACCTGGGCTTCGGTCAAGCTCAGCTTGCCCGCCTCCTGAGCCCCGCCCAGAATGATCAGCAGAATGGGGGAGAGGATGCACAGCAGCACGCCCAGGGCGATCCGGCGGGCGGCAAAGGCCCGGTGGGCCAGGTAGGCGGTGGCCTCCTCCATGGAGACCTGCCGGACAGGTAGGTCGGTATCCGGGGTGGGGACGGTCTCCCTGCCGATGGCCTCGAGGCCCAACTCGTCCTTTAATAAGTAGTCGGTGCTCACGCCGAACAGCTCCGAGAGCTTGAGGATCCGGTTCATATCCGGGACGGACTGGGCGCTCTCCCATTTGGAGATGGACTGTCGGCTTACATCCAGCTTGTCGGCCAGGTCCTCCTGGGACCAGCCGTTCTTCTTGCGTAAGTCGATGAGTTTGTCTGCAAAGATCATGATGATTTCTCCTTTCTGTGCCCGCCTGCCGCGGACGGCTGGGACGCGAAGCCAGGTCCGTCTCTGCTGCGGCGTAACAGCAAATCGTTTCACTGTAGGGACGAGCAGTGCTCGTCCGCGCTTGCGAAGCAAGCAATCGCCCGGCAGGGCGATCCAACCGGGGCCGTTGTCGTGACCGGGCTGGATTTGCCTTCGGCAAATTGCATTCGTTCCGAATGCCGGACAAGCAGTGCTTGTCTCTACGGTAAGCTTTGCGTGTTACCGCGTACTGCGGGTTGGGGCTTTTGATGGCCCTATCATAGCCGAAAACCCGGTTGCAGACCACCAATTTGACTTGGAAATCCCGCAACTGGCAGTTGCAACCGTGAAAAAAGCCCGCAAGAGAAGTAAGAAGCTGGAACATTGTCCCAACTTCTTACTTTTTAATTCTTACTTCTTACTTATTTTCGCACCACCGTGCCGCTCTCGCCGCGGACGGCCTTGCCGGCGTTTTCGAGGGAGGCGATGATGGCCTCGCCGCCGGTCTGGGCGAAGGAGATCGCCGCCTTGACCTTCGGGAGCATGGAACCGGGGGCAAAGTGGCCCTCTTCACAGTAGCGCTCGGCCTCGGCGATCGTCATGCTGTCCAGCGCCTTCTGGTCGGGCTTGCCGAAGTTGATGGCGACGCGGTCGACGGCGGTGAGGATCACCAGCGCGTCGGCGTGGACCAGCTCGGCCAGCTTGGCGGAGGCGAAGTCCTTGTCGATGACGGCGGGGGTGCCGAACAGCTTGCCGTCCTTGCGGACGACGGGGATGCCGCCGCCGCCCACGGTGATGACCACGAAGCCCTGATCCACCAGCGCGTTGACTATATTCTTCTCAATCACATCCACCGGCTTGGGGGAGGGAACGACCTGGCGGTAGCCGCGGCCCGCGTCCTCGACCATGGTGTAACCCTTCTCGGCGGCGATGCGCTCAGCAGTCTGCTTGTCGTAGAACGCGCCGATGGGCTTGGTGGGATGCTGGAAGGCGGGGTCGGCCTCGTCCACCAGGACCTGGGTGACGATGGTGGCGACATCCTTCCGAATGCCCCGGGCGGCCAGCTCGTTGCCGATGGCGTTCTGCAGGTGGTAGCCGATGTAGCCCTGGCTCATAGCCCCGCACTCGGGGAAGGGCATGTCGGACTTGATGGCCTTGGCCTCGGCGGCGGTGGAGAAGCCCAGGTTGATCATGCCCACCTGGGGGCCGTTGCCGTGCGCAATGACGACCTCATTGCCCTGGGCAATCAGATCCACGATGGATTTGGCGGTTTCCTCCACCAGCTTGAGCTGCTCGTAGGGGGTGTTGCCCAGGGCATTGCCGCCAAGGGCGATGACGATGCGTTTTGCCATTGGAATAATCTCTCCTTAAATAATGTTTCGGTTTATGATTGTCTTTGGTGTTCATCGCAAAGCGAGGAATTCATGTGCAACGGGCATCAGGAAGCAATGACCGGTCACCAGCAGACGCGGGGGTGCTGGAACATGGTGCGGTGTGGGGCGGACGGCAGGGTGCCGTCCCCACATTGTCGGGACGCTCGGGGCGTCGAGGACGCCGCCCCCTACAGTGGACGGGATAGGGGTTGCGGGTTGCGGGCAACCGATGGCCGCCCTTACGGGGGCTCAGAAAAGCTTCCGTTTGTCGTTGGCCGCGTCCAGGGCCATCAGGGCGCGGACGGGGTCCTTCACCTGGGCCAGGAAGATCATGGCCGCGATGATATAGGGCTTGTAGCTGGCCTGCTTGTAGAGCGGGACCAGGTAGCGGTCGAAGACGGAGTTGTCTACCTCGCCCTCGGGGCAGCTCAGTCCGGAGATGTCGGCGGGCAGACAGTGCAGATACAGGGCCTTGCCGTCCTTGGTCAGTTGCATCATCTCCTCGGAGCAGGTCCAGTCCTTATGCGTGGCGTTCTGGGCCAGTAAGCGCTGTTCGAGCGCATCGATGCCCGCCTGGTCGCCCTGGACATAGAGCCGGCTCCGCTCCTCCCTGGCCGCGAAGGGGGCCCAGGACTTGGGGTAGACGATGTCGGCGTCCCGGAAGGCTTCTTCCATGGAGTTGCACTTGGAGAATGTGGAGCCGTACTTCTGGCAGTTGCTCCGGGCGATGTCCTCCAGCTCGGGGAAGACATCGTAGCCCTCGGGGTGCGCCAGCACCACATCCATCCCAAAGCGGGTGAAGAGGCCGATCACGCCTTGGGGCACGGACAGGGGCTTGCCGTAGCTGGGGGAGTAGGCCCAGGTCATGGCGAGCTTCTTGCCCTTCAGATGCTCCACACCGCCGAAGTGGTGGATCACATGGAGCAGGTCGGCCATACACTGGGTTGGGTGATCTATGTCGCACTGCAGATTGACCAGTGTGGGGCGCTGTTCCAGGATGCCGGTGCGGTAGCCGTCCTCCAGGGCGTCCATGAAGGCCTTCATGTATTCGTGGCCCTGGTGAATGTACATATCGTCCCGGATGCCGATGACATCCGCCATAAAGGAGACCATGTTGGCAGTCTCGCGGACAGTCTCGCCGTGGGCGATCTGAGATTTCTTTTCGTCCAGCACCTGTTCCTCCAGACCCAGCAGATTGCAGGCCGAGGCAAAGGAGAAGCGGGTGCGGGTGGAATTGTCGCGGAAGAGGGAAATGCCCAGGCCGGAGTTGAAGATCCGGGTGGACTTGTTGTGCTCGCGCAGGTCGCGGAGCGCGTCCGCCACGGCGAAGACGGCGGCGATCTCATCGTCCGTCTTGTCCCAGGTCCAGTAGAAATCCTGCTTGTACATGTTGTTGATGTGCAGTTTTTCCAGCTCCCGGGCCAGTTCAAAGGCTTTGCTCATGTGTAGTCTCCTTACTTTATCTCGTTCCCGGTCAATTCCTGCCGGAACGCGGTGGCGCTGCCGTCTTTGTTTTCGGGCTTGTAGAGCATCGGGACGGCGGCGTAGAGGGCGGCGCAGACGACCAGGTCGTGCTTCCAGGTGATCTCGTTGGGGGCGTGGGCCTGGCTCTCCGCGCCGGGGCCGAAGCCCACGCAGGGGATGCCGTAGCGGCCCTGGATGGATACGCCGTTGGTGGAGAAGGTCCACTTGTCTGTAAGCGGACGGCCCTCGCGCTTGGCGCGGGCGGTCTCGTCCACCCACAGGCGCTGGTCGCCCCAGAGGGCGCGGTGGGCGTCCACCAGCGCCTGGACATGCGGGGCGCTCTCTTTGTTGATCCAGGTGGGGAAGAAGGCCTCTGTCTCGTAGACATGGCCGGTCCAGGACGGACGGTCGTACATATACATGGAGACCTTCACATCCTTGGCATACTTGCGGACGGCAGGCAGATTTTCGATCTCCTGCAGGCAGGACTGATAAGTCTCTCCGGCGGTCATGCGGCGGTCAATGGAGATGGAGCAGGAGTCCGCCACGGCGCAGCGGCTGGGAGAGCTGTAGAAGATCTGGCTGGTTGTGCAAGTGCCCCGGCCCAGGAAGCGGGCGTCTTCAAAGTGCGCGGGGTTGTACTTGGGGTCGAGCATCTTGACCAGGCCCTTGATCTGCTCGTCGTCGCCCGCATCGTTCTCGTTGAGCGCGCGCACGTTCAGCAGGACCTCCGCCATCTTGTGGATGGCGTTGTCGCCGCGCTCCGGCGCGGAGCCGTGGCAACTCACGCCGCGCATGTCCACGCGGATCTCCATGCGGCCCCGGTGGCCCCGATAGATGCCGCCGTCGGTGGGCTCGGTGGAGATGACGAACTCGATCTTGCTTCTCGCGTCCTCGGGTCCGTCAAAGTATTCGTTGACGATGGACTGCCAGCACATGCCGTCACAGTCCTCTTCCTGGACGGAGCCGACTACCATCAGCTTGTAGCCCTTGGGCAGCAGGCCCAAGTCCTTCATGATCTTGCCGCCGTAGGCAGCGGCGGCCATGCCGCCCTCCTGGTCGGAGCCGCCCCGCCCGTAGATGATGGTGTCGGTCTCGTAGCCCTCGTAGGGATCGGCGGTCCAGTTCTCCCGGTTGCCGATGCCCACGGTGTCGATGTGGGAATCAATGGCGATGATCTTGTCGCCCTCGCCCAGCCAGCCGATCACATTGCCCAGCCTGTCGAACTCGACCTTGTCGTAGCCCAGCTTTTCCAGCTCGGCGGCAATGCGCTTTGCAACGCCCGCCTCCTCGCAAGATTCGGACGGGATCGCGATCATATCCCGCAAGAAGCGGGTCATATCCTTTTGGTAAGCCTCGGCAGAGCGCCGGATCAGTTCATAATCCATGACGGGACCTCCTTGCAGCGAAGCATGATTTTTGAGAAATACTCTCCTATTGTAACATAAGTGTTTCGGAAGTCAACCTCTTTTTCGAAAGAAAATTCTCATTACTGAAATATTTTTTGAAAGTTCAAAGATTATTTGTTGATTTCTCAGAAAGCTGTGCTATGATAGTATTGGAAATGTTATCTGAAAAGGAGGTGTTGCTATGTTGAAACCGCATGAAGTGGAAATGCTCCGGACGGTGGCCAAGGCGGTCGCCGCCGAGTTCGGCAGCGGCTGTGAGGTGGTCGTGCACGAGATTTCTCCCGAGGCCGCGGAGCATTCTCTTGTTGTGATCGAAAACGGCCAGGTCACCGGGCGCAAGCCGGGGGCCGGCCCCAGCCAGGCGGTCCTGGAACAGCTGCGCAGGGCGGCGGGGGAACCCACCGTGGACCGGCTGAGCTATATGACCAAGACCTCCAGCGGAAAGCTGCTGAAATCCTCTACCGTCTGCCTCCGGGGAGAAGACGGGAAGGTGTCCGCCATCTTTGGCATCAACTTTGATGTCTCCGCCCTGGCCCTGGCAAAGAATGTGCTGCTGGATCTGGCCTCGCCCCTGGAGCGGGATCAGACGGAGCCAACCCAGATCCCCAACAATGTCAACGCCCTGCTGGAGGATCTGCTCGAACGCTCCGTGAAGCTGGTGGGCAAGCCCGTGAGCCGGATGTCCAAGGAGGACAAGATCACGGCCATTCGCTTCCTGGCGGACAGCGGCGCGATGTTGATCACCAAATCCGGCGACCGGATCGCAAAGTTTTTTGGAATCTCCAAATATACGCTGTATTCTTATTTGGATACAAAACAGGAGGACTAATATAATGATCGACCTCTCTATCTGCAAAGAGGGCCTTGCCCATAACATTCAAAAGGCGCGGGAAAACAAGATCGTCATCCCCACCATCGCCCAAATGCAAAACCCGGAGCTGATCCCGGACAAGATCAAGGCGAAGCTTGCCAAAACCGAGCTCTGGGCCGTGGACCCGGTCAACCTCTTCCGCATCAACTGGCACAACGAGGCCAAGGAGACGGGCGGCCTGTTCCAAAAGGTCCCCAACTATGTGGAGATCCCTTCCGCCCTCTCCGGCGTGCCCTGCCGCATTCTGGCGATGGCAGGCAAGTGGTTCCCCACAGGCTGTCACAAGGTGGGCGCGGCCTACGGCTGTCTGGTGCCCCGGCTGGTCACCGGCCAGTTTGACGCCACTTACCACCACGCCGTCTGGCCCTCCACCGGCAACTACTGCCGGGGCGGCGCGTTCAACTCCAAGCTCCTGGCCTGCGATTCTGTGGCGATCTTGCCCGAGGATATGTCCAAGGAGCGCTTCGACTGGCTGAGATCCATTGCCGGGCAGATCATCGCCACCCCGGGCTGTGAATCCAATGTCAAGGAGATCTTCGACAAGACCTGGGAGCTCAGGCAGGACCCCAGCATGATGATCTTCAACCAGTTCTCCGAGATGGGCAACCCCCTGTGGCACTACAATGTCACCGGCCTCGCCCTGGCTGAAGTCTTCGAGGCGGCCAAGCGGCCCGGCCAGCGGCTGGCGGGAGCGGCCTTCACCTCCGGCTCCGCCGGGACCATGTCTGCGGGCGACCTGCTCAAGGAGCGCTATCCCCGGGCAAAGCTGGCCGTGGGCGAGGCCCTGCAGTGCCCCACCATCGTCAACAACGGTTTCGGCGGCCACCGCATCGAGGGCATTGGCGACAAGCATATCCCCTGGGTGCACAATGTGCGCAACACCGACATGGGCATTGCCATCGACGACGAGGATTCCCAGCGCCTGCTTCGGCTCTTCAACACCCCCGAGGGCCAGCAGTACCTCAAAGACGAGCTGCAGTTGTCCGACGAGCAGATCGAGAAGTTTACCTGGATGGGCATCTCCGGCATTGCCAATGTGCTGTGCTGCATCAAGATGGCCAAGTGGTACGAGCTGAACGAGGACGATGTGCTGGTCACCGTGTTGACCGATTCCGCCGTGATGTACCGCTCCCGCGTGCAGGAGCTGAACGAGATGTACGGCCCCTACTCCGTCACCGAGGCCGCCAAGGATCACGCCCTGCACATGCTCGGCCTCAAGACCGACCATATGCTGGAGTTGACTTACCCCGAGCGCAAGCGGGTCCATAATTTGAAGTATTACACCTGGGTCGAGCAGCAGCAGATGAAGGTGGAGGACCTCAACGACCAGTGGTACAAGCCCCAGGTCTGGGACGAGGTCCACGCTCAAGCCGCCGAGCTGGACCGCCTCATCGAGGCATTCAACGCCGAAGTTGGCCTGGAGGCGTAGGGCCGGCCATCGGCCGCCCGCAACCCGCAACGCCTATCCCGTCCACTGTAGGGGGCGGCGTCCTCGACGCCCCGCGCGTATCGACAATGTAGGGACGGCACCCTGCCGTCCGCCCCCCGTCGAACGCACCCTGCATGATTTGCCTTCGGCAAATGGCATTCGTTCCGAATGCCGGGGACGGGGGTACGGATTCTTCGCTTCGCTCAGAATGACAGGCGGGGGAAGGCAGTGCCCCTCATCCGTCACCGGGCTTTCTTCGCAAAAAATAGTATGATCATGGAGTTGCGCTATGCGTCATGTGATTTGTGCCCGCTGTGTGAAATGCGGACGGGCGTATGATGCCGTCCCGGATCTGACCAACTGTGCATGCGGCGGCATTCTGGATATCATCTACGACTACGACTATATCAAGTCCGTGCTCCACAAGGAGGACCTGGCTGACCGGCCCTACGACATGTGGCGCTATCGGGAGCTGCTGCCTGTGGAGCCGGACACGCTGCTGCCGCCTTTGCGGGTGGGCTGGTCGCCCCTCTACGAGGCGGAGCGGCTGGCAAAGCAGCTGGGCGTCCGCAAACTCTGGATCAAGGACGACGGCCTGAACCCCACGGCCTCGCTCAAAGACCGGGCCTCCGCGATGGCGGTCGCCAAGGCCACCGAGGCCGGGGCAGAGGTGATCGCCTGCTCCTCCACCGGCAACGCAGCCTCCTCCCTGGCGGGCAATGCCGCAGCGGCGGGGCTCAGGACCTATATCTTCGTCCCGTCCCGGGCCCCGAAGGGCAAGCTTGCCCAGCTCATGAGCTTCGGCGCGACGGTGATCTCCGTCCAGGGCAGCTATGAGGATACCTTCGAGCTCTCCAGACAGGCCATCGCCCGCTGGGGCTGGTATAACCGCAACGCGGCCATCAACCCCTACCTCTCCGAGGGCAAGAAGACGGTGGGCCTGGAGATATTGGAGCAGTTGCACTGGGAAGTGCCAGACTATATCGCCATCTCCGTGGGCGACGGCTGCACGATCGCGGGGCTCTGGAAGGGCCTGAAGGACCTCTATGCCATCGGCTGGATCGACCGTCTGCCCCGGCTGATCGCCGTCCAGGCGGCGGGCTGCTGTCCCATCAACCGGGCCGTGGAGGAGAACGCCCCCTGGCGGCCCATGGAGGAGAACACGCTCGCGGACTCCATCGCCGTCGGCGTGCCCCGGAACCCGGACAAGGCCATCGCCGCCATCCGGGGATCCCGGGGCTTGACTGTGGAGGTCACAGACGAGGAGATCCTGACGGCGCAAAAGCTGCTGGGTACAAGCTGTGGCGTCTTCGGTGAGCCCGCCGGCGTCACCGGCACGGCGGGTCTGAAAAAACTCTGCCAGCAGGGCCGTATCCCTGCCGAGGCCACGGTGGTCTCCGTGGTCACCGGCAACGGCCTCAAGGATGTGGCCAACGCCATCCGGGCCAGCGGCGAGCCGATCTCCGTGCCCGCCGACCTGGGCCAGTTGCTGGAAGCCTTCGCCCAGCGCGGCATTGCCCCGGAAGCACAGAGCGGTTGAAAGTTGAAAATGGAAAGTTGAAGATGGATAATCGAAACTTGAAGATGGAAAGTTGAAAGTTGCAAGGGACGGGCCGGCGACCTTCCGGTCTTTCCCTTGCGTGCACTGTAGACGGCACCCTGCCGTCCGTTCCCCCGCAAAGCCTTCCCCGAGGGGGGAAGGTGCCTCCGAAGGAGGCGGATGAGGGGCGCACCGATTGAATTGAGCCGTTCCGGTGAACGAATGTCGGGGGACGGGGCTACGGATTCTTCGCTACGCTCAGAATGACAGACGGGGAAACACCCATAGGCCCCGTCCCAAGCCCATACGCGCCGCTGCGCCGGGCGTTGTGTTTACAAAACTTGCAAGACTTGTTTACAATTTTTTTCAAATATTCGCAAATTATGTTCAAAATTTGGCGCTAAAATAACGGCAAAAAAGAAAACTTGAATGCAAAGGAGCGTTGTGTTATGAATGAACAGGAACTGAACGAGCAGGAACTGGACAGAATGCGGAACGACGAGCCTGAAAAGACGGCCCAGAGCGAGGAAGCATCGAGCTGCCAGCCGAGCTACCAGCCGAACTACCGCGACACGCCGTTCTCCGCCCACTGTCCAGAAGCGAACGAGCGGGACGCCGCCCCAGCCCAGGAGGCTCCGGCGGAGCCGAACTACAAGGACTACTTCTACGCTTCCGGCCCGGCCCACACGGCCCAGTCTGCCCAAGATAACTATGAGAGCCGGGGCTATACTGCCCCCCGCTATGCAGAATCGGGCAATCGAGGCGCTCAGGCACAGCCCTGCGCCGCGCCTGCCCCGGCGCAAAGCAAGCAGTCCGGCGGCTTTTGGAAAAAGGCGGTGGCCCTGGCGCTGGCCTGCACCCTGCTGAGCGGCGCGGCCGGCATCGGCGGGGCCTGGTGGATGAATCGGCATCAAAAGGAAGACAACACAGAGCCTTCACCGAAGGCGGCTTCGACCAGCGTCCAGGTCGCGGCTCCCAGGGAGACCAAGGAGCTGAATGTGCTCAGTGTGGAAAGCGGCAAGCTGATGACTGCTGCCGAGGTTTACAAGAACTGCGTGACTTCCACCGTGGGCATCACCACGGAGATCACCACCAACTACTGGGGCTTCCAGTCCACCGGCGCGGCGGCAGGCTCCGGCTTCATCCTCACCGAGGATGGCTATATCCTCACCAATGAGCATGTCATCAAGGACGCCAATTCCATCACGGTTGCCATGTATGACGGGACGACTTATTCTGCCAATTTGATCGGCTATGATGCCAACAACGATATTGCCGTTCTGAAGATCGACGCGAGCGGCCTCACGCCTGTGACCCTGGGCGATTCCGACGCCCTGGTGGTCGGCGACGAAGTGGTTGCCATCGGCAATCCGCTGGGCGAGTTGACCTTCTCCTTGACCAAGGGCAATGTGAGCGCCCTGAACCGGGCCGTGACCCTCTCCAACAGAGTGACCATGAACTTGATCCAGACCGACACGGCCATCAACTCCGGCAACTCCGGCGGCGCGCTGTTCAATATGTACGGCGAAGTGGTGGGCATCACCAATGCCAAGTATTCCTCCGGCGGCTTCTCTTCCTCCGCCAGCATCGACAACATCGGCTTCGCCATCCCCATCAACTCCGTCCGCAGCATCGTGAGCTCCATCATCGAGAAGGGCTACATTTCCACCCCCTATATCGGCATTTCGGTGGCTAATGTTAGCCAGGAGAGCCAGGACTACGGCATGCCGCAGGGCGCGGCTGTCCGTGCCGTGGAGGAGGGCGGCCCCGCCGAGACGGCGGGCCTGCAGACCAACGACATCGTGACGGCAGTCAACGGCGAGGCCATCAACTCCTATGAAGAGCTTGGCAAGCGCGTTTCCGAATCCCAGGTGGGCGACGAGCTGGAGTTGACCGTCTACCGCAAGGGCGAGACCATCACCATCACCGTCACCGTCGGCGAGAAGATCCAGGAGGCCATCCCCCAGTCCAGCACCCAGAGCAGCAGCAACGGCTACAGCGGCGGGATCCCCTGGTATCCGGACAACCCGTAAACAGGCGACGGGCGGCAAGTAACAAGTAACAAGCAACAAGTAAGAGGCTCCGACAGGGGCCTCTTATTTTTGATGCAGAAGGAAGCGTATCAGGCAAGGAGACGGGGGAACGGATTCTTCGCTACGCTCAGAATGACAGGCGGGGAAGCAGTGCGAAGCCGTAACACCCCTCATCCGTCACCGGGCTTCCGTGAGACGCCCGGCGCCACCTTCCCCCGAGGGGGAAGGCAAGGAACGCGCCCCCGTAAAGCCTTCCCCGAGGGGGGAAGGTGCCTCCGAAGGAGGCGGATGAGGGGCGCACCGATTGGATTGAGCT
>JAFOKO010000104.1 GCA_017419715.1 Oscillospiraceae bacterium | reverse complement strand
TTCTGCGGTTCCGACGATATGCATGAACGGACTGCGTGCATCATCCAGCGAAATCACGCCCGTCGAATCGAATTCAATCGTAAACTGGCGATATATTTCATTATAGCGATATTTAACTATCTTCAGTGTCTCCCCAGTCTTCTGATTGACAATGATAATATCATAGTTCCCAGAAATTCGAACCGTCAAATCTTCCGGCTTGATGCCGTCCGTAAACTTCAGGTGGTTCATACCATTGTCGTCTGAAATCACATCGTTGCCGCAATTCTGGCCAAACACATAAGTATCGTCGCCAGCGCTGCCGTTGAGCGTGTCGTTGCCAGCGCCGCCGATGAGAACATCGTTGCCTGCTCCACCATTGAGCGTGTCGTTTCCTTCGTCGCCGTAAAGCGTATCATTTCCGGCGTTGCCGTTCAGCGTGTCGTTGCCAGCGCCGCCGTTCAGAATATCGTTGCCTGAGTTTCCAATTAAGATGTCATCGCCTTCGCCGCCAAATAAGTACATTGCCTCGTTAGATGCAGTCAGATAATCATTCCCATCTGTTCCAAACAATGCAGCATTTGCACCAGTCAATACCGTACGATAAAACTCCTCAGAGACGGTCCTCGTGTATTCTGCAAATTCGGTGAAGCCTGCCACGCCGGCCTTTTCCATGGTCTTCAAGTATTTGCCGACATCCGACAGATCCAGCAGGGTTTGGCTATTGGATTCGCCGTTGGCTGCCATATCGAAGTAGAACTTTAACAGATCCGTATGAATGGATTTGGTGCCGTCGTTGTCTTCCACAAGCATAAAGGGCGTGAGCTTTTTAAGATTGCTGTTCAGCGCGATTTGGCTGTAATAGGAATCCAGCATATTGGTATACAGCGTCTGCAAGATGCCGGAGGCTGTGACATTGGGGTTGGCGCCAGTGGCTCCGTTAAAGGGGCGGCCCATCAGGGTCTCGATGATGCGCAGCTTCCGCGCGTCGAAGTTGTTGCCGCGGCTGTTGGGGGCCACGGTCTCCGCGCCGGTGGCAATCATCAGAATCTGCTCCACGAAATTCATGCGCTCGTTTGCGTCGCTGGAGTCGAGGAACTGCTGCACCAGCGCCTGCACCCGGCCGGTTTCGTCCAGCATCATAATCTTCTGCAAACTGGGCAGAAGCCCCATTCCGCCGATGTTGGGCAGGGCGCCGACTTCATCGCTGACATCCACCGGGTTCAGATCGACGGTATCGTAGTAGTCGCTCTTGACCCAGTATTCGGCCGCCTGGAAGCTGCTTCCGTCTGCCTTTGTGAAGGTAGCCACATTGCCGAGGATCGTGCCCGCCTCGGTCTCCTCGCCGAAGGCCTGATAGCCCAGGTCAATGGAAACCACCCCTGCCGCAGCAAGGGTCATCAGCTCACCGCTTTCGGAAATGCCGTTTCCGTTGGCGTCCACCCAGACCATGAGCTTGCCAAAGTCGGCGTCGTTGGCGTCGATGATGCCGTCGTGGTTGCTGTCGTACTCCCGCAGGGCCTCAAAGCCGTTCTTGGCGTACTGGCCGTTGGAGAGCTTGGTCTTGTCGCCGAACATCTCGCTGCCGTTGTCAATTTTTCCGTTGCCGTTTTTGTCCACCACAAGCCAGGCGTCGTCCCCGCTGGTCCAGCCCATCTTCTCCGCGAAGCCGTTCTGATCCAGGTCAAAGTTGACGCCGTCCTTGACAGATACAGGCGCAAATCCGTTGCCGAACAAATCCAGGACAATGGGGTCACGCACGGGGTCACGCACGGACTCGGAATTGCAGAAAAGGTAATAGTAAACATCTGCACAATCTCTGATAAATTCTGTATAAGCATCGTATGCGTCTGTTCCGGTATCAACAAGGAAATAACCAAGACCCTGCAGAATTTCCCCAAGGTCAGGACCGAGCTCATCAGCTATACTATCTGGCAAGAAAACAGAAATAACCCATTTCCCAAGTGCGGCATAGGCTCCGTCTTCGTCACCCTCAATAATACGATCCATAACCTCCGCCATCATATTGGAACTGGTTTCGCCCAATTCGAGCAGCTTTCCATGGGGCAATACTTTTTTAACCAATGCATCGAAGCCAAACAGTATGACGCTTGCTTGCTCTTCGCCCATCTCCTCATTCAAGGACTGGCTTATGACCTGTTTTATAACCGGCAGACCCCTTACAACAAAGGTAATATAATCCCCCACCTCAGCCTCAGGGCCGAAATTCTCATGTCCAATATCCATGAAAGACATGATCGCAATGGCTGTCCTATTCAGAGTCTCCTCATCCATTCCCATCATCACCGCGGAGAGCCTCTGGGCAAAACGTCCTACCTCATCCTGCTCAGCGCCCCAGTCCAGGTCCATGTATGTATATGTATAAGTTCCGTCGGGGCCAGTCTGGACCATCCGACCAATCATGTTTTGCAGCGCATGCCAGCTTACAAAGAAATTGCGCCCATCCGTGGTTTTCACGAAGAAGGTGTTTGCACCGGGAATGATCACGATCCCCAGGTCATGTACATAGTCATTTGCGCCGCAGATGGAGAACATTTGGTTTAGCCGATCTTCATAACCTTCTCCATACCGTTCTTTGAATGCGTCCACCGCTATTTGGGAAAACCCTTGTCCATCGAAGGAATAGCAGTAATCAATCAGGTGTGCATATTCTGCGGCCATGAACACATATTGGGCCTCATTGCCGCCCTTGGAATGGCCGGTAACATAGATATGTGAGCCTTGTCGAATAACACCGGAAGTGATTAAGAAATCAAAGTAGTCACTTGCCGCCTCCTGCATGGGTGTCGTGGGCGCAGTCATGCCCGCTGCGTTATCCGTCCATCTTCCGTCCCCGGTGCCACGATAGGCCACATAGTAGTTTCCTGCAGCATCCCTAAAGGTACAGGCCTGAATCAGATCGTCTGTGGGATCATTTATGGGAGCATTGTCATCTTTGTTGCCGGGGACATCATAGTCCCGTGATTCCGCACTTTGACTCACCATTTCGATTTCACCGATTGTTGGATCTGCGGCGATCGCAGCCTGCAAAATCTGAAAGATTTCAATGCGGGCCTTCCAATGGGCGTCCTCTGAGGTGTAAGCAGACATCTCATTTAAATATGCATCATACTTCGTCACAATTGTTTTAAGCTTTGGTTCCTCATTTGATTCAAATTCGAATGTATAATCCAAATACGGGATCAGGTTCAAGATTGCGGCCAACGACATTCTTTCCTGCTGGGCTTGTGTGGGTTCGCTCATTTTCATTTCCTCCGTTCATATTCACATCTGGAATAGGTGTTCAAATCCATTTTGTGAACAATAAAGTCCACTATATAGTTTTCTTTTATAAAAATATCCAAGCGAGCTGTTTCTTCATTCAACTCTGAAATACGAATAGAATCATCTACATAACAAATTGAAATGCGTATGACAACATCCGCAAACAGTTTTTTTATTACTTCCAGAGTATCCGCTTCATCGGCCGGATTTCCCTTGACAATTGTATAGACCCAAACCCCATTTCCCGATGTGGAGATATACTCTTCAAATGTGGGAATGGACGCATAAACACATGATGAATCATGTTGGGTATACACAAAACAGTCTGGACCAAATGCCTGCTCAATACGCGATTTAGCCAATGCAGTGGTTTCTTCTTTGTATAGATCACATATCCGCCACTTATATTCGCGATATAGACCCTCAGCATTAGATTCTGGATAGCTTGTAATTACAAGAGCTGGGTTGCCCTCTTCAAGCTGTGCCACCGTAGTTTCGTCCAGAACCACATCCGGAGCGTCTCTGAATGAAATCAGCGTGTATGCATCTATATCTGCAAGCACCTCCTTCACCTGCGCCATGATCTCGTCCCCATTCTCCGGGATAAAATTTACAATCACGCCAAAATTGAGACT
>JAFOKO010000103.1 GCA_017419715.1 Oscillospiraceae bacterium | reverse complement strand
GGCGTAATACTGCACAAGTGGAAGGAATCATATCATATCACAGCAGCAAGGCGGCCTTTCGGCCGCCTTTTGCACAGAAAAAAGCAGTGCGCTCTCGCACACTGCCTGATTCCGGATCGTTATCAGATCGCCCGCTCAACCTTGTTGGAGCGGAGACATCTGGTACAAACGTAAACATGACGGGGAGTTCCGTCTACGATCGCCTTGACGCGCTTGACATTGGGCTTCCACATTCTGTTGGACCGTCTGTGGGAGTGGGAGACCTTGATACCGAAAGTCACGCCCTTGCCGCAAACATCGCACTTTGCCATCAGCTGCACCTCCAATCCATTGGTGAAATTGCGCAATCGGGTTGCGCTCAACACATCGGCCTATATGATAGCAGATTTTCTTAAAAAAAGCAAGAGGAAAATACAAATTTTTCAAAATTTTTTCTATGTCTTGTCTTGGACATCTGGATTTGATATAATGCAGGGAGAATCAAAACATCGGAGGCAGACTATGAACAATTACAGCGTTCCACTCAAGCAGTTGGTGGATGAGTTCAAGCTCTCCATCGCCTATCAGTCTACGGACTATGATACGATCCGGGTGGAGGTAGACGAGGTTTCCCGACCCGGTCTGCCGTTGACCGGCTTTTTCGAGCATTTTGAGCGCCTTCGGCTGGAGGTGCTGGGCTATGTGGAGATGACCTATCTGGAGGACCAGACGCCGGAAAAACGGCTGGAGATCTTCGACCGGCTCTTTGCCTACAAGATTCCCGCGCTTGTGATCTCTCGGGGGCAGCAGCCCCATCCGGAGTGCATCGAGATGGCTAAGAAGAACAACATCACCATTCTGATGGCCCAGGAGACCACATCCTATGTCATCTCCAATCTGATCTCCTATCTGAAAAGCGCTCTTGCGCCCCGTATCACCCGGCACGGAGTGCTGATGGAGGTCTACGGTGAGGGCGTCTTCATCACCGGAGAGAGCGGGATCGGCAAATCTGAGACCGCTGTGGAACTGATCAAGCGCGGTCACCGACTGATCGCCGACGACGCTGTGGTGTTGCGCATGACCTCCTCTTCCCAGCTCACGGGCAGCGCGCCCAGCTTGATCCGCAATTACATCGAGCTTCGCGGCATCGGCGTCATCAACGCGGCGAATCTGTTCGGCATGGGCGCTGTAAAGGAAGAGGCCGTGGTCAATCTGGTGGTGAACATCGTCCCCTGGGAAAACGGCAAGCCGTACGACCGCATGGGCCTGGACGACGAGTATGAGGAGCTGCTTGGGGTCAAGCTGCCCAGCGTAACGATCCCCGTAAGCCCCGGGCGGAATCTGGCCGTGATCTTGGAGGTAGCCGCCATGAACAACCGCCAGAAGCGGCTGGGTTACAACGCCGCTCTGGAGCTGAGCCAGCAGCTGGATCAGCACTTCGACAATATCACCCGATAAATAAAAAAACACTTGACAAGCATCGAATAATCGGGTACAATATATTGGCCTGTGAAGCAGGCATAATCCCCTTGCCGCTGAGGGATTCAGCGGCCGAAAGACCAAAAGGAGGTGCAAACAAATGGCAAAGATTTCCGCGAAGTACGAGGTTCTTTACATCATCGATCCCGATCTGGGTGAAGAGGGTATTGCAGCGCTCGTGGAAAAATTCAAGGCATTGGTTGAGGCAGAGGGTACCCTTACCAACATTGAGGAGTGGGGCAAGCGTCGGCTGGCCTACCTCATCAACGACAAGCCCGAAGGCTACTATGTTCTCATGAACATCGAGAGCAAGCCCGAGCTTCCCGCTGAGCTCGACCGTGTGTTCAAGATCACGGAAGGCATTATGCGTTCTCTGATCACCGTTGTAGAGGAGTAATAATCGCATGCTCAATCACATCGTTCTCATGGGTCGTTTGACCCGTGATCCGGAGCTCCGGCGCACACAGTCCGGCGTTCCCGTTGTGTCCTTCACTTTGGCGGTGGATCATGATATCCCCAACAAAGAGACCGGCGAGCGTGGCGTGGACTTCATCGACATCGTTGCCTGGCGGCAGACGGCGGAGTTTGTGAACAAGTACTTCTCCAAGGGCCGCATGGCTGTGGTCTCCGGACGGCTGCAGATCCGCAACTGGAAGGACGCCAACACCGGTGCCAATCGCCGCGCAGCCGAAGTCGTGGCAGACAGTGTCTACTTTGGAGATTCCAAGCGTGACGGCGACAACGCCAGCTCCTACAATGGCAACAGCTACGCTGGCGGCAACAACTATGCCAACAGTGGCAACAGCAGTTATGCCGCTGGGAACAACGGCTACGGTTACAACAATAACCGGAGCTACAACGACAGTTATGCCGCGCCTGCGGCGCCTGCCGCACCCGCCCCGTCCGATTTTGCGATGCTGGAGGATGACGACAGCGAACTGCCGTTCTAATTTGAATTTTTCTGCAAGACTGAATTACTGTAAAGAAGGAGGATCCTCTCATGGCGAATGATACCAGAGTCAGACCCCACAAGCGCAAGAAGGTTTGCCTGTTCTGTGTGGACAAGGTGACCAGCATTGAC
Organism: Oscillospiraceae bacterium; assembly: GCA_017419715.1. Lineage (GTDB taxonomy): Bacteria > Bacillota > Clostridia > Oscillospirales > Oscillospiraceae > JAFRPC01. Next base: position 11,311 of record JAFOKO010000103.1, on the reverse strand, counting down.
TATAAGGACATTGCGAAGCTGAAGCGTTTCATTTCTGAGCGCGGCAAGATCCTGCCCCGCCGCACCACCGGCACTTGCGCTGCCCATCAGCGCCAGCTCACCGTGGCCATCAAGCGCGCCCGCCAGATCGCTCTGCTCCCCTATGTGGAAGACTGATCCAAGTGCAAGTAACCGCCTCCGGCATTGCGCCGGAGGCGGTTTTTTAGCGTTTTTACGGTGCTTCCACCGCCAGCACAAGGAATCTCAGGGTATTGCCGCTGCCGTAGCAGGTGGACAGGGTCAAGATCTGCTGGCCGTACTGGGGCAGCTCGCCGACGGTATAAAAGGCGCCCGGGAGGATGTAGTCCAACCAGCCCGAGAAATCCTGCTCGTTGTAGGCGTCGACAAACTCATACCAGTCTGTGTCTTCCGGGACCTGGACCACCGCAAAGATGGAATAGCGCTTGAGCCCGCGTGCGGTCTCAAATTCGACGGTCGGGTGTTCTGTGCAATAGGACGCAAGGCGGTAATTGAGCAATTCCCGGAACATGGCCCCGTTTTTCATATTGTGGCCGAAGATGATCAAGTTGTCGCTGTCCAGGCTGCAGTTATACTGCAAAAACGGCACGCCGGAGGAGCTGTATTCGCCGTCGAAATTGAGGTGAAGATACTTCTCCGGGTCCTCGGGCGTGTGCATGACGGGATAGTCGACGGAAGTATCCGCAATGCTGAGCCAGCCGATGCAGTCGCTGTTGCGTTCAAAGAGCGGACTGAGGTTCCGCGTAAAAACCGGGACGGCCTCGGCTGGAACGGACTCCCCTTCCCCACCCGCGTTGTTGGCGGGGGAAGTCTCAAGCTGAGAGTGGGCCGGGTTCTGTTCCGTCATCGTTTCCTCCGCACGCTCGGAAGGCAGCACGGCCTCCGAGGTAGTGCTGGGAGGCATCACAGTCAACGCTGCAAGGTTTTTAAAGTCCTGGGCCTCCGCCTTCCCACGGAGCACAGTTTTGGCGATCATGGCGCAAGAAAACAGCATCACAACGCCCAGAAAAACGATCAGAACAGTTCGTACTTTCTTGCTCATGGGTATGTCCTTTTCATTGCGTATCAAGGGTTGGGTTTGGGTTTAAGGAAAAACCACGGCTGCGGCGCACAGTGTGCGCCATGGAATGCATTCCCCCGTCTGTCATTCTGAGCGTAGCGAAGAATCCGTTTCCCCCGTCCCCGGCATTCGTTCACCGGAACAGCTCAATCCAATCGGTGCGCCCCTCATCCGGCCCTGCGGGCCACCTTCCCCCGAGGGGGAAGGCATTGACGAGGGCATCTCCTTTGCCTTCCCCCGAGGGGGAAGGCTTTGACGGGGGCATCTCCTTTGCCTTCCCCCGAGGGGGAAGGTGGCGCCGGGCGTCTCACGGAAGCCCGGTGACGGATGAGGGGCGTCCCGGTTTTGGACTGCTTCCCCCGCCTGACATTCTGAGCGTAGCGAAGAATCCGTTTCCCCCGTCCCCGGCATTCGGTACGAATGCCATTTGCCGGAGGCAAATCCTGCCCGGGTGCGTTGTTTGGTTTGTTTTCCGTAGATCGAACATGCTTGGATCGCCCTTGCGGGCGATTGTTCGCCTGGGGCGAACCGGACGGCCGATGGCCGCCCCTACGGGTGCGTTCGACGGGGCGGACGGCAGAGTGCCGACGCTACGGTCGGGTGTGTTTACTCTTCGTCTTCAATCTCTACATAATGTTCCAATGTTTCTGTGGTTGCAACACTTGTTGTTTCTTAGGGTTCATCAGTTGCCGCTTCGGTTGGGGCGGCGGTGATGGTGCCGGTGGCGTCGACGGTGACGCCCCATTTGCTGGCGACGACGTTGTTGGTATTGTCCCGGGGTTTGCTCTGGATGGCTTCGGCAAAGACTTCGATGACCTGTCTGTTGCCGTCTTCATCCACGGCCATGGGGATGCTCGCGCCTGTTGCCAGCAGGTTGGGCGTCGTTCCGTCCGGTGCTGCTCCCACGGGGTAGCTATAATAATAGGTGTCGTTGGGGCCTGCCAGCCAGCCGGATGCCAATCCGTTATCTGGCGTAAGTGCGGGCAGGGTGGCGCGTTTTGCAATGACTTCGTCGCTGCTGTTTACCCAATAGCTCACGAGACGGAGGCGGACATAGGCTTCGATGTTACTGGTGTTGCTGACCACGATGCTTGTCTTTGCGTTATCCTGCACCGTCTCGTTGACGGTGCAGGAAACTTGTGCGGGGAGGAAGGTATTTTCCCGAACTCCGGTGCGGGTGTACATGTAGGCGACGACGGACCCACTGGTGGCCAGGATCAACACAATCAGAAGGATCAGTAATACTCTGCGGGTTTTCATGGCTCTGACCCTCCTTCATATATGTTTTTGCGAACTTCACTGTTGCCGTTGAGCCACTGGTTCGTTGCGGCACCCTCGAAAACCACGGTTGTAGTACCATCGTGGGTTACCGTTTGGCTTACGTCGCTGTAGCGCCAGGACCAGCCGTTTTGCTGGGTCACAGTATATTCGCCCAGGGGCAGATCGTGGATGGTAACGTTACTACTGCCGGTGATGGTCACGGTCATGACGATGCTGGAATCCGCGTTTCTCACCTCATACACAAATACCTGGTTGGCTTCCGTAACGCCAGTCCGCACGATGGTAAGGTTTCCGGCCTGTTTTGTGAACTTGGCGTAGAAACGGTTGGCGTACAGTTCGTCGGCTCTGTTTGGGGTCAAGCTTTCCAGGTTCGGCGTCAGCTTGTTGTCTACGACGGTTCCATCTGCAGCTGCCACGGGCACCGTACACGCCGAGTCCTTGAACCATCCGTCAAATCTGTAATTCGGGTTGGGCGTAGGAGTAGCACCGAGCAGGGTTCCGTCTGCGCGCACAACCTCTCTGGTCTGGGACAGCATGCCGCCGTCGCTGGTCACAGGAACATATTCCACGACATACTCGTTGGGAACATAATAGAAAGTAATCGTGTTATGTCCATCCGTGCCGGTAGATTCTTGGATGGTAATGCTCTGCGGGGATGGGGAAACGCAAGTATAGGTGGCAATCTCCGGTGCAGTTTCTGTAATCGTCGAGCCATAGGGAACTCCCGTCACATCCTTGGTTGCCGCAAGTGACACTACAGGATCTGCATTATACTTCAAATAGCGAACATGATAGGAATAGGTTTCCCTTCTGTAGAAGATATACAGTTCTGAACCGTTTGCAGTAACCGGAAGCTTAAACTGTCCGGCTTCATAATCTGCAATTCTGCTGTAGCTGTCGTTATCATACACCTGTGCCTGATCCGTAATCGGCACAAAGCCTGCAATAGACTGGGGTATAATAGAAACATCAGTTCCTATTCGGCCGACGCCTTCGATGTGGGTTCCGGTTTCCTCATAACCGCCCCCGCCTTTTGCATCGTACCGGTTTTTTTCTTCCTCGGTGGCGTCCAGCTTCTCCAGCATGAAATGGACAGCATAGTAGGCGCTGGTGTCATTGGGGATGTAGTAGAAGTCGATCACATTGTTTTCCGTTCCGACAAAGTTGCCTGTTCCGTCGTCCTTGACCTCCAGAACCAATCTCTTGTAGAAGGCATCTGGCACCATATTAGGGAACGCCAGGAAGCGTTCTGTCACAACAGCGGTATTGACCGGAGCATGCTCCACCTCGTGCATGACCGCGCCAGATTCTTTGTTGATGTAACGGATGGTATAGGGGATCGCTTCCGCTTGCACATACTCGAAGGAATAGACGTTCCGCTTCGGGTTGCTCCTGTCTTCCGCCGCTTCCCGCTGCACGACGATGGAGTGGGAGCTGACAAGCGGGAAATAATTGCCGTTGTTATAAGCGGGATAGAGCTGGTTGAAGGGATCGCCGACCTTTGCGGAGAAGGTTCTGGTCGTGCCCGCGTAGGCAAAGCCGGTGGTGTCCTCGGCGATTTTGGTATTGTGGTCCGAGGCCAGCACATAGCTGATGCGATAGGGCTGAGAGTTATTGCTGAACCAGTCGGCAAAGATGTACATATCCCGGGTAATGGGCATATTCAACGGAGCAAAGGCCTTTTTCTGTCCATTCTCCTGATAGAACCAGCCGGAAAAGTCCATGTCTTCGTCCGCGTTGACCGCGTCTTGCAGCGTGTGTGCCTCATCGCTTGCGATGGTCAATCCGTGGGACACTGTAAAATGCTGGAGCTCAATGGCACTGGTGCTGGGGTTCGCTTTGTAGGCGACCATATCCTCGTAGGAGTTGAACATGTAGACCTCATGGGTCACAGGCACCCACTTCGCGTACAGAATCAAGTTGCTGGCGGGCATAGTTTCCGTCGCAAGATTTACTCTTTCGCCGATTCCCAATGGAGAGGTATACCAGCCGTCAAAGGTATAGGCCCCCGCTTCCAAAGTAGACGGATAGGGAGGCTGGTAATTTGCGCCCGACAGAGAAGATGCTCCCGCTAACACAGTTGACAGCGGCGTTTCAAAAAGCACCTTATCTCCTCCCGTTTTGCTGACCGCAGGGGTATTGTCTTGATTCAGCATTGTTAACTCGTATTTATTTCGCGTGTAGAAAAAGTCTATATCTGCCGCCTCATAGTAGCCATCCGGGACATCCTTAGGTACATCTTCATATTTCGTTCCGTCTCTATTGTTACTGTCTGGTATTGAGAACCCCTCAAGCGGAGGCTGGGTCTGATTATTAAGCCATTTTTCGGTGTCTCCATAGTCGACATGTCTTGTGCTATCGCAGGTGTCATAATAATCTCTCAGTTTATAAACAACACCCTCATGTTTTCTTACCGTAAGTCCGTTTACCAATGATACTTCATCTGCATTCAGACCGTTTTCCTGTGCAAGTGTCAGTTCTCCATCTAAAACGGGTACCCAAATATGATAGACAAACAGATTTGGAATACTCCATTGTACATTAGCACCGTTACACCAGAAGCAGATAAAGGAAACCGTTAATTCATCCGTATAGGAATCATGAAACAGCAACGACTCGTCCAATACTTGAATCTTACCTTTAATTGTTTCGTTTCCACCCCAATCAGATCTGTGCTCCACTGTATAATCAACGCGATACTCTCCGTTCCATGCGCTTACATATGCGGTATCTCCCTTCCAATTAATACCATCCTCATTATGTGTATACTCACTCGAGGTCTTTACGGAGTCAAACACCGAACAGGGCCACAGATTGTATATATTCTGCCCGTATTCGGCAGTAAACTCAATGTAACGATAGTCCTTTCCATTTACTGTAAGTATCCCAGGCGTATAATTTCGCGATTGTCCGGTTAAATTCAGCTTAGGCAGTGTCTTAACCGGTCCAACATTAGCTCCCCCACTAAAGCTGAAGCAGTGCTCAAGCAATGCCGCATCATCAGATGTATCCATGGCGGTGGTATAATGACCATACGGAAAGGATGAACCGCCGATGACTTCCACAGTGTCGAATTTTTCTGCAAATCCATCACCATCCGCATCTGTCCCTGTGCCTGTTGTTCTGGCATAGTAAAACCGCAGCGTGTACTCTCTCGGTTTATAATACACATTGACAATCGTTGAGCCGTCGCCCATTACGGTGACACCTGTGTCAGCACGGTCAAACTTGTAGTATTTCAAGCCCGCACATGAAGAATCATGAACATGTGTGGCTGGACAAGTGCTTAACAATGATGCTGAATTAGCAGTAGATTTTCCGCTTGTTGTTGGATTACTCAGCGTTGAAACGGTTATACCATAGTTTGTCAAGATACCATTTTTATCAGACGTGCCAAGATCATACCAATTACCACCAGTATAGAAATAGTTATAATACGTCCATTGATACGTCCATTGCAACCAACTCCTTGTTCCGTATCTGTAAACGTATCCCTCTGTTGGAGTATGTTGACTTAGAATTTGAGCAAGCCCGGTGTACGAGCTGATGTTGGTGATTGGAGAGAGATTCCGTGTTGTATAGCAACTCAATGTGTGATTATGCTCTACATCCCGATACGGACATTCTCCATAAGCACACGTCTCCAGCGAGCAAGTGGATAAGGACGCATAGTCATTCGTGCCGGAAACCTTCGAACCGGAAAGTACAGAAGTCGTCGTTTTGTAGTCAAGATACTCCTTGCTTCCGTCCTTGTGCTCGATCCAATACACCGTGGTATAATGCGTGTTAACAGTGCCCCAGACTGCCCGGTAGTAATAGTTATGGACCGGGATGGTGGACACCAGGCCGTTTATGCCCGACTTGGCTTCCGTCGTATCCCAGACACCGTTATCGTTTTCATCAATATAGATGAGCTCCCAATGATCAAATACATAACCGGGCCGAACCGGGTCGCTGATCGCGAAGGCCGATTCGTAGCGGGCATAGACCGGGTCTACGCCGTAGCCGCCGTCCAGGTCGAACTGGATGAGATAATAATTGCGGTCATAATAGCACAGGAACTCCGTGCTGCCGTCCGCAGCCACGACTTCAGGAACATGGTACAGGCTGGTAAAGCCCGTGGTGTCGCCCGCATGGCTGGCCAGCTCCTCGCTGGTGACGATATGGCCCGTATAGGCCTGCGTGGTATAATATTTAGAAGCATCCTCGGTATAGAGGTCATCCAGGACATTCTGGAAATAATACCGAATTGCGTAATCTACCAAGATAGGTTCGTAATAAACCTTAATCTCGATATCCGCCGTGACAGAATCCTCGTCAAAGACAATCGTCTCGGCGGCTTCATCTACGGCGGTGTTAATTTCACCATTGCCATCGGAGTCCTGATAAGGCGCAAAGCCTAAGAAGGAGGGAGAGGCCACGCTCTGCCTGAATTCCGAGCCGCGCAGAATCGTTGCGGTGTACGGGCTAAAGTGGGCTTTTTCCACGCTCCCTTCCAAACTCACCACATCCAAATACTTAATGGTGATGGTGACGTAATCGCCCTCCGCGCCTGCGCCAATGGGAGGCGTTTCCGCGTCCGGGCCGACGCCCATGGGGCCGCTGGCTATGACGCTTCTCAGGCGCTCGGTGATCTCCGGGACAGAGAACACATTGAAATGCTCCTCCTCCGGCTCCTGGGGCTGATACGCCTGCTCCTGGGGCTGATACGCCTGCTCATCCGTTTCCGTGACCACATCGTCAAACACAGGCTCCGGCAGCACGGTGACGGCGATGGGATCGCTATAGACCGTCTCCGCGCCCTCCCGGACGGCGCAACGAAGATAGGCGCTGTTGGAAGCGTCCAGCATATTCTTGACCAGCGCGTAAGAGATTTCGCAATTCGCCTCGGTCTTATCTGCAATATTGACCCAAAGGTTTGCCTCATGGTCCAGCAAAATCTGCCACTGATAGGAGGGCAGGGAGAAGCCGCTGGCCCGGGCGGTAAGGGTCCGCCTTTCGGTAGTCTCGATGGAGATAGAATCATCCACCCGGTTTTGCCAGGTGATATTTACCGTCTTGGGGGTCTGGTCGCTCAGATCCTCCACGGCAATGGCCTTGGAGGGGTCGACGATGATGGCCTCGTTAAAGGAGAAGCTGTCGGCCTCCGGCTCGCCCAGGGGGTCGATGCTGATGCCGTAAAAGCTCTGTTCCGTGCCGCTGCCCAGATAGTACCAGTCGCCCCGGCAGTAGAAGAAGTTTTCATAGCCGCCTTCCGTGGGGAAGCGGTAGGCATAGCCCTCCATCGGCTCGGGCACCGAGGGCGAGACCACCGACCAGAAATACGGGCTGATGCTGGTATCCTCCTGGGCCAGCGGCGGCTGGGAGGAGCTTTGCGTCGTGTAGCACGCCAGCGGATAGATCATCTCGCGCTCGTCCGCCGCCACAGGCTCCGTCGTCTCCTCTTCCTCCGCCAGGACGCCGGGAATGAACGGCAACACCATAGAAATGAACAAGCAAACACACAGAAGCAGCGGTATCCACCTCTTCCGCCCGTTGTTTCCCTTCTTCATCCTAACGCACCTCCTCACTTACTTGCTGCTTTTCCTTTCTTCTCGGGGTTTCATTTCTTTCTTCTCGCGGTTTCGTTCATTCTCGGATTTATTAATTCTCGGATTATCGTTAATTCTCGGGTTTTCTTCCCCCTCGGGGTAGGCTTTACGGGGGGCGTCCTTTGCCTTCCCCCTCGGGGGAAGGTGGCACCGGGCGTCTCACGGAAGCCCGGTGACGGATGAGGGGTGTTGCGGTTTCGCACTGTCTTCCCCCGCCTGTCATTCTGAGCGCAGCGAAGAATCCGTTCCCCCGTCCCCCCGGCATTCGTTCACCGGAACAGCTCGGTTCAATCGGTGCGCCCCTCATCCGGCCCTGCGGGCCACCTTCCCCCCTTGGGGAAGGCTTTGGGGGAGCGCGTCCTTTGCCTTCCCCCTCGGGGGAAGTCTTTGGGGGCGTCTTCGCTCAATGGGCGGAGACGGAGGTCCAGGCGGCGGCGGGGGTGTCGAAGCCGTTGGACTGGACGACGGTGGCGCGGACGGTGATGGAGATGTCGGTCAAGGTCGCCATTTCCGTTCTCGTGATTGCATCGCTCACCGTGATCCGCCCTTCATTGGCGATTACATCGGCGGCGGTAAGGGACGTATTGGGTGCCAGTTCACGGTAGAAGACATACTTCCCGCCTGAGCTGGACAAGAATGTCCAATCGTTCGTAACGCTCCAGGACATGTAGCACCGGGCGGGAGCGCTGCTGGAGCAGAGGGAAAAGGCTGCGTCATTCTTGGACCAGGTCGTGGAAGCGCCGGAAGCAAGGTCAAGCTCCACAAACACATAGGTGGCCGATTCGCTGCTTGTGAAACTCACCTGGACGCGCTTAGTCAAATTGACGCCGGGGATGATGACGGCCGCGCCGGTGGAAAAATCGCCGGTTTCCGTGAGGGTCAAGCTGCCAAATTTGATCACCCGGGCCGAATCGCTGCCGGAGCCCTGGTTGACATATTTTGCATACAATCCGCTGGTCAAGCGGATCGAAATCAAGGTGAGGCAAAACAGAATGCAGGCTACGCACATCGGAATGTTGACGAGCGTCCGCTTCGTTTTCTTCACGGCCTGGATTTCTGTCTGCTCCGCCGTTTTTTCGTTCTTTGTTTCCTGTGACATTCTGTTTTGCCTCCTTTCGGTTGGGGTGCTGAGGGTGCGGTGAGGCGGACGGCAGGGTGCCGTCCCTACTGGTGCGTGCGATACGGGAAACGGGTTCGTTCCAATTTTTTCCTACGGCATCGATGCGCTCGGGGCGTCGAGGACGCCGCCCCCTACAGGGGTGGAACTTTTGATTGTATGCCGCGGGGGGCGCACGGTGTGCGCCCCTGTTTTGCGACGGGAGTATTCTATTTTGAACTGCACTCTATTCTTCTTCTCTTTTGTCTGTCAATTCTTCTGTCTTTTCTTCTATTTCATCTATCTTCTCAATTTCTTCTGTCTTCTTTTCGCTCGGGTTCTCGTCCTTCATTTCGGCCTCGACTTCGTCTTTCAGGCGCTTGATCTCGTCCAGGAGCTTCTGGCGGTCTTCGTCGTCCTTCTTCTTTTCGTTGAGGTGGGGGATCTCGATCAGAGCGATGGCGAGGGCGATGATGAGGATAGTGCCGAGGGGAGTTTTGAGGAATTTCACGACCGTGCCCGCGTGGGGGATCCAGAACTGGACCTTGCCTTTGACGGCGGAAACGCTGATGGGTTCATCGGCGACCTGGTTGGCGTCGCCTTTGGTGGTGATGGTTTCCTCGTCAAGCTGCACGATGCGGTGGACCACCAGACTATTGCCGTCCTGAAAGACGACGATATCTTTGCGCGCAAAGCTGTCCGTCTGCTTGACGACGATCAGATCGCCCGCCGAGAAGGTGGGCTCCATGCTGCCCGAGAGGACGACCGCCGCGCCGTAGCCGAAGGGCATCGGGAGCTGGTTGCCCACCAGGCTGTTGGCGTTGAGCAAATACACATTCACGCCAAGGACCAGGCCGCAAAGAATCAGCAGCAGGAAGCGCAAAGCGCCTTTCAGTTTCATCTTTTTCAACAGTGTCACCTTTTTTCTGCTTCCGCGTCACGCTGCCGCTTGTCTGCACTTCGGTAGAACAGAAGGAGCAGGATCACGACAAAGGAACTGGCAGCAAGTATGATCCACAGCGTCAAGCTGGAATCGTCGCCGGTGTAGGGCGGCGTGATGCCGCCGCCGGAGCTGGGATTCACATCGGCCTCCGCTGTAGTCTTGATCTCGATGGTGAACACCAGGTCCTGATCCACCGCGAGGTCGCCCAGGTGCGTATCCCAGGCATCGTCGCCGCTCTCAAAGGGCCACTGCCAGTCCAGGGTGTAGTAGGTGTACTTCCCTGCTGCCAGGGTGTCTTTGTCCGAGGCGTTATCCAGGACGGAGACCTCCGCATAGTGCTCCTGGTCGCCGACGATCCAGGTGCCGTCATAGCGGTTCAGTCTGGCTTGAATGGGGATGCGTATATTTTCCGGGGTAACATAGGCGTCCAGCTCTAAAGTGTAGTCCAGCGCGACATTACCCGTATTTTTCAGTTTAAAAGTGTAGGAGTTTTCCGTCCCCGGGGCGATCAGCTTGTCGCCGTTGTCACTGTTGACCGTGACCTTCTGTTCGTTGTTTTCATAGGAGATGCGGAAAATATCCACCTTGGTCTCCGTGCCCCAGACGCCCTGCTCGTCGCCCGCCTCAAAGCCAGGGTTCCACTGGCCGTTTTGCGTGCCCGTGGAGCCAGCGCCGGAATTGGACGCGGCGCCGGGGTTGGAAGATGGATTGGAATTGTAGTTAGAACCGGAATTGCTTGCGGGGGCAGTCGGCTTCGGGTCGGTGATGATCTTGCCGACACCGGGGACCTTCGAATAATGATCCCCAGAGGAGGCGGAATTTGCACCGCCGGAAGAACCCGCCTGTGCCCCGGCATTCGTCCCCGCCACGCCGGTCATACGACCGTCCAGCAGAGAGATCGCGCCGTAGTCGTCCAGCAGATACCCGCCCAGCCGGTCATACAAAACAATGACCGACGCCACCACAAACACAAAAAGAATCAGTGCAGACAACCACACCCACACGGAATTGCGTTTCGTTGTTACCTTCATTGGATGTCTGCACCTCCATTCTATAAATATTGACAAGTGACAAGTGGCAAGTAACAAGTGACAAGTGACAAGTAACAAGTGGCATTCTGCGCGGAGCGAAGAATCCGTCCCCTGCATTCGTCTCTGTCATTCTGAGCGAAGCGCAAGCGAAGTTGAAGAATCCGTCCCCCTGCATTCGTCTCTGTCATTCTGAGCGAAGCGCAAGCGAAGTCGAAGAATCCGTCCCCCTGCATTCGTCTCTGTCATTCTGAGCGAAGCGCAAGCGAAGTCGAAGAATCCGTCCCCCTGCAT